>JABJJO010000108.1 GCA_018660825.1 Planctomycetaceae bacterium | reverse complement strand
AAATCGCGGAGCGTTCCTCCTACTTCTGCTCGCCAATTAACGACGCGACCAACGGATTTACCGTCTTTTCATAGGCTGCTTCTTCCATAACAGTCGCCGCTCGCTTGCCCATTTTGTCGAACACTAGGATTGCCGGGATCGCGTATATTTCAAGTTGTCCATAAACCTGCTCGTCGGTTTCGGTTGAAACAATGTTGGTCACCTGAAATTGTTGCTTTGCTAAGAACTTATGGATGTATGGCAGGTCCGTTTCAACAGTTTGATTCGGTAGTCCAGCGTAATTGATGTTAAATGATGCACATTGCAATTTATCGCCATGTTGTTTTTGCAACGCAAGCAATCGAGGAAATTCTTTCATGCACGGCGCACAATAAGTACTCCAAATGTCCACGACGACAACCTTTCCGCGGTTTTCTTTGATAAGAGTCTCGATATCCGCCCAAGTTCCCATTGTGGTTAGAGGCGTCTCAACAACTTGTTTGGTTGTTGGGGCATCGCCGATTGGAGTTGGCACAATAACATTATCTGCGCCGCAACCACAGGAAATAGTTACGAGTAGGATGCCGACAAAATAGGTTCGATTGGTTGGGTTTTTCATGAGAATTTGGCCGCTGGTGATAATAACCTGATAGTAGAAGTATGAATTGATTATAATGAATGTAGGCCATACGTTTAATAACTATACAATAAGAACGGAAGTGAATTTCGATGAACATGAAACGACAAACTATGGTTATGCTGGCTTGCTTCGGTTGGCTTGCGTTTACCACGCTATTGCACGCTGAGATAAAATCAGGTTTACAAATTGGCGATTACGCCGATGCGTTTGACGTGAAGGATTGTTCCTCGGCGCAAACTCGTGGTAAGACCCTTTGCTATCGCTGAGTTTACGGCGGTCGTCCGGTTGTAGCAGTTTTTACTCGCTCGCTCGACGATAACGTGGTCAGTTTGGCCAAAGAACTTCAAGCAAAATTATTTGAAAACTCGAATAAACAATTGCGAGCATTTGTAGTTGTGTTGAGTGACAAACCGCAAAAACAAGAAGGTAAATTGAGCGAAATTGCGCAAATGAACCGACTGCGTACTCTTCCATTAACGGTGTTTAAGGATGCTAAAGGCCCGCCAGATTATAAAATTGCGGCGGACGCTGAAGTTACGGTGATGTTGTGGACCGGTTTGCAAGTTAAGGCGAATCATGCTTTTGCCGTGGGGGAATTAAACGCAGCGGCAATTAAGAAAGTGATCGTTAGTCTCGGAACGATTTTGAAATAAGATTATGTCTATGATGCGAAACTTCCTGCAGTTTAGTCTTTGTTTGTTGTTTACCTTACCCGCGTTAGGGAAAGAGGAAAAAGAAGCGCAAACACCCCAGTCAATGGAAATGGCGTCTGTTTTCGATAAGGATATATTGCCGATCCTAAAGTCTCGCTGTATCGGGTGTCATGGTGGCGCGGCGCCAAAAGTTGGCTTAGATTTGCGGACGGTTACTGGAATTTTGCAGGGTGGAAAATCTGGACCGGCCATTCGCTTAGATGCTGCGGAAACGAGCTTGCTTTACGAAGTCGTCTCATCAGGAAAGATGCCTCCCAAAGGGGAACCGTTGACCGATGTAGAGCAAGGTAAGATCCGAGTTTGGATAAACGAAAATGCTAGGAACGATTTGAAGTTAGCCGTGGCCAATTCGAATAACGTTGACATAAATGCCGTAGAAACGACTTCTTACAATCAAGTTGAATATACATATTGGTCCTTTACGCCTCCGCAAAGACCACCTGTGCCCGTTGTCAGCGGCAAAGAATCTTCAGATTCTATTACCAACCCGATTGATTTGTTTTTGCTGGAACAATTGTCTGCGGAAGGCCTTTCGTTTTCTCCCCCGGCAGCAAAGTCCACTCTTATACGCCGAGTCTATCTAGACATGCTGGGCATACTGCCATCTCCGCAGGCGATACAACGGTTTGTCGCGGATGATTCCCCGCTTGGTTTTCAGCGGTTACTTGATGAAGTACTTGCTGATCCTCGCTACGGTGAGCGTTGGGGGCGGCATTGGCTTGATGTAGCAGGCTATTCTGATTCCGCTGGGGTGTTATCTGCCGATCAAGACCGGCAATTGATTTGGCGATTTCGTGACTACGTAATTCGCGCCCTTAATCGTGATCTTCCTTATGATCAGTTTGTGCGTGAGCAGATTGCGGGCGACGAGGTTCATAATTACTGGGAGCATTTTAAAAATAGCACTGAACTGCCAAGGAATGTTGTGGAAGCATTATCGGCGACAGGGTTTCTGCGTACTGCTCCCGATGCAAGTCGCCCAGACTTCAAAACGATCAAAAATGTGAACGGACTTTATTACTACCCCACAATTGATAAACAATTGCAAATTGTGACCAGCGGTTTGATGGGGATTACCGTGAAGTGTGCCAAGTGCCACGATCACAAGTTCGACCCGTTGACACAAAAAAATTACTATCAACTGCAGGCGATCTTTATGAGCGTCTATAATCCAGACGCTTGGATTCCCTTTCGTGATCGCAAACGACCTGTTGCCTCAAAGAGCCAAGTGGATGCAGCGGCGATTCACAATAAGCAGATAGACGTAGAGTTGATAGCGTTAAAAAAAGAATTAGCGACTCTGCGTGAAATGAAGATTGAAGAATTGTTTATGAAACGTTTGGGTGCATTGCCCGAAGTTCTTCAGGCCGATGTATCTGCGGCTGTAAAGATTGCAGTGGACAAACAAACAATTGTTCAAAAGTACTTAGTTGAGAAATTCGGTTCGTTGTTACGTCCCGAAGCGAAAGCACTTGAAGCTGCGTTACTCTCGGATTATCCGGTGTATAAACAAGCGGTCGCCGATAATGCGACACAGCAAATAGTAGTGGAGCAACGTCGTCAGCACTTTGACTATGTCTATGCCGCATACGATGTTTCAGGTGTACCGTATACCCCCTTTTTGCGCCGCGGTGACGCGCAAACCCCAGGCGCAGTGGTACGGCCAGGCGTGCCAGAGATGATCCAAGCAGATGAACCGTTTGTGTGGGAAGCCGTTGAAGGTGAAGTGTCGACGTCGTTGCGCCGTACAGCATTTGCCAATTGGTTGACTCAAAACCGCCATCCGTTAACTTCTCGAGTAATGGCAAACCGACTGTGGTTACACCATTTTGGTGAGGGCTTAGTATCCACGGTTGAGGATTTTGGCTGGGCTGGAGAAGAACCGCAACACCAACAGTTGTTGGATTGGTTGGCGGTAGAGCTGGAATCGAATCAGTGGAGCTTGAAGCATTTGCATCGTTTGATTTTGTCAACGCAAGCATACCAACAATCCTCTGCGGTCACCGCGAGTCACGCTGAAACGGTTGACCCCAACAACCGTTTGTTGTGGCGTCAAAATTTAAGGCGGATGGAAGCCGAACCGCTGCGTGATAGCATTTTGCATCTTGCGGGGGCCTTGCGCAGTGATATGTATGGTGCGCCGACGGCCATTGTCCGCCGTCCTGATGGCGAGGTTGTGGTGAACGATGGCAAGTTACCACAAAAACGATCAATCTATTTGCGGAATAAACGCTCTGCACCGGTTTCAATACTGCAACTATTTGATCAACCAGACATCGAAACAAATTGCACTCGGCGTAATCAGTCAACTGTCCCGCTGCAAGCCTTGTCGTTACTTAACAGTGACTTGGTCGTTAATGCCGCGGCGGCGTTCGCGGATCGTGTTCTGCTAGAGTCGCCTCAAGATCCGATTGGATATACATTCATGGCCGTGACTGGACGTCGCGCTGATGCTGAACAGCGTCAAGGATTGGAAGAATTTATTCGGCGGCAGGCAGACATCTATTTGAGCGGTGAGCAGGATGAGCAGAAAAAATCAACTGAACAGAATCTGAAGCAAGCAACCCGTTTGGCGCTGGTGGATCTTTGCCATGTTTTGTTGTCGAGCAATGAATTTGCGTACATTGATTGAGCGACTTACTGGTTAACTATTAAAGAAGATGAGAATGTAATGAATCAAACAGCAAATCAAACCAGACGATCCCGTCGGGAGGTATTACAGAAACTGGGTGCTGGATTCGGCGGTTTGGCCTTGTCTACGCTGCTGCACGAGGATGCCGTTGCGTCGAAAGGGATTCACGATTTAAGCCAACGTTCACCGGGCGTTAAACCTCGCGCGATATCAGTGATACAGTTGTTCATGCATGGCGGACCTAGCCAGGTTGATTTGTTAGATCCAAAACCAATGTTGAATCAATACCATGGTAAAACGCCACCGGACAGTGTAGTCGACGATGAGAATCGCACGAAATACCTATTCGGAACGCCGTTTAAGTTTCGCAAATATGGCGAGAATGGTGTCGAGTTTTCCGACCGCCTGCCCAACATCGCTAAGCACGCCGACAAAATCGCCGTGATCCGGTCTATGTTCACAGAACATAGGAATCACGAACAGGCAATTTGGATGGCTCAAACCGGATTGATTACACCCGGGCGTCCAACGCTCGGTGCGTGGTCGGCTTATGGATTGGGCACCGTTAACCAAAACCTGCCGGCATATATAGTATTGCCGGATCCGGCCGGTCAGTCGGTGGACGGAGTGCGAAATTGGTCCAACGGTTGGTTGCCGCCGGTTTATCAAGGCACACCATTTCGTAGTGAGGGAACGCCGGTTTTAAACTTGAATCCAAAGCACATGCAAATAGAACAAGTGCGTCAGTCTAAGCTGGATTTATTGCGATCCATTAATGCACGCCACAAGGTGAATCATCCGCACGAACTGGAATTGGATGCGCGCATTTCTAATTTAGAATTAGCCGCGCGCATGCAATTAACCGCCACTGATGCGATGGATATCTCGCAGGAAACAGCAGTTACTCAAAAGGCATATGGGTTGGAGGACAAGGTGACTCTGTCTTACGGAAAACGCTGCCTTATGGCGCGGCGGTTGGTGGAACGCGGCGTGCGGTTTGTGCAAATTCTGATGAGTGGCCAGCCGTGGGATACACACTCTGACAATGTGAAAAACACGAGTTCCTGTTGCCAGCGTACCGACGGACCGATTGGCGCACTATTGCAAGATCTGGAGCAACGAGGCTTGCTGGATTCAACCTTGGTACTTTGGGGTGGTGAATTTGGACGCACGCCCGGTGCGGAACTGCGAGGTGGTAAAGTATCGATGGGATCCGAGGGACGTGACCACCATCCTTATGGATTTAGTGTGTGGATGGCTGGAGGCGGTGTTCAAGGTGGTCAAACCTATGGAGAAACCGATGATTTCGGTTATCGGTCGGTCGTCAATCGCACAAAGATGTCTGACTATCACGCAACGATTTTACATTTGCTGGGCCTTGATCATGAAGATCTAGTGCACGAGAAAAATGGTCGCGATGAAAAATTGACCGACGTTTATGACGCCCGGGTGATTCGTGAATTGGTTAGTTAAAAATCGCCCTGTTTTCGCCCACAAGTAAAGATAAATAACAACGCAGCACCGAAAGCGTCAGAACCACTCGCGACGATTGACCATATAAGTGTGGTAGAACTCTTCGTCTGTTTTGGTGAGGTAGATGATACCTTCGATGAAGGAAATCGTCCCCATTATCGGTAACGAAATAGCGGCGAAGCAAGTGATGAGGCCACCGATGAATAAACCGAGATACACCCACCCTGCACCTTGGTAACCTAAGATGAATTTATGGATTCCTAGGTAGCCTAGAAATATCGCGCAGAGCCCTGCCGTTATCTTTTTGCTGTTGGCTTCTGACAGATGTGGTACCGGTTGCTGTTGATACACCGGTTGCTGTTGATACACCGGTTGCTGTTGATACACCGGTTGTCCCTCGGATGGTGCTTCCGCTTGTTGAACAAATGGTACTCCACACGATGGGCATGCCGGGATCCCATGCGCAACGGGAGTTGCACACTTAGGGCAATATAGAGAATCTGCAGACATGGATTACTTTTGCCTGTATAGAAGGATATTTGGTAAACAATTCATTATTCGTTATTAATGACAGAATATTTGATGTTAAGATACAAAATCTTACGAATTATTGCGAGTCCGTATGTTTTTGCGTCCGCACTTGATTTGTACTACTGAAACGGTTTATTCTACTAGCTTAGATTAGGTGATTAGATCCGTAACCCTCAAACAAACCTCTAGCTGAGCATATCCCCAATGTCGTCTTCTAATGCCCTCAAACATCGCAAAGCCTGTTTGTATATAACACTCGCTATATTGGCGGTTTGGTTCTTGGTAAGCCTTGGTTGTAGCATTTTGTTTCGCGAGTGGATGGATCAGAATATGCCACACGTCGGTAATGCCCCCTTCGGATTTTGGATGGCGCAACAAGGGTCAATTATTTGCTTTGTGTCGCTACTAATTACCTATGCCGTATTAATGTATCGCCTTGATTCTAAATATGGATATATTGATTTCCTGCCCGATTCCATCGATTCAGTTGATTCCAAGGACTAGACGGGACAATTATAACAACGTGAGAG
Organism: Planctomycetaceae bacterium; assembly: GCA_018660825.1. GTDB lineage: Bacteria > Planctomycetota > Planctomycetia > Pirellulales > Pirellulaceae > UBA721. The sequence goes on along the minus strand of JABJJO010000108.1, from coordinate 54,761 downwards.
CATAACTGACGATGGAACAGAGCACACTGAATTTTATTTTTATTGGGATCTCGTTTGCTATCTATATCGGGATCGCTTTTAAGTCGCGCGCAAGTTCGACTAAAGAATACTACACTGCCGGTGGTGGTGTTTCACCATTAGCGAATGGTATGGCAACAGCCGCCGACTGGATGTCCGCGGCGACGTTTATCTCGATGGCCGGGTCGTTGGCCATTGGTGGTTATGATGGCTCACGATTCTTAATGGGCTGGACTGGCGGTTTTGTCCTGTTGACCGTACTGATGGTTCCCTACCTCAGGAAGTTTGGAAAAGCGACCGTTCCTGACTTCATAGGCGACCGCTATTACTCAAAACTTGCTCGCGGAGTTGCAGTCGTTTGCGCTATCTTCATTTGCATGACATATATCATGGGGCAAATGCGAGGCGTCGGAGTTGTGTTTTCGCAATTGTTTGGAATTGGTATACCGGCGGGAGTGATCATAGGCGCTGCGATTGTGTTCTTTTATGCTGGCATGGGTGGCATGAAAGGGATCACGTATACCCAAGTCGCCCAATACTGCGTGATGGCTTTCGCCTATACCATTCCGGCAATTTACATAGCCATTGCACTTACAGATAATTTCATTCCGCAACTCGGCCTGATAGGTGACTATGTCGTTGGTGGAGAGCATGTGCCCTTTCTGGATAAACTAAATGCGATCAACGCGGAGCTTGGTTTTGCCCATTATACGTCCGGCTCCATATCCAAAGTTGACATGTTTTTTATCACCGCAGCATTGATGTGTGGCACGGCGGGTCTTCCCCACGTCATTGTGAGATTCTTTACTGTAAAAGACGTACTAGCGGTTAGGAAATCAGCATGCTGGACGCTCGCTTTTATCGCAGTCATCTATCTCACAGCTCCGACGATTGGAGCTTTCTCCCGAGTTAATTTGATCGAAAAACTGCACCAAACGTCATACGTCGATGCTCCTAAATGGTTTAAGGAATTCGAATCCACTGGCCAGATGGCGTGGGTCGATAAAAACGATGATGGCATTATTCAGTATTATGGACCCGCCGAATCAGACACGAATTCCAACGATGTCTTTGATGGTAAAGCCCCTGTGTATCCGGCTGATGGATCTGGTGCCGATGTTCTTTTTGGAAAACATCAAGAGCGTTTGTTAGCCAATAAGGAGGCTAAAAATCCAAACCCCAATGAGCTGTGGTTTGGTAATGACATCATGGTGATGGCAAATCCGCATATGGCCGGTTTGCCACCATGGGTAATCGCTTTGTTGATGGCCGGATGCATAGCTGCTGCGTTATCCACGGCAGCCGGATTACTGCTAGTGCTATCCACATCGATTTCGCACGACCTGATGAAGAAAATCATCAAACCTGATTTGTCAGACAAGGAAGAGGTTGCCTATGCCCGCGTTGCAGCCCTAGTATCACTCATTGTCGCGTCATATTTTGGCATTAATCCGCCATCGGCTTTCATCGCGAAGACAGTTGCATTTGCATTTGGCTTAGCGGCTTCGTCCTTCTTTCCTACGCTACTGTTGGGGATTTTTGCCAAACGGATGAGTCGCGAAGGAGCGATCGCTGGCATGATCTGTGGAATCGGATTTACGTTAGGTTATATTGTCTATTTTCAATTCATGGGTGGCACCAAGGAACAATACTTGTTTGGCATTTCGCCAGAAGGAATTGGGACGCTTGGTATGCTGATTAATTTTGCCACTGCGTTTCTGGTAAATACAGTGAGTCCACCGCCACCGCGGTATGTCCAAAAAATGGTAGAGAATATTCATATTCCTAGTGGGGCAGGTAAAGCTAGTGAACATTAGGGCGTTACTACAAATCCGAAAAATGGCGTGCTACTCAGCGGTGTTTTTTTTGGCATGCTCGCAGTATTGCACGACAGAGCCAGTCGCAGGAAACGAACTGCTGAGCGAGGCGGTCGATGTTTACCGCAGTCGGATTAAACAGGGAAAATTGCCCAATGTTATTTTATACGTGGTTCATGAAGGCGAGATTGTGGTATCGGAGGCGTTGGGTTGGCGTGATAAAGCGGCTCAAGCTGAAATGCAAACTGACACTCTGCTGCGAATGGCTTCCAATACCAAGGCCGTTGTAGCAACTGCCGTGTTAATTCTGCAACAGCGTCGATTGTTGTCGATTGAAGATCGCGTGTCCAAATACCTACCGGCGTTTGATAACGATGCACATCGGGAAATTACGATCAAACAGATGCTTTCGCATACCAGCGGCTGGCGTTTTAAATCGTTGTTTGTTTTTCCGTTACTGGAGCCTGATGAAGATTTCCCGCGACGACCGAATTTGCAGTCAGAGGTGAATCGATTGGCCAAAATTGTTCCTTCGATAGAACCGGGCGTGAGCTATAGCTACAACAATGCGGCCTACAACACGATTGGCGCGTTGGTTGAAAAAGTGTCAGGGGAGTCGCTAGAGCAGTTCCTGATTTCAAATATCTATGAACCACTGGGGATGGTGGATTCAAGTAACCCCCCGCCAGTCGGACGCATTGAGGAAATGTCAGTTGTGTATGGGGTGTCCACAAAAAATGACAGTGACGAATGGTCGATACGTTTTAAGCGAGAAGCTCGCATGCGTGTTCCGTTTGTACGCGCATCGGGTGGAATGGTGTCGACCGCAGAAGATTACGCAAAATTTTGTCAGATGTTTTTAGGGCAAGGTAAATATCAGGGGTCACGTATTCTTTCGAGGCGGAGTGTTCAGCAGGCGACTTTTCCGGTAACGAAGGAAATATACTCCGCAGCGGAACGCTTGGACCGAACGAGTTATTATGGACTTGGCTGGAAAGTGCATGACGACGCGTCGTATTCACATACCGGTAGTGAAGGAACATTTGTCTGGATTGACCCGTCCCGCAAAGTTGTTGGAATGGCGTTGTCACAATCTGCTGGATTTGATAATCCACGTGAGGAATTTCGCCGCGCCGTTACAAAGGCAATTGACTCGGCCAAGTAATATTTATGCCGTCCCCGATGAAGACTCAACGGTATTTCGTTTTGGTGGGGCGGCGGATAACACGATAATTCCAGCGATGATTGGCAAGCACATAAACAAAATCATTGCAGGTCCAGGAGTTCCATAGATGTCCTCGGAGATGGCGAGCGGTAGTGGTCCCAATGCGGAACCTGCTACAGAGACGCTAACCGCAGCGCCAGCGATTGCACCTTGGTGCTCGCGACCATAATAATTAACCCATACGACACTGCCCACCGTCCGTATAATTCCGCCATGAATGCCTCCCAAAATAGCAAAAGGCAACGCCATCCAGGGACTGGACATCGTGACTAATATGCCCATCGCTGCGGCTAGGAGAAACATAGCGGTTGCCAATAAATAGCGTGCTTGGATCTTAGCCGTTAAATATCCTGCTACGATACACGTAATCGTTGCCAAAATCGCTTGCAGCGCTAACACATAATATGGTTCGTTACCGGACATCCCCACCCGCTCGAGAACTCGATCCGCGTAAAAGATCACTCCTGTCCCAACAATGGCGGTGCAGGTGATGCACATAACCAATTTCCAAAACGTAGGGTCGCGCAACGCTTCGCGGCGCGTCCATGTTTCCTGAGTGATATGTGGTGAATATTCGCCAGTACGCGAGGAATGCTCCGCGGGTGGTTGATGTTCCCAATCTGGATAAAGGCCTTCGTCTTCCGGACGGTTGCGGATTGTCAACCAGGGTGGGATGACGAAGGTGACTAAGAGAATGACGGCTAGTGCCAACCAAGCTGTTTGCCAGTCATAGTTCAGCATGAAGTATCGATTGAGCATCGGGAATATCATGACGCTTAGTGCGCCGCCAACCCCCATCAATCCCATTGCGAGACCACGTTTTTCTTGGAACCATTCGCCAATTAACCAAGTAGCCAGTAGGCACATCAAGCCTTGCCCAAATAGCCGCAGCATTCCCAAGCTGAGATACAACAATGGCAAATGCTCGACGCGTGACATCAGGATGCAAGCTGCGGCGAGGAACATGGATGTTAGCGGGAGTAGTGTACGGGCGCCAAAGCGATCAATGAGTGGTCCTAAAAACGGTAACGCAAAACCGCTAAAAAGCGTTCCAAATAGATAGGCTGTGGAATACTGGGTGTCGGTTACATTATCCATACTACGGATCATCATGTCGCGGAACGTACCAATGGAGTGCGATTGCCCAGGCGCTGACATGAAAATGGCTGTGAAAGCCACTGTCAGAATCCACCAGCCGCGATGCATGCCGCCATCCGCTGCGTCGTTAGAAAGTGTTACAGCTGTACTTGAGGAGGACATGTGTGTGGTAATCGTAGTGGAGGCGGGATGTTTAGGCGGAAAACGGCAGGTGAATTGCCCATTATGCACATTTTCATCGTGGACGATATGGCAGCAAACTAAATCACATCCGTAGCAGCGATGCGTGCAGAACATCATTAGATTCAACAGCGACGGACAACCAATAAACAACGATTGGGCTATAATGAAAAGATGCTCAATTTATTTGAAAACTCGCATCAATCTACATTAAGTCGTCGTCGCTGTTTACAGATGGCGTCCGGTGCGATGTTGGGACTAACAGGAGAAGCAAGAAGCAGTGAAGTGACTGGGTTTGGCCGAGCTAAAAGCGTACTTACGATTTTTGCCAGCGGTGGACAAAGTCAGATTGACATGTGGGATCCCAAGCCAGATGCTCCCGAACACATCCGAGGAGCATTCTTACCGTTACAAACTAAATTGCCAGGCATTCATTTCACCGAGGACATGCACGGACTCGCATCCATTGCTGATCGATTTACTTTAGTACGAAGTATGGCGCACGAGGACTTAGACCACGGCAGTGCGACCTATTTAACCATGACCGGCCGCTATTACCCAAGTTTGTCTACGAACCCCCTGCCCAAGCCGACAGATTTGCCAGCGCTCGGTTCTATACTGAATCGTTTGCCATTCGAGTCACGCTTTCCCTACGATTCCGTTTACATAAACGGCCCTGCTCTAATTCCCATCAATATTGCTCCCGGCATGTATGGCGGTATTTTGGGGAAATCCTATGACCCGCTCATGGTAGGCGATCCGACAAGTGATGAAATTGCCATTCCTGGACTTAGTTATGAATCTCGCTTGAGCGAAATTAGGATGCGGAAATTGATTCAACTTAAGAAATCCTTAGACCGCAATCAAACGGCCTTGGATGCTAACGAGCAAGTACGCAATAACAATCGATTTTATGGGCAAGCAGTTGATATGCTGACTTCGCCACACGTGGTGTCGGCTTTTGATCTTAACAAGGAATCCGCCAAAACTCGCGACAACTATGGCAGATATCGGTCAGGACAAGCTTGTTTGCTGGGTCGACGGTTGGTAGAAGCGCAGGTGCCGTATGTGAATGTGATATTCAATCACACGAATCGCGGACAAGATTTAGCACCTGATGAAATTGAGGAATACGGCTGGGATACTCATAACGATATTTTTCCAGCCTTGAAGAAGCATCTCATTCCGAGATTTGATAAGACAATTACGGCATTGATCAAAGACCTTGATAATCGCGGGTTGCTGGAAACAACGCTGGTGATTGTGATGGGCGAATTTGGTAGAGCACCGGTTGTTGCATTAGAAAAGAATTTCGCAGGCGCGAGCGCGGGACGAAAGCACTGGGCAAGTGCTTATTCTATTTTCCTAGCTGGCGCAGGGGTGACACGCGGTGCGGTGATTGGTAAGACAGATCGCTTTGGCGGGGAAGTTGTTGATCAACGGTACGCTCCATGGGATGTAGCGGCGACAATGTTTCATGCGTTAGGTATCGAGCCGCACTCGCATTTTTATGATGAACTGGACAGGCCGTTTCCTGTCTCAGTTGGCAAACCCATGCTCGCGCTTTATAGGTAGGGGGTAGGAAGAAATTATGAGTGGTGTTGTTGGCCATACGCTGTATGCAATTTTGGCGGGTCGAAAAGCAATTGAAAGAAGAATGCCAGTTGGCGGTCTGATACATCGACACTTTGATAGCTTTTTGTCTGGCGCGTACTTAGGAGCAGATATTCAAACACTACCAGAAGCGGTTTGTGTTGATACAGGAAAATCAGTTGGTTATGGAACTGTTGCTCTGCAGCAAAGTCCGCTAACTGGGGGTCCCGTTGTACCGTGGAAGTTGCTGCACCAAGGAGCAGAGTATCGTCCGAGTGAAATTGCGGATTTGTTTTATGGTAGGTCGCATTTGATCTTTGGATGGAAAGGTGACCAAAGAAAGCACACGCTGCCGTGGGATCATTTACATGACTATGTCGCGGTTGTTTGCGAGGATGTGGTACAGCGGTATGGAAAAGGTGAACGAAAATTAGCATACATTTTTGGCTGGCTAGCACACATCGTGGGCGATTGCCTGATTAAGTCCATTCAACCTGGAATCGACATGCATTTGCTTGATGGGAAATATACACCAGCAAATAGGCCCATTCAGGATTTAGTGTCCATTCATGAAATAGGCGTTAAAGAACTAGGGCTCGATTGGGAGCGGGTATTAGGTTCTGTCTCACGGGCACCCGTTGAAATGTCGCAAATTCACTACATGCGGATAGGTCAACCTTATGGATTGCTCGGACAAATGTACCCTTACGTGTGGGAACCACGCACCGAAGGTTTGTTACGCGAGGTGCTTAAACAAAATCGGGTTTATCAAAAAATCCGTAACCAACGTCTGTTGGACAAGTATAAGTTGACCCGTATTAATGGTGAATGGAATTGCGACACGCGATTATCTGAGATTGCCAATCATCTATCCTATTCACAGATGATCGAAGTAGCTAAGCAAGCCGAGTTTCGCAGTCATGTTGACGTGATCGCCGAGATTATCTGTGAGTTGTTTGAACAGGTGTTTCAACTGAGCACTGCATTAGCGTCTGTCCGGCCAGCGGCATATGAATGGGAACGGATGATACGGAGATGGCTTGTGGCACGCCGTTAATCGTAGCAGGGCCCACTAAAACAAACGCGGCTGGCGGACCACGAATTGCCACAAATAGGATTTATGGTTTACAATGTACCGAAAAGCGGGCGGCTACAGGGGCCCTTCCCAACCAATATCGATGAAAGAAATACCAAAATAATATGACAAAACTAGTGATCTTTGATATGGCCGGTACAATTATTGACCACGGGTGTTTTGCTCCGATTTCGGCGTTTGTGCAAGCGTTCGCATCCATGGGCGTAGAGATTTCTGTCGCTGAAGCTCGCGGCCCGATGGGGTTGCATAAGCGAGACCATATTCAGACGTTGTTGGAAGTTCCGGATATTGCCAGTCGCTGGGAAGTCGCTCAGGGTCGAGCATGGTCTGATGACGACGTTCAGCACGTATACGATACATTTATGCCGCTGCAGATTAAGGTTGCTCGTGAACACGTGGATATTATTCCTGGTGTGCTGGAACTGTTTGAGACGTTACGCAATTGTGATATCAAAATCGCCGCGACTACGGGTTATCCACGGGTTGTTGCAGATCCAGTATGGGAAGATTTGGCTGCGGCGGGATTGGCCGTCGATTTTCGCGCTTGTTCAGATGAAGTACCTAACGGTCGACCTGCTCCGTGGTTGATTTTTAAGTGCATGCAAGAACTCAAGGTTCAGTCTGTCGCTGATGTGGTCAAGGTGGGGGATACGATGCCGGATGTCTTGGCAGGATTAAACGCTGGAGTGCGAAGCGTTGCTATTACCCTAACAGGTAACGATGTCGGATTGACGTATGACGAATTGCAAGTTCTTAGCGAAGATGAACAAACCGAAAAACACGAATCCGCGAAAGCCATCTTCCTCACGGGTGGTGCTACCGATGTGATTCGATCCGCGGGCGAATTGTTGCAAGTGCTCGGTGGATGAATCGGAAATTCAAAAATCGATATTGGTAAACATGTAAGGGGTTAATGTGCAGGACGATATTCCATATTTGTTGCTGACACCAGGTCCGTTAACAACTACCGCTCAAGTTAAAGCGGAGATGCAGGTCGACCTGTCGACATGGGACCGAGATTACAACGCCATTGTCCAAGAGGTCCGACAAATTCTTGTGGCCTTAGCTACGAGCGAGCCGGGCTATACGAGCGTGTTGATGCAGGGTAGTGGCACGTTTTCGGTTGAAGCCACAATCGGTTCGGTTATTCCGCCCGCGGGCAAGTTGCTGGTTGTGAACAATGGTGCGTATGGAGCGCGTATTGTCGCGATTGCCGAAAGATTAAAAATAGCAGTCACGGTTGTGGAAACGATGGAAACGTCTTACCCAGTCGAGGAATTCACGACTGCATTGTCCGCGGATCCGACAATTACGCACGTGGCGTTTGTACATTGTGAAACGACGACTGGAATGTTGAACCCGCTAGAGCAATGGTGTCAGATAGCAAAAGAAAACGATTGTCAAATAATTCTCGACGCCATGTCCAGTTTCGGTGGGGTGCCCATTGCCATGCACGATTTGGGCGTTGACTACTTGATTTCATCCGCTAACAAATGCATACAAGGGGTGCCAGGGTTCGGATTTGTTATTTGCCGTGAAGAGGCTATCAAACAATCCTCCGGGTATGCCCGATCGGTCAGTTTGGACCTCTATGATCAATGGCGAGTCATGGAGGAAAACGAAGGCAAATGGCGGTTTACGTCACCGACACACGTGCTACTGGCGTTTCGACGAGCTTTACAAGAACTGGAGGACGAAGGCGGGATTGCCGCGCGGTGCCAACGGTATACCAGATGCCAAACACGACTCGTAGTCGGTATGGATGAACTTGGTTTTAGAACATTGCTAGAGGCTGAAGACCATTCGCCAATTATTACGTCGTTCTTCTTTCCAGAGGAACCATGGTTTGAATTTGCCGCGTTTTATGATTTGCTGAAGCAGCGTCGGTTTGTGATCTATCCGGGTAAAGTCTCTCAACATGAAACGTTCCGTATCGGTACTATCGGCGACTTAACCGTAGATGACATCGAAGAGTTATTAGTCGCGGTTAATGCATCGGTGACAGCCTTAAAAAAAAGTGCCACTATTTAATACGCAACTATGGCATTGGCGCAGGAAAGTTTTCTTCAAATTGGTTGGCAAAAGGCCACTTGCTGTGCCGATAACGAATGGCGAGTTCGGGAGTTGCGAGGCGTTTTCCGTTTTGGAGGTAGCCGTGCATGGCGCGGTCCAAGATTCCGGTTGTTAAAAGAGTGCGTTCAATAGGCGCGGTAACGCGTCTGGTTCGGAAAAACTGTTCGATGCCAGCCGCAAGTTTCGCAAAATGGCCAAAGGGCGCTGTCATCTCTAGTCGATACCATTGGGCAAAACGATCGCTACTATTGGCAAGCTCTGCAGCAACAGTAAATTCGCGAGTGATGCCGTCTAGCATGGCTAACACTCCGTTGGTCCCATCAAGGTAGTCGATGAGGTACAGCGCCGAGGTTTTCAGTTGCAAACGATTTTCGAGGTCGTCAACGTTTTCACCGGCGGTTGCCAATGCCTGAGCCATGAGTTTGCGGGACCAGCGTCCTGCCTCTTCTGCTTTCCATATTTCATCTCGGGAAACCGTCGTGATGGATTTGATACCGGTTTCACCTCCGCGGCGCCGCTCAGCCAACGATTGCAGCACTTCTAATGCATGAAAACCGTAAGATTCAAGCCCGCCATATCCGCAGGCCATGATGGATGTAATTTGTGAGCCACGTGGTAGGACCTTGGCGGGATAACGCCAAGCGAACGGTAGCGAGGAACCTGCCATGAGAGGTATTTTGAGTTGTTTGGCGCGACGGTACATAGCGTAACCGTCGGCCCAGTTGTAGCTGAGGTGTTTGTCGTTGAACACAGGCCTGACTGTATTGACGGATTCAAATGTATCGGCAATCTCGTCAAAAAAAAGGCGCCGCGGATATTTGTGTTGGTTTGTGTCCGGCGTATAAGGATACTCGCCATGTTCTGCGACACTAATAACGCCGTCACACTGCAACTTGTTAGTCCCCAAAGTCAGTGCCTCCCGAATGGAGTTAAAAATTGGGAAATCATACTTTTTCGCCAGATCGCGCGCCATATCGTCGTTCGGAAATTGATCCATAAACAGACCAGCAATCTCCATGTTCGGTCCGGGGCCATTATCATGCCGCCAACCTTCCAGTATTTTTCCAAAGATGACATCGCAATGGGAATTTTGTTTATAAACAGTGCCAACGCCAGCGACACGAATTGTTCGTTGACGATTAGCTAAAGCTGCGGGGGCACTGGTTGCAACGATTAAAGCGGCACCCGACAGCGACCTGATAACCTGCCGTCTGGACAGTTGGTTTACAGGGAGGTTTGTTTTATTTGTTATCTTGGTCACTGCCTTCATTATCTGTGTCCGCAGCGGTGTTTTTCAACGGTATTTCGATAACAAGTCCAGCAATACGGCGACCTCCATTTTGCTGCGCCAGCGAACTGAGGTGGCAGCGCTGACAGGATGCCAATAGCGTTACGCTGCGGGCACTATATAGAACATCATCTTTGACTTCCTCAAACCGTGATTTTTTTGCGATCATCGCTGCGGTTGCTCTAGTTTCAAATCCCGGTTTCGGTTTGTGTTCAACATTCATTGCCGGTGTATTGACGGCTATCCAGCGACTTTTAATTCCGTTGCGACTGCTGACGCTGTAAAAAACGTCTTCTAGAACGCGCGAGGGAATCGGCAATCTTTGGTCGTCTCTAAAATAATTGCGATGGATATTTTGCAAGGAGGAGAGGTATACGGTTTCCAAAATTCGAACCCGCCCGCGGGCTTCGTCGATAGTGATTGTAGTTGGCTCTGATGGATTTTCGGCGTTCATGCAAACTGTGATTGATAATAGGAAGACTAAAGCTAAGATGTGTTTAGTGAGATTCATTGGCGGGGCGTTTAGGGTGCGGGTTGTAGCTGGAACGTTTGTAGTGATCGCTGTTATTATACATCAAATGCAAGGGTGAATGAGGGGATTGGATCAGCCCCGTAGTTCCCGTAGCGTATATTAGTTTGGTAAAATGATTGAATGGTAAAAAATAAAAAATATGCAATCGTGTGGATTTTGTTTATCACTGTTTTGAGCGGGTCTTTGGCGGCAGCTGATCGACCGAATATTATTCTCATCATGGCGGATGATTTAGGGCTCGATAGCGTGCAAGATTACGGTGGTCGGCAATACAAGACGCCTCATATGTCTCAGATGGCTCGGCAGGGCATGAGATTCACGCATGCCTATGCTCAGCCGTTGTGCACAAACACTCGCATCCAATTTATGACGGGCATCTACAACCATCGTAATTGGTTGGCCTTTGGTATTCTAGATCCACAGGCCAAGACGTTCGGCCACTATATGCAAGAAGTTGGCTATGAAACGTGTATCGTGGGAAAATGGCAGCTCCAGAGTTATGACCCGCCAGATTATCCAGGGGCTGAATTGCGGCGTGACAAAGGCATGCACGTGAACAAAGCGGGATTTGATGAATACTGCCTCTGGCACACTCGCCACACCGAAGACAAAGGTTCTCGTTATGCTGACCCACGCATAAAGCAAAACGGTAAATTCTTAAACGATACACAAGGTAAATATGGGCCAGATGTGTGGGTCGACTATATCAGTGAATACGTCGCGAGAAAGCACGATCGCCCTTTTTTCTTGTACTATGCGATGGCGCTACCGCACAATCCTTTTTCTCCTACTCCGGACTCACCAGAATGGGCTGATTCTAGCAATCGGTTCACTGAGGAGAATCGTTATTATGGTGACATGGTTGAATATACGGATAAAATTCTCGGCCGTATTCTCACTGCGGTCGATACAGCTGGGATTGGCAAGGACACGTTGGTTTTGTTTTACAGCGACAATGGTACAAATCAAAAAATCATTACGGAAACGCAGTGGGGGCCTAGCCAAGGCGGAAAAGGATTGACGATCGACGCTGGCGTGCACGTACCGTTTTATGCAAGGTGGACTGGGACAATTAAACCGGGAACGGTGAATGATAATCTAATCGACTCGACAGACTTCTTGCCGACATTGGTCCGAGCGGCAGGACGCACGGTCCCCCTGTCTGCGAAACTCGATGGCATTAGCTTTTATGAACAATTACTTGATCTTGAAAAGCGGTCTTCGACAAGAGATTATGTGTTTTATCATTACGACCCACGGCCGGGTTGGGATAAACATAAATTTCAACTACATCGTTTTGTGCAAGACAAGCAATTTAAACTTTACAACAATGGACAGTTAATCGACGTGGCAAACGACCCACTGGAACAGCACATGATTTATTCCGAAGATGATAATCGTGAAACCGCTACGGTTCGCAGGAAATTTGAGAAGATATTAAAGCAGAAATACAATCAGTGGCTGCAGGCGAGACCTGCAAATAATGATATTGTCCAGTAGAATTGTGATGTTACACTTTTTTCACATAACTTTGAAATGCATGCCAAAATGAAGTACTTTGCCAGTGTCGTTCTGTTACTTGCCGTCTCCAGCTTAGCGTTGGCAGCTCCCCCAGAGAATGCACGTCCCAATATTCTGTTTCTATTTGCCGATGATTGGGGCAAGTATGCCAGTACTTATGCCAAAATCGACGGTAAGGATTCTATCAACGCGACTTTTAGTACGCCTCACATTGATTCGGTTGCAAAGCGGGGCACCCTGTTTAAACATGCCTTTGTGACGGCACCTTCTTGTACTCCGTGTCGGAGTTCCTTGTTGTCGGGTCAGTATTTTTATCGCACCGGCCTAGGCGCGATTCTACAGGGCGCTCGCTGGGATCCTAGTATACCGGTGTTTCCACTATTGCTGCACGACGCTGATTATCATATTGGAGAAACATATAAAGTATGGTCGCCAGGACGTCCGCGCGACGCGCCTTTCGGAGGCGGGGAATTTGGATACGAAAAAGGTGGATCACAATTCAATGGGTTCTCGCAGGGGATACAACGTAGACTTGGACAACAACAAAGCTTGGCGGATGCGAAACAGGGGATGCTATCTGAAGTCCGGCGAAATTTCCAAGCATTCTTAGATGCTCAACCTATAGGGCGTCCGTTTTGCTATTGGTTTGGCCCAACGAATGTGCATCGCAAGTGGATCAAGGGATCAGGACAAAAATACTGGGGAATTGACCCAGACAAATTAAAAGATCGGCTACCAAAATTCCTACCAGATGTTGCTGAAGTACGACAGGATTTCGCGGATTATCTTGGCGAAGCGATGGCTTTTGATGCGGCAGTAGGTGTGATTATAAATATGCTGCGTGAAAGTCAGCAATTGCAGAGTACGGCAGTCTTTATAAGTGGCGATCATGGCGCTCCGGGGTTTCCTCGAGGAAAATGTAATCTATACGATTTTGGTGTTCAGGTTCCTTTGATCGTCTCAATGCCCGGACAACGGCGGGGGCGAGTTGTCGAGGATTTTGTGAACCTCATGGATCTTGCTCCGACGTTTTTGGAGCTAGGTAAAGTGCCGATACCATCTGTCATGACGGGACAGAGTATAGTTCCGGTTTTGCGGTCTGCTAAATCGGGTTGGATTGATCCGACACGTAATTGGGTGGTGACGGGTCGCGAACGTCATGTAGCGACGGTTCGTGAAGGAAACTTGCCCTACCCTCAACGCGCTATCCGCACGCCAGAATACTTGTACATTATCAATTTCAAGCCAGATCGTTGGCCCATGGGGGGCCCAAAGACGGTCACCGACGTGTTCACGCCGCCCGTAGACGCGCTGGAAAACAATACGTTTGTTACGTTTGGTGATCCCGACGCCAGTCCAACCAAGGCTTGGATTGTGCAGCATCGTAACGACCCGCAGTGGAAAAAATACTATGATTATGCATTTGCTAAACGTCCTCATGAGGAATTGTATGCGATCGCGACAGATCCCGATCAGATGCGGAATCTTGCGAACATTCCTGCAATGGCTATGGTCAAAGAATCTCTGCGAGAACAACTAATGCAAGAATTAAGACGTACTGCTGACCCCCGTATAACGGGTGACGGTTCGTTATTTGATAACCATCCATACTCCTCAATACCTTATGAAGGATATTGAGAACCGAATTGATTAGTGATTTATTATTGATAGACAGAAGCGATATGCAGAAAGAGTAGACGACGTAATGAGAAAAAAAATCAGTAAACTTGGCCAGGTTCCCTGTGTATTAACGTGCTTTGCTAGCTTGCTGATAGGTGGCAATTTGTTAACCCCCTTACAGGACGTAGTGGCCGCGGAGTCCCCTAACATCTTGTGGATCTCCAGCGAAGACCATGGCCCAGAAATGGGTTGCTATGGAGACAAGTTAGCTGTTACCCCCAATGTGGATGCCTTGGCAAAACGAGGGTTGATGTTCAAGTTAGCGTGGTCCTGTGCACCGGTCTGTGCTCCCGCTCGTACCGCGATTATCACAGGCATGTACCCACCATCAATCGGTGGACAACACATGCGGAGCATGGTGCAACTGCCCAAATACGTCCAGTTTTATCCGCTTTATTTGCAGCGGGCGGGTTACTATACGACGAATAATTCAAAACAAGATTACAATGTCTTTAAAGAAAATCAAGGTTGGGACGCGTCCTCGAGAAACGCGCATTATGGAAACCGACCGGACGGCAAACCCTTCTTTGCAATCTTTAATAACACTGTTAGTCACGAGAGCAAGATTCGAGTACGACCGCATACAGCGATTACCGACCCTGCTAAAGTTCGTGTGCCTGCTTACCATCCAGACAATAAGGAAACTCGCCAAGATTGGGCACAATATTACGACATCGTAACCCGAGCAGATACGATTGCAGGTAAACATCTTGCAGAACTAGACGATGCTGGGCTCACTGACAGTACGATTGTCTTTTATTTTGGCGACCATGGCAGTGGCATGGCGCGCGGAAAGCGTTGGACCTATAATTCAGGATTATCGGTTCCAGTGATTGTTTATTTTCCTGAAAAATGGAAACACCTCGCGCCCAAGGAATACATCACCGGTGGGAAAAGTGATCGCATGGTGAATTTTGTCGACCTAGCTCCAACGGTTTTGAGTTTAGCGGGAACGAAGCCACCAGCGCACATGCAGGGCCATGCGTTTGCGGGAATTCACCAACAAGCAGCGCCAAAATACATGTTTGGATTCCGCGGACGAATGGATGAGCGAAATGATTTCATCCGGACAGTTACCGATGGACGCTATCATTACATTCGCAACTACAATCCACATTTTATTTATGGACAATATGTGGCGTACAACTTTGTCACACCTTCTACGGCCGCGTGGAAACGGGATTTTGATAAAGGAAATCTTACGGAACCGCAAAAACAATTTTGGGGTTTGAAGCCAACGGAAGAGTTATATGACCTGCAAAATGATCCGGACGAAGTTAATAACTTAGTTGGGTCCACCACAGCCTCTAAGAAGTTAAAGGAATTAAGGAAAGCACTTAACAACTGGTGCTTGGAAATTCGCGATGTCGGGTTCTTGCCGGAAGGTGAAATTCATAGCCGCAGCGTCGGAACGACGCCCTATGAGATGGGGCATGACGACAAGTTGTATCCGTTAGAACGCATCATGGCGGCAGCAAATTGGGCGACTCATAAAGACGTCGATGAATTGCCAGATGTAAAAAAATATATAGATGACGATGATTCGGCTGTCCGCTATTGGGTGGCCGTGGGGATTTTAAATCGAGGGGCGCCGGCGGTTGCGGTTTCTGATAAGGAGCTCAAAACCCTGATGAGCGATGCATCTCCGTACGCACAGATAGCTGCGTCTTATGCGGTGGCGAAGTATTCGAAGAATTCCGCCCTTGTTCAAACGGCGGTGGCGACGTTGTTAGAGTTAGCGCCTTGGACGCCGCAGCAAGATGTATTCGTCTCGATCATGGCTCTTAACGCCATCGATAAGCTTGACGGTCTTTTTTCTCCGCATCTATCAAAGATTAAAGCGATGCCCATAAACGGAGGGAGATCACCGAACGGTCGCTATAACGGCTATGTGAAAGGGATTCTTGCTAAGACGATTGCAGATTTAGAACGTAGGTGAGTGCAGGTGTTTTGTCCCCCTCACCCTTAGGGAAATCCATCCTTGTTTTCTATTGAACAAGTTCTGTGTTTGCCACAAACCACCTCTACACCAGCGCTTGTTTGATGACCTCTCCATGCACGTCAGTCAATCTAAAATCGCGACCGGCGTGATGATAAGTGAGGCGTTCGTGGTCTAAGCCCAGCGTTGCTAAAATGGTGGCTTGGATATCATGAATGTGCACGGCGTCTTCGGTCGGATGGAAACCGAATTCATCCGTTACGCCCATGTGGTAGCCTCGTTTGATTCCGCCCCCGGCCATCCACATAGTGTATGCCTGAGGATGATGATCCCGTCCCATTTTGCGACCCAGTGTGGGGTTCTGTTCGATCATTGGAGTTCGTCCAAATTCGCCGCCCCAAATTACGAGTGTTTCATCGAGCAGGCCAAGCCGTTTTAGATCTTTCACCAAGGCAGCGCTGCCTTGGTCGGTCTTGCCGGTATTGTTTTTTGTGTTTCCGGCAACATCCGAATGTGCATCCCAACCGCTGTGAAAGATGTTGATAAAACGGACGCCGCGTTGAACCATTCGACGTGCCAACAAACAGGCGCGGGCAAACGAAGGCTTGGTCGGGTCGCATCCATAGAGGTCAAGTGTTTCTTGGGTTTCTTGTGTAAGGTCAATGAGCTCCGGTGCGGAAAGCTGTAATCTGGCAGCCATTTCGTAGGAAGCGATGCGAGTGGAAATTTCCGGATCTTGGATTACCGCCAGTTGATGTTGGTTTAATCGCTTGATTAGATCAAAGGTGGCTTGTTGCGCACTGTCGCTGATGCCGGCTGGGGTCTCGACATTAAGAATCGGCGGACCTTTGCCGCGAAAGGATATGCCCGTATACACTGTTGGCAAGAATCCGCTTGAATAGAGCCCTGCTCCACCGCTAACCCCTCCTCCCGTGTTCATAACCACGTAGGCTGGCAAATTATTTGTCTCTGCACCCAAAGCATATTTGACCCATGACCCGATGCTTGGGCGGCCAGGCTGGCCAAATCCGGTGTTCAAGAATAGTTGTGCTGGAGCGTGGTTGAACTGATCCGTGTGAACTGCGTTGAAGATGCTGATGTCGTCAGCAACGGTTGCTAAGTGTGGTAAGGCTTCAGACAATTCCTGTTTGCTATCGCCATGGTGTCCGAATTTAAACCGGGGTCCCAAGACACCCGCGTCCGCCTGGATAAACGCATAGCGTTGGTCGCCGAGAATTGAGGCGGGCAGTGGTTGGCCTTCGAGTTTGGTTAATGTTGGCTTTTCTGTGAATAATTCGAGTTGAGAAGGGGCACCCGCCATAAATAAATGGATCACCGCCTTGGCTTTGCCCGGGAAATGAGTGTCGATGTTACCGGGCAACCCCGTTTTCGCATTAGATTTGGGACTAGCGAACAACGTCTCGTTAGCCAACAGGCTGGCCAATGCAATTTTGCCGGTACCCACGGAGCAATCCCGCAGGAAGTGACGCCGTGAAGTGCTCGCGGTTGTTAGGGGGTGGAGTAAATTGTTTTGCATAGGTCAGTTTTTAGTTACGGTTTCGTCAAGTGATAATAGCGCTCGGACAACCATTGTCCAAGCAGCGTGCTGGGCAGTCGGGTTGTCGGATTTGCCCACGACCGCCTGAGTTGCTTTTTTGTTGGATTTGAATTCGGCGAGTTGGTGATAATAGAACGCGAGGATTTCGTCTAGCTCTGTTGGCGTGGGTGGGCGAATGAGAATTCGGCGAAATGCATTGACAGCCCGCGCCTTGTCCGTGGAATTCAAAGTCGATCTCAAGTTTGTTAATTGCAAGGCAGTCGACTGACAAATCTCCATAAACATAATATCGTTGAGCAACGTCAATGCTTGTAACGCCGTGTTTGATTTGTCACGTCGAGCTGTACAGAATTCCCCACTCGGAGCATCGAACGTTAGTCCCATGGCGAACGGTGCGGTTCGTTTGACTTTGGTGTAAATGCTGCGGCGGTATCGATCCTCGCCATCGCTCGCTGACCACTTGGGGTTTCCATATGCGGTTTCGGTGATGCCGGCGGGTTGCGGTGGTTTGACAGGCGGCCCAAACATTTTGACAGATAAGATGCCCGCGCTGAGCAGACTTGAATCGCGTATGATCTCTGCGTCGATGCGGGTGCGAGGGAAACGACTGAGCCATTGATTGCGGGGATCCTTTTTGTATTCATCAGGGTCCACGATGGATGACTGCTGGTATGTCGTACTCGTTACGATGTGCTTATGCAGCCACTTAACCGACCAGTTGTTTGTTACTAATGAGGAGGCAAGGTGGTCAAGTAATTGGGGGTGCGATGGTGGTTGCCCTTGAAAACCAAAGTCGTCAAGAGTCCGTACGATTCCTTCGCCAAAGAACGCTTGCCAGTGCCGATTCGCGATTACTCGAGCGGTTAGGGGGTTTTGGGGGCTTACTAACCACTGAGCGAGGCCCAGTCGATCCGCATTGAATTCGCCTTCAAATGGATGTAATGCATCGAGCCCGCTGCCGGTGAGGGATTCGCCTTTGGTGTTCAGGAATTCGCCGCGGTGATGAATGTAGGTTTCCCGTGGGTTTGAACGGGGACGCTGTTGCAACACTAACGCTCGCTGGAGAGGTAAACGCTTACGTAATTCCCGAATCTCTTTGGTGTATTCTGCGAGCTCTTTAGTATTAAGCAGGAATTCGTCTTTAAGCACTTGACGTTGTTCGCTGCTTAGCGAAGTAGGCTCAATCAGAAGCAAACGCTCAATCGCGGGGGGTAATTCGTTGGCAGATAATGGTTTGTGATCGGTAGCGATGGACAAGCGGAATTTTCCAAGAGAACTAGAAAAGTGGCGTCCAAAGTGCATGGTGAGCGACCATTTTCCACTCGGTATTGGCTGCGCCGGTAGTAGCACCGCCACATGTCGTTGACCTTGCCCCTTGTGTACGGACCAGCCGGTCTGAATATCACCATCGATCATTGTTTTGGCAGAGGTGTCTTTGTCACCATAACGGTTTTTCGCGTAACTGTGCTCGGCGTTAGTGAATTCTATTTGATTGCCGTTCACCTCGAGATGAAACTCCGTCAAGAAGAAATCGCCAATGGTGCCCTCATAATTGGTCATGCCGGGGCCACGATTGGGCAGTCGAGGGTCAGGCAGTGCTTCAATTCGCAATGCCGTTACGTTGTCGGGGTTAACGGAAAATTCCAAGTTGTAAATGTCGTGCTTGGTAGAATCTCCGGAAGCAAATACGGTGCCATCGTCCTCAAGTTCGAGATGTGGGAGATTAGCACTGAATTTGGCTGGCGTAATAGTTGTCCAATTGCGTACACGCGTTTTCTGTTGAGTTAGCCATTTGGCAAACCTTTGTTCGATCACGCGTCTTGTGCCTGTTTTGTCCTCATCCGAATCACCAGTTGGCCAGTGACTTGGTAGGGCCCGAATGAGTTGCTGAACCTTGTCGAGGTTGATTTGAGTTTGCTGGTCAACCTTGGCGTCAGGAATCTCTAGTTCGGGTTCGTCTGAATTGTTCATCAATGCCATCAATTGATAGTATTCGCGATGGGTGATCGGGTCGTATTTGTGT
The DNA here is from genome assembly GCA_018660825.1 of Planctomycetaceae bacterium. GTDB lineage: Bacteria > Planctomycetota > Planctomycetia > Pirellulales > Pirellulaceae > UBA721. The sequence continues at coordinate 35,120 of JABJJO010000108.1, read as the reverse complement.
GTGTGACATTGGGCACATCCGATAGTTAGCCCGAGCCAAGTCGTGCCAGTTGTCGCAACTCGATCGGTCATTGCATAAAATCGAAATTCTAAGGGGTCGATACCTCCTTCTTCATTGAGCATCGTGTTGCGGTGAAATCCGGTCGCGATTCGCTGCGAGGTTGAGGCTGCCGGCAACATGTCTCCAGCAATTTGTTCGATCGTAAACTGATCGAATGGCATGGAATCATTGATTGCTTGGATAACCCAATCTCGATAGGGCCACATATTACGGTCTCGATCTTTTTCATAGCCGTTGGTGTCAGCGTAGCGGGCGAGATCGAGCCAGCGGCGGGCCCAGCGTTCACCGTATTGCTTTGAATTGATCAGTCCATCGACCAGCGAGGCGAATTGGGAAGGTTTAATCGTGCCCCGTTGTGTAAAGGCGGTTGTCCGCCAATGGTCAGCTTGTTCAATAGTTGGTGGTAGGCCGATGAGGTCTAGGTAGAGTCGTCGAATAAGAACGTATGGAGTGGCTTGGCGGTTAGAACGAAGACCGAGTGGTTGCTGGCGGGAGCGAATAAATGCATCGATTGGATGGTTGTTATGAATGGCACCAGTTGCTCGGGTGCGATTACGGGATGGTCGAGGCGCCGCGACGGGGCTAAAGGACCAATGGTTTTCCCAATCCGCCCCTTGTTCAATCCAACGGCGTATTATCGCACGTTCCTTATCGGTTATTTGTGAATTTGCGTCGACTGGGGGCATGGCCATATCGGGATCGGCAGCCGTGATTCTTGAATAAAGTTCGCTGGCGGATGTATTGCCAGGGACAATTGGAGAAAATTTTCCATTAAATAGTCCAGCACGTGTATCGAGCCTCATGTCGGAAACGCGAGCGTCGTCATCTGGACCATGACATTTAAAACAGCGACGAGACAGGATGGGGCGGACGTCACGGGTGAAAGATATATCGTTGTCGTTATTATTTTCGCCTTGAACGACGGTAGTCGCCGCGAAAAACAACATCAAGAGTTGGTAATTTTGAACCATAAAATCCAGTATAAAACAGACGGTAAAGCTAGGGAATAGGTTGCGATGTTTTAGAGGCGAGTCGAATTGCGCGATTAGCGAGTGACGTAAGTCAATTCAGTTGTTATCATTACCGTTTCCCTTGCGAGCAAAGCAGTGTCGTTTGCTGGTAGTTTTTTCAATGTTTAGTAAGTTTGTTGATATATGTCGCTCGTTGTCCTAGAAGACCTAACTATCGGTTATCGCGGTCCGCCGTTACTTGATGCGGTACATTGCCGCTTAGAAGCAGGGCAACGGATAGGTTTACTGGGCCGCAATGGCGCCGGGAAAACAACGCTGATGCGTTTGATTGTTGGAGATGAACAACCAGACTCTGGCGCGGTAATCATTGAACCCAATACAAAGGTAGCGTTGCTGCAGCAGAATGTCCCGAGTGACACAACTGGATCGGTCGCTGAAATCATCGCAAAGGGTGTAAGTGATGAATTACTCGAGGATTGGGAATGTGATTACCAAGTTGACCAAATCGCAGCTCGAATGAATCTTGATTTAAATCAATCGTTTGAAAACATGTCCTCTGGAATGAAACGCCGAGTGCTATTGGCCCGAGCGATTGTGTCTAATCCTGATCTCTTACTGCTCGATGAACCAACGAATCATCTGGATATTGATGCTATCAATTGGCTTGAACAGTTTCTCAGCGTTTGGGAAGGCGCGATATTGTTTGTCACGCACGATCGCACTTTTCTTCAGAATCTGGCAACTCGAATTGTTGAAATTGACCGGGGCAGCATTTTCGACTGGTCGTGCGACTACGAGACGTTTCTGGAACGCAAGGAAGCATCGTTAGCAACAGAAGAAAAACAGAACGCATTGTTTGACAAAAAACTGAAGGAAGAAGAGGTTTGGATTCGGCAAGGAATCAAAGCCCGCCGTACACGTAATGAAGGACGCGTACGCGCGCTCAAAAAATTGCGGGAAGAACGTAGTGACCGACGGCAGAAGACGGGTAATAGTCGGATCGAGATTCAAGAAGGACAACGCAGCGGGAATCTTGTGGCGAAGGTTGACGGATTGAGTTTTTCGTACCCCGACTTGCCGATCGTGCAAGATTTGTCGACGGTTGTTATGCGGGGGGATAAAATCGGTTTAATTGGACCTAATGGTGTGGGGAAGACAACCTTGTTGCGGTTGTTGCTCGGTAAAATAAAACCGGATGAGGGTCATGTAAAGTTGGGGACGAATCTGCAAATCGCCTATTTTGATCAGCTGCGTGATGTGCTCGACGACGAAGCGTCGGTAATTGACAACGTGGGGGATGGTTATTCCACAGTGACGATCAACGGCCGGACTAAAAATATTATGGGCTATGTGCAGGATTTTCTTTTTGCACCGGATCGTGCGCGGATGCAAGTTAAGTACCTGTCTGGTGGCGAGCGGAATCGAGTGTTGCTGGCCAAACTATTTGCCAAACCGGCAAACGTAATCGTAATGGATGAGCCAACCAATGACTTGGATGCGGAAACACTGGAATTGCTTGAAGAACGCTTGGTTGAATATCAAGGGACAGTGTTGGTCGTGAGCCATGACCGTTCGTTCTTGAATAATGTCGTGACCAGTACTATTGTGTTCGAGGATGGTAAGCGAGGTTTGGTCAAGGAGTATGTCGGCGGGTATGACGATTGGGTTCGGCAACGAGGCACAGACAACACCTTGTCGGGTGATGCGGGAATGAGCATCTCAAATAAGGCTCAAGACGCACCACCGACGAGTGCCACGATGCCTGAGAAACGGAAGTTGACCTATAAGGAGCAGCAGGAGTTGGAGTCGTTGCCCAAGTTGATAGATGAACTCGAAACAGAAGTTCAGAGTCTGCATGAGGAAATGGCTGATCCAGAGTTCTATAAACGGCCAACTGATGAATTGAAATCCAGAGGCGACCGTTTGAAAGAGTGTGAAGAACAAATGGCAACGGCACTTGAGCGTTGGGAAGCATTGGATCGCGAATGACTTTGCTTGAGTTCGCATTGTAATTCTAGGCAGTGCGACTGACTCGCGGATTCAAATCAATCTAGTGCGTCTTTGAATGGTTGTTTGGAACTGAAGAATACGAATAGGCCAGGGTAAATAAGATAGCCTACAGACACGACGTTGCCAAAGATCATGCCGCCCATCAAAATCGCCTCCATATTCGGAACAGCCGCCGTTGCTTCGTCCATCGTTGCCAGTTGATAGGGGTAGATGTGTGTCCATGTTATCACCGCTGCCACAATCGTTGCCAGAACGCTGTAAACGGCCCACGTCAAACCGGCTGATTTGCCCCACATTTTGTGGTTCAATAAACCAATGCCGCTGACGAGTAAGACCGTAGTAAAAATTATTGCGCATGTTACTGATATAATGTTGTAAAAATGCAGAAATGCATTTTCATCCTGTGTCACAAATGCGGGGTTTGACTGTCCGTCTGGAACGGGGAAGACGCCGGATGTAATTGCTAGGATTGCTACTAATCCGATACAAGTAAACAGTAACCCCAGCCCACCAAAAATGACGTTGAGTATTCCAAACACTTTGATAGATTTAGGTTTCTCCAATTGTTGGCCCTGCGGAGCTGATTCATAAGGCGTTTGAGCTTCGAATTGATAGGGATTGGACGGAGGTTGACTGGCCATGGAATTTCCTGATTGTAAATTAAACTGTTAAGTAAACTACGGCGTCAATATAATGCATTGTATAATCAAACAATAGCTTGGTTTGAAACGGAATATGGAATTCAATAGGCATGAAATAATATGAGAAAATATCTCCTGATAGACCATCGTCGATGGTTCCAGCTCCTGGTTTTTTTGATTCTTAGTCTGTTTCCATTCGAGGTGGGTTTTGCTGCGCGACCTAATATTATTCTATGCATGGCCGATGATTTAGGATGGGGGGATACTGGATATAACGGTCATCAGGTATTGAAAACTCCACATCTCGATGCGATGGCTCGCGCTGGATTACAGTTTAATCGCTTTTACGCCGGTGCGGCCGTTTGTTCGCCGACACGCGGAACATGCTTGACCGGTCGACACGCCTCACGTTTTGGAATCGTGACGGCGAATCAAGGACATTTACGGCGGGGCGAACTCAGCCTCGCGGAGGTGCTTGGTGATAAGGGGTACCGTAACGGGCATTTTGGAAAATGGCATTTGGGGACATTGTCCAGCGATTACTCGGGTAAGAAAGGGCGAAACCCGAAGGCGGATTACCTAACACCCGGAATGGTTGGCTTCGACACTTGGTTTAGCACTGAGTTTGCGGTGGCAACATGGGATCCCTATGACCCCGCGAATGCGCATGCGTCACCGTTTGACTCACGGCTCCTTTATTGGGAGAACGGAGTGAATGTCGCAGACGGCCTAGTAACTGGTTTGACGGGTTGTGACAGCAGTATCATTATGGACAAGGCTTTGCCATTTATCGAATCAGCAGTTGCCGATGAAGTCCCCTTCTTTACGGTAATTTGGTTTCATGCGCCTCACGAACCGATCATCGGTGGGCCGGAGTACTTAGCGATGTATCCACAGGAGACAACTAATCGGCAACATTACTTCGCAGTCGTAACTGCGTTAGATGAACAAATTGGCCGACTGCGTGCCAAGTTGCGTGAACTTGACGTGGCAGAGAATACGATGTTGTGGTTTTGTTCGGACAATGGGCCGGAAGGAAACCCAGCTGCGATGAACCGGCGGCAAGGATCGGCCGGCGAGTTTAGAGGTCGAAAACGGTCCTTGTACGAAGGAGGGATTCGCGTACCTGGGATTTTGGAATGGCCGGCACAAGTCGAAGCTGGCCGTCAGACAGATTATCCGGCTGTGACGAGTGACTATTTCCCAACTGTGGTGGATGTGGTTGGATACGACTTGCCACGAGATAAGAGACGCCCGTATGATGGCTTGTCGTTAATGACTTTGATTGAAAAAGGCAGTACACTGCGGCCGCGGGCCATCGCATTTGCCGGTCTCGGAATGGAAGCGTTGAGTGGGAATCAGTATAAGTTGGTACACAATTTGTCAGAAAAACGGCAACGCAGTGATACAGGGAAAGGCGAACGTTCCCAATGGGAATTGTATGATATCATCAATGATCCACGGGAAACCAATAATCTGATTGCAAAGTACCCTGTCATCGCGGATGAGATGAAACAAGAATTGCAGCGATGGCTTAAAAGTTGCCAGGCGAGCAAACAAGGAGCGGATTATCGGTGATTGCCGGATCTGCGGATGCTTAAATGCGTTTTCTGTGCTCTAGAGCATTTCACGGGGGACTTCGCCGCCGGGAACGAGATGCGTCGGACGACCGCGCAGATCGTTAATCGTGTCGGTGGGCTTGAGACCCAAGCAATGGTAGATGATCGCATTAAAATCAGCTGGCTTCACAGGTCGTGACTTGGGATGCTCAGCCTTGGAGTTCGTGCTGCCGATTACTTGGCCATGTCGGTAGCCCCCGCCGGCAAACAAAATACTTTGCGCACCAGGCCAGTGGTCTCGTCCATTGTTAGCATTAATTTTAGGAGTTCGTCCAAATTCGCCAGCGGTGACCACAAGCGTATCGTCGAGCATTCCTCGATCGGATAAATCTTGGATTAACACGCCTACCGCACGATCGTGGTTGACCATTTTGCTATCGAGCGCGCTCTTGATATTGCTGTGGTTGTCCCAGTAACCGGTGTTCAGCGTAACAAAACGTACGCCTGCTTCAACAAACCGTCGTGCAAGCAATGCCTGTTCGCCCCACCCAGTACCATAACGCTCAACAAGTGCTGGGTCTTCGTCGGAAAGATCGAAAGCTTTGCGAGCGCTGCCTGAAAGCAGGATGTCTTGCGCTTGGACCGCCATCTCATCCATATGGTCAAACGTGCCTTGGTTATCGACATCCCTGCGTAACTTGTCGAATTTGCGCATTAAGTCCAACCGGTTTGAAAGCCGATCTTTTGTGAGTCCGTCAAACAAGGAGAAACTTTTATCGCTGCCGGTGGGAAGTCGCCCTGCTTCATTCCCATAACTAAAGTCGCCAATGCGAAAAGGGTTGTGTTGTACGCCTAGGTGAGCAGCGCCGTGATACCCAAAGCCGCCATCATTGATGTTGATCCCGCTGGGGACGCCTCCTCGACGAGGGCCAAGTAGCAGCGACGAAACAGATTGCATTGACGGCATACGTGCTGGTCGATCAGAGCCTGTCGCCCCAGTGTAACCGGTCAACATCCAATGGGCTGCGGCCCAGTGATCGCCGTTGCCATGCGTGAAACTCCGGATGATGGTACATTTGTCCATGACTTTGGCTTGCCATGGTAGGATTTCACTAATGCGAATCCCAGGGACAGTGGTTTCGATTGATGAATAGGGCCCTCGGATTTCGGTTGGTTGGTCTGGCTTCATGTCGAACGTGTCGAGCTGCGAAGGACCGCCATGTTGCCAAATCAGGATCACACTGCGCTTGGATCTTTTGGCATAGCCAGCAAACGCTTCTTGCCGTAATAACTTTGGCAAAGTTAGCCCGGCGAATCCCAAAGAACCAATTTGGATCGCGTCGCGCCGTGTGGGCCCTGAACACAGTCGAGGTTTCATTTTGCCGAGTATGTTAAGCATGTGGACGGATGCGAGGGGTGGGAGTGGTTGAGGTAGGGCGTGGTTCTATTATAGAATGTACGAGATTTGTTTTCAAGAACAGTTTAAGTGAACGAGAGCAACATGGTTAAAGATAAACGAACCGATTTGGATCGGCGTAGTGTGATTAAGAAAACTGCTGCCGCTTCACTATCTGTAGCCGCTGTAGTAACGGGAACTGCACAGGGGGTGGTCACTAGTAAGCCAGTCGGTAGAAGATCGTTAATCCAAAAAGAAAACGATCTCCGCGGTACACGTGATTGGCAATTGACACGAGTGTGGCCAAATCGGGATAACTTTCGCACCTCGCTGATCGAAGGCTATTGTTCACATCAATCTATTGCAGCCGGAGAATCGCTGGATATTTTTGTTAGTTGTGACCCGCAAAGCGAATATACAATCGATATTTATCGCATGGGCTACTACGGCGGTACGGGCGCTTGCCATAAGAAGACAATCGGGCCACTTCAAGGGAAGCCACAGGCGGTTCCTGAAATGACTGCCGCTCCTAAGAGGTTAAGAGAGTGCCAGTGGGACGTTTGTGTGTCGTTGAGAATTGCCGAGAATTGGGTGAGCGGTGTCTATTTAGGTAAACTGACCACTGTACCCAAATCAAGCTCCGATCCGTATTGGCAGAGCTATGTTGTTTTTGTTGTGACGGACGACCGGCCCGCAGATGTATTATTCCAGTGCAGTGACAACACATGGCAAGCCTACAACCGTTGGCCGGAAAACGAGTCGTTGTATACCCATCCAGCGGGTGCACATGCACCGGGGGTGGCCGTTAGTTTCAATCGACCCTACGGGATGTACACTCAAATCTTTAAGCCGGCGCTGTCTATCGGTTCGGGAGAATTTTTGTTGTGGGAATATCCGTTATGCTATTGGCTTGAGCAACAAGGATATGATGTAACCTATGGTTCTAATGCAGATGGCATCGATGTAGATTTCATTACCCGCTGTAAAACGTTTTTGAGTGTGGGGCACGATGAGTATTGGGACATTCGGCAGTACCAAGCTGCAGAGACCGCAATTGAACGCGGTGTGAATTATCTTTGGCTCAGTGGCAACTCAGTTTTTATCGTTTCACCGTTTTCAGATAGTGCGAGCGGATCCCCAAAACGGACTATCACTCGTGAAGGATGTTATGGTGTGCTGCGCAACGATGAGATCGAATCGTATGAAGCAATGTTTGCGGGCCTGCGCGATACAGGACTGGATGAGCGACGAATTATCGGAGCGCGTAGTGTTGTTCCATTCAACGGGGGTGGCGACTGGACGTGCAGTAATCCGCAGCACTGGCTATTTCAAGGGACTGGAATGAAACGCGGTGAAAGCATTGCGGGACTCGTGGGATGGGAACATCACGGGGAGCCGGATTTAGAAAGACATGGATTGCAAGTTGTTGCGGAGGGTTCTGTGTGGGCGGGAGGCACGCGTGAAGGAAAATATGCAGCCACGATTTTCCCAGGAGGTAACGGAAATTTTGTGTTTAATGCAGCCACGATCTTTTGGTCGCAAGGCTTGTCCACGCCACCAGGGCATATCTTGCCGTGGTCCCATTGGAGTCGACCACACGGGCCTGATTCGCGAGTGCAACAGATGACGGCTAATTTATTGGATCAGGCAATTGGGAAAAGTTGATGTCTATTGGTGGGACTTGTCACCGAGGATGTTTCACCAGTCAATTTGAACGGGGAAAAAATCTGAAATCAGTTCCTCGTAAAACGGTCGCAACCGTTCGACGTTAGGCGGATGATCATGTTTGGTGTATAGATCAAACGGCTGAAACGCTTGAACACTAGGCAACATCGTCCGATCATGATCATTCATTAATGCAGAGTACGCATTGTTTTGGTGCCAAGGGTAGAACGAGTGGTAACGGATTATTGCTAACGCTGGGTCAGGTAAATAGTTCTTGACGACTTGGTAACAATACTCATCGTGGCCCCAGGACATCATCACTTTGTCTAAGCCAATGCCCGCGTGGTAGATGCCGAATTCAGACTGATAATGCGCGTTGTTGAGATCGGGATTGGACGCGAAGAACTCTGGAAACACAATCTTGTCAGAAAATGGACATCCGACCGGAAAGGTGTCACCGGTGACCGCCCATTGTGGTTCGTCGCGAAGACACAATATTTTGCCCAGGTCGTGGATCAGTCCGGCGAGGATAAACCAGCGCGGATATCCCTGCGCGCGAATAGCCTCGGAAGTTTGCAGGCAATGTTGTATTTGTGAGAGATCGGTATCAGGGTCACTTTTGTCAATGACCGTGTTCAATAATTCCAGTGCTTCCCAAATCCCCATCTTCGCGTAAGAGTGATTTAGGAATTTATTGCGTTGAGATTCTCCAAATTCTACCGTTTGAAATCGATGGTTATCACGATAGAAATCGCGGACGTGTTGCGGCGTCGTCGCTGAGTAATTCCTGTAATTGTGATCATCCAGAGAGGGCATTATTTTACTTCCGTCGACAAAGCGGGCGATTTGGCTATGATCCGGCCAAGAATGTCAGCGCCGCCCAGAAGCTTTCCCAGTCAGCTTCGACATCTTTTTGTGCGCAACGTCGCAAATAGACAAGACGCACGAGCCATTCTCCCGTGTGTGGAAGTTTGAGACTAGCGACGCCGTTTTTTCCGGTCGTGGTATGAATGTCGGTGACTTTGTCAGCCTGGCGCCCTAAAGCGGCTAGCTGCACGTTTGCTAAAGCGTTGTTGTCCAGCAAGACGCGAAACTGCACGGTTTCATTTTGCTTGGCAACGGTGGGGTCTGAAAGCGGAATGATTTCTAGTTTGTGGCCTAGTTGTTTGTTCCACGTTGACGTTCGTTTTCCACCGACGACAACAAGTGATTTGAGATATCGCCGATAACGTTCCGTCGCTGATTTATCACCCTCGCCCGCTTTATTGCGTTGGGCAATGATGTGATGTAAACCTTCATGTTCAAGATACTGGTGAAACTTTTTCCCGGCCATTTCAATTCGGGCCCAGTTACGTTGCATCGAGATGACATGCGTACCCGGCTTATCGAAGACGAACTGAGCGACGGGCGTTTTTGAGAATTGGTCTTCTACGATTAGGTTCTTGGGAGTTGTCGTTCCGTTGTGCAACAAGAAATCAACCGTCATTTGTTGGTGCAACGTCCGCTCTTTATCCTCGCTAAAATGATCTCCAACGAATAGTTTTATCGCTACGGACTGGCCAACTCGAGGCTGGTAGTTCTGAGGTGCGATCCAGTAGTCATGTGCATTCAGCGAAAGCGAGGCGGCGAGAATAATGAACAAGACAGAAAGTGTTAAAGATGTTTTCATATAAAATATTCTAACACTAATGTTTATCTATGGCATCGGAAAGCAAGTGCATACAGGCACACAAGCTGTTCCTTCGTTAGCGGTTTCGAATAAATGCGATCGCCAATTTAAATAAATTAACTGCCACCAAACAACTATTGTTGTTTGGATTTACGACGATTTCCGCCGTTTGACTTGGATTTTCCAGAATTGTTTCTAGCGTGCCAACGGCGGCGACCGGGATGGCTGCTACGTCGTTTTCGGCTAGGGGTTGGTGCTTCTTCTTCGGGCAGTTCTTTTACGACACCAACCAACGCTTCAGAAATCACCGAAATGGGTTTGACGGGTACGCTTTCACGCATCAAACGTTCGATCAAACGGAGTTGCTTGCGCTCATCTCCGGCACAGAAACTAATTGCTACTCCCGCACGTCCCGCTCGCGCTGTGCGTCCGATCCGGTGCACGTATACTTCAGGAGTCTGCGGTAGTTCGTAGTTTATGACGTGGGAAATGTCCGAGAAGTCTAATCCACGAGAGGCGAGATCGGTTGCAATGAGGACAGGAGGGCGCTTGGACTTAAAACGTTCCATTGCTGCTCGACGTTGCGCCTGGCTTTTATCACCATGAATCGCTATCGCTTTGATGCCATCGCGAGAAAGACGCTTGGTGACCTTGTCGGCTCCTCGTTTGGTGCGAGTGAACACAAGTGTCTTCTCCCCTTCAATGCTTCGTAAGAGTTCAGTGAGCACTTGTTGCTTGTCTTGGCGGTCAACATAAAAGAGAGATTGGTCAACTAATTCCGGAGTGGCTGCGTCAGCCGCCACCTGAATTTCTTTAGGATTGTTCAACCACTTTGTTGACAGGCGTCGGATCTCGGGGGCCATTGTGGCGGAAAACATCAATGTCTGTCGTTCTTCGTTACACTTCGATACAATTAAAGTTAGGTCGGGGATGAACCCCATGTCGAGCATTTGGTCCGCTTCGTCGAGGATCAACACGTCAATTTTTGTTAGGTCAACGTATCCTTGTTGGCCCAAGTCAATCAAACGACCAGGCGTAGCGACAAGAATATCGACGCCGCGTTTAAGCGCTTTAACTTGCGAGTATTGTTTGACCCCCCCGTAGACGACGGTGTTGCGCAGGGTAGTGAACTCGCTATAGGTGTCGAGGTTTTCACCGATTTGGCCGGCAAGCTCTCGAGTAGGTGAGAGGATCAAGCAGCGAATGACTCGGCGTCCGGAACGTTGCCGGCGTTTTTCGGCACCAGTTGTTGGGTTGCCAAGCAATTCTAAGATGCGTTGAATTGTGGGCAAGGCGAAAGCGGCGGTTTTGCCGGTACCGGTTTGAGCACAACCGACGACATCCCTGCCGGCTAGGACGTGTGGAATGGTTTGTTCTTGGATCGGAGTAGGTTCTTTGTAACCTTTTTTCGCTAGGCTCTTGAGAATGGACTTGTGTAGATTTAGTGATTCAAAATTCATAATGGACTCGGATACTCTTTCATGGGACGAGACGTACTAAACGCTCGCCAAAAAAATGGGGTGTAGCAAATACAGGCGTGAACGAAAAAAATATCGTTGGCTGGAAATATTTCCAGCGTCATGCTGTTGTGCTGTTATTAGGTGTTGCACGAGAGATCAGTCGTGATCGAAAGCCGCCTTGGGCCTTGAATTAGAAAGAACACGACGAATAAAGAAGCAAACGAATGGTCGTTTGTACAGTTAGATTCTCGCGTTGCTCTCACAGCAACATATGTTTTGCTTGCCGTGGATACATGCTATACGTTGGTGTGCATGGATGAGCAAGTCTTACTTAGTGGTCACTTTAACAGTGGGTAACTAATCGTCAATGGCAAACGAAGTGAAAATGAAGGATGTTTTACCGCGATGGCCGGTTCGTTAACGGATAGTTGGGTTGCGATAACTGCACCGGTTGGGTTTTGTAGCGTCATAATCACGCCAAAATATTTTGAGAAAATTAATTCTTTTCCTGCACAAGATTGCATTTAGAGCATAAACTAATACTTAATTAGAAGGGTGATGAACTCTTCATCACCAACAAGTTATTCAGTTTTTTAGGAAGATACAATGGCCACAGGCACAATTAAACGTCTTACAGACAAAGGTTTCGGATTCATTGATATGGGCGGACCGAAGGATTTATTTTTTCATAGTTCAGCAGTCGTTGGAACTACTTACAACGAACTACGCGAAGGCGATGAAGTAACATTTGACGAATCAATGGGTCCTAAAGGCCCTTGTGCGGAAAATGTAAGCCCTTCATAAGGTAAGACGCGAGTGATTTCACTCGTCGAACAAGAAAAAAGGTGTCTTCCAGTCGGAAGGCGCCTTTTTTTGTGCGCTGAATAAGTGAGGTATATTGAGTCCTCAAAAAGGTCGGATAATCCAAAGCGGCACGGTTGATTTGTACAACGCATATTCGTCGCCGAATCGTTTGGCCAGGTCTCGTTCTTCAGTCGGACGGACAATGATATGCCAAACTAGAGCTCCTAGGAATGCGTATGCCAAAATGGCGTAACTGCCGAGAAACCAGCCTGTGCAAAGACCTTGCAGGATTCCGGCGAGTGCCATGGGATTGCGGACGAAGCGGTATGGGCCCGTGGTTACGAGGTTGGGAGCGTTTGCTGTTGGAAGTGGAGTTCCCTTGCCAGTGCAGTTCATCGCGTGGGCGGCGGCAATTCCAATGACGGATGCCAGTGCAAATAGAATTGGTGCGATGATTTGATTTTGTGTAAAGCGGGTAAAAGCGGTAACGCCGAGTTCTTCTTCTAGTTCGAATATGCCTTTGGGTAGAATCCATAGGAACGTGCACCAGAAAATTAGAATCTGCGCGGCAGTCCAACTTGCTGCGGCACGCTTGGTCATCGGGGCCGAGCGAAACATCGCAGGGGTTTGGCCAGAGTGTCCGTAGATGGTAGCCATTGACAGAGTGATCCCGGCCATACAGGTCATTAGCGCCGAAGCAATCCATGCTTGGTCGGTCATAAAGCTTACGCCAAGGCAGTACAAAGTTGGATACCAGGTTGCCGCAGCTAATGTCCAGATTACGACGCTTGACCACGGTTTATTTGTGACAACTGCTGCGGCGGTGAAAAACGAACCCGCAACAAGCAGCATTGAATCGCTGAGCCAAAACCCGAGCAATGATTCGCGAGGCCAATCTTTAGGATGGAACCATTCCACCGCTGCGGGGAAGGTAAAGAGTACGCACCACCACAGAGCCGTGGCGACGCCCTGCATGACAAGATAAACCGCGATGAGTTTGCGAACATTCATACAACAGAGTGTAGCAGAATATGAAAAAGATAATGGAGAGTGTCACCAGAACCTTTTGGACATATATGGCATCGAGGGTATTTCAGCCGATTGTCATATCAACGGCAAATAACTGGGAAACTGTGCCTGCCAGCCATTAGTGGTGATCATTATTTCATGAATTACCGAAGGGTTTTGAGCGAACAGCTTTATCCCATTATGATCAGATGCTACCGTTAATGGTCTGGTTCGTTTCGGAATTCCGTGGCTGTTGATGTAGCAAATAAAGATTGCTTACCGTGAATACTAAATAAGGTAGAGTTGTTTTCAGTAAACATGCAAATTGTTCGATCAATTGTGCAATAAATGCGCAGGTTAAGCGTGCATATACTTTGACGACAAATAGTCAATATTTGTTTTGAGACAACCGCCAATAGGTTGTCAATGACAACAAACCAGTTGATAGTATTTAATAATGGATTCCAAAGTTCAAGTAACGAGGCAATAAATATGATGCATGCTGTCGAAATAGAATCAGCGACGAAACGTTTTGGAGACGTAAACGCTGTAGGTGATTTATCGCTGTCGATACCCGAGGGCGCTATCTATGGATTTATTGGTCCTAACGGATCCGGGAAAACTACAACCCTACGAATGATTTTACGAATTATTCACCCCGATCAAGGGCAGATTCGCGTGTTAGGAAAGGACTCTTTAGCAGCCGACAATGACCTAGTTGGCTACCTGCCTGAAGAACGCGGACTGTACAAGAAGATGAAGGTTCTTGAATTGTTGAAGTTCTTCGCAGCCCTCAAAGGGAACCGAGACGGGAAAACCGAAGCGCGTCGCTGGCTTGAGGAATTGGGATTGGGAGAGTGGGGAAATAAAAAAGTAGAGACTCTTTCCAAAGGGATGTCTCAAAAAATCCAATTCATCGCATCCATCATTGCCCGACCGAAACTATTGATTCTTGACGAACCGTTCGCCGGTCTCGATCCGGTCAATGCCGAAGTAATTAAACGCACGGTGCTTGAATTGCGTAAACAGGGAACAACGATTCTGTTTTCCACTCACGACATGGAAGTTGCTGAAAGAATGTGTGACTACATCTGCATGATGTTCAAAGGTAAGAAAGTGATCGACGGCACAATGGATGCAATCCAAGGCGACTATGGGCAAGACGTCGTACGAGTGAAAATAGCAGATGGCGGTGCTACACAGGGACAACTTGAAAGCTTGGCTGAAGTCGAAGTGTTAAATGATTTTGGACAGGTCCAAGAACTCCGCTTAAAACCTGATGCGGATACCCAGTCGCTATTGGGGCGATTGATGGAGCTTGGAACAGTCCGCCATTTTGAACTTTGCCGCCCCTCCCTGCGAGATATTTTTGTCCGGATCGCTGGTCCCGAGAGTGAAGAGGAATCCCATGAATAAATCATTTGTCATAGCTTTGCGAGAATACCGCGCGGCCGTCCGCAGTAAGGCCTTTGTGATTACACTTGTAGCGATGCCCGTCTTGATGATTGGATCGATCATTGTGCAGGTTCTATTGAAAGACAAGGTGGATACGAGCGATAAGACGTTTGCAGTGGTCGATCGCACAGGTCAATTTGAAGATTCATTTAAAGCGGCGGTTACTTTGCTTAATCAAGCGATGGTTTTTGAAGGCGATGGGGACGAGCGGCAAAAGGTGAAGCCGGCATTTATATTAGAGTTTATTGACCCAGAGTCGATAGGTGAGCCGCCAGAATCCACCTTGAAGTTGTCCGATCGAGTGCGAAATAAGGAGATCAGTGGATTTATCGAAATTGACGCAGGCGTGGTTGATTCTGAAGTGGATTCGAATGTCAATTATCATTCGCAGACTTCGGTCGACAACGCCTTTCGACGCTTTGCTAGTGAAGTGGTGAATGAAACGATGCAGCGAATTCGAAGTGAAAAGGCGGGGATTGACCGAGCGGTAATTCAACGTGTTATGCAAGCCGTTGAAGTTAAAGATATGAGTCTTGTCGAGCGGGATGCGGAAACTGGTGGAATTAGTGCACCCCAAGATTCGAATCCATTGGTGGACATTGTTTTACCGATGGCATTAATGATGTTGATCTTTATGGCGGTCATGGTTGGAGCAACGCCTTTGATGCAAGCCGTGATGGAAGAAAAACAAGCTCGCATTTCCGAAGTGTTGTTGGGTTCCATCCAACCTTTCCAACTCATGTTAGGAAAACTTGCTGGTAATGTTGCGGTAAGCTTAACGACGGTTGGTGTCTATATTGTTGGTGGATTTTGCACCTTGCAATATTTGGATCAATCTCATCTATTTCCACCACTTGATATTATTATCTGGTTGTTAGTATTCCAGTCTTTGGCAGTTCTAATGTTTGGCGCCCTGTTTATTTCCATTGGTGCGGCGGTGAACGATATGCGTGAAGCGCAAAGTGCAATGATGCCGGTGATGATTATGGCAATGGCCCCTATGTTCGTTTGGTTAAATGTGGTTCGTGAACCTGAAAGCACCTTTTCAGTAGCGATATCGCTGTTTCCCCCGGCTACGCCAATGCTAATGCTATTGAGACTTGCCGCTCCGGGTAGCATACCTCTTTGGCAACCGTTTTTAGGGTGTGGTCTGGTGATTCTGACGACGATACTATTTATATCCGCCGCTGGAAAGATATTCCGCATGGGGATTCTGATGCAAGGTGAAGCTGCCAGTTTCCGCCGCATGTTATCCTGGGTCATCCGCAGTTGAAACACCCCTTCGAAATTCATAAAACAACCAATAAACGAACGGAGGGGCGGTTCCTTCAACGGGGAGTTTGCAAGAATGTGGCTAAATAGTTGAATTAGCGGGCGGGCAACCATGAAGTCGGTTTGCGTTTTCAGCTCGCAGGCTACATAATCAAGGGGTTCGGTTACCGGTATAAGTTAGCAAGGTGCACACATGAATACGTATGAAATGAATCGACGTCAGGCGCTGATTACCGGTGGCCTGGGCGCGCTCTCACTCAATATGCCTGGCGTTGTGATTGGCAGAGATGCAACTGACAAAAGTGGTAACGCGGTATCATCCGAAAAATCATGTATCTTCGTGTTGCTATGTGGTGGACCAAGTCATGTGGATACGTGGGACATGAAGCCCAATGCACCAGATTCTATTCGCGGACCCTATAAACCGATCGCCACCAAAGTTCCTGGCATGCGCATCAACGAAATGCATACAGAACTGGCTAAGGTAACGGACCACTTCACGTTGATAAACTCGATGACCCACCCCGGCGCCATTAGTAATCATTTTGATGCTATGCACAATCTCTTAAGTGGACAGTCTCTCAAACGGGTTCAAAATGGAGTGAGTGATGACCAACCCTATCTCGGGTCGTTCGTAGCAAAACATAGTCCAAGTACTCGCAATATTGTCTCCAACGCATGGCTAATGAAATGCGTTGGTCCTCCAGTGTTTTGTGCACCCAACCTCGGTATCGGTGGCTATTTAGGTTCAGCCTATGCCCCCGTTTTTGTCGGATCTGACAAAAATAATCCTTCGATGGATGATTTTAAACCTCCGCAAATTTATGACCTCGGTGATCCAATCGTGTTGGCAAAACGCCGCAAGTTGCTTGGAAAAATCGAGAGTAAGGCGGTGTCCCAAGATTCCAAAGGGAAAGATTGGTCAAATCTACGTGAATTGGGATATGACGCAATGACACGGTCTGAGGGGCGCGAGGCTTTTGAGATGGACCGAGAAAGTCCTAAAATGCGGGACCGCTATGGAAGACACCCGCTGGGGCAAAACATGCTCTTAGCACGGCGAATGGTCGAAGCGGGCGTGCGATTTGTAACGGTCAATGGTTGGGCGGGTCAAGCCGACCACGAAACGAAAGGACCACCAGCAAGTAGTTGGGATATGCATGGCGGTAATATGGGGATGGGCAACGCTTTTGGCAAAGGATCCTACGGCATGGGGTTTTGTTTACCGCGACTCGATCAAGCTCTTTCGGCATTGCTAACGGACCTGAAGGCTCGCGGCATGCTCGATAATACATTGGTCGTCGTGACCGGCGAATTTGGGCGAACCCCCAAAGTGCTAACGCAGCAACCTCCTGGGCGACAACATTGGCCCCGTTGTTTTTCGTCAATTTTAGCTGGGGGGGGGATCGCAGGCGGTCAGGTGTATGGCAAATCCGACAAACATGCCAATCAACCGACTGTGAATCCGGTGAGAGTTGAGGAATTAGCGGCAACGATTTATCACGCAATGGACATTCCCATCAATGGCCCTGAAACAAATAGCGGCATCTCTCGTCCGCTCACAACAGGTAAGCCAATATTGGATTTGTTTGGGTAGGCGTTGTCTAGGCAATGGTTCGTTTGTCAATGCCATTTGACGGGGCAGTGTCATTCTATTATCGAAATGCCATAGGCCGAGACGTAATGCTTTTTGATCCCGAGTTCGTCCATCCATTGGCGGACTGTTAGTGTGCCCCACGGCCCGGAACCTTTACCCGTCCCTTTGTCATTATTCCATAGCCAGATTGGCGTTGGCCAGAGGCAGGCTTTTGCCTCCACCGCGGCATAAAAATTGCGATCGACGCCCGCTTGTCCGTGATGGGCCATTTGAACATAATCAGATTTGAGTTGCCCTGCGTATTTGGTTTTCATGAGCTTTTGTCCAGCCTGAACACCTAAGTCTCCGGTAAACAGCACCGATTTATACCGGTCCCCGAATCGCAAGACGATGCTGGAGTTATTTATGGCGTTTGCTGTGATTTCAGGGTTTTTGATTCCGAGGACTTGGATTTTTAAATCCCCAAATTGAAGTATTTGCCCTAACTGCAGTTCATGGATCGTCTTGTCACGCTTGCGCACCGCTTGATAGAAGTTCTTAACCGTGGTTAAGTGCGAAGTTGGTTTCGCTTCATACTTTGCGACCCAATCCAACGACGGCATCGAACCGTAGATATTGTTGATTTTGAGTTGGCCAAGGTTGTTCAGGATGGCGGTTAAGGCGTCGACGTGGTCAGGATGTGGATGTGAGATAAACCAGGCATCTACATGGTTTCCTAGGGGGGCTAAAAAACCCTTCAAGTATTCAGCATCACCTGCATTGCCACCATCAATCACGATCACTTTGCCATCGCGGGTACGCACAACATAGGCCATGTTCTGTGTTGAGGTGCGTGGCGGTAACTGCCATAATGTATAGCTTTTAGTTTCCTGCCCGCTGCAACAGAGCGTTTCCAAGAAGACTGCGCTGAGCGTAAATAGGATTGATAGAAAAAAGGATTCTATTCGCATTTAAAAAAGATCCAGTTCGAATAATAAGAACAAGCAATATCGACTTATCGGCAACCTCCATAGAACATAGTGGTTCAAACCTGTAAAATCAAAGGTATGTCAAGACTGTTCAAAAATTCGCTGGTTAATTTAATCACCATATTTGCGTGTCTAAGCGCTGCTCCATTGCTTGCGAATTCTGCAATTAAAAATTTACTAGAACAACATTGCCTTTCGTGTCACAGAGGCAATGATCGAGAGCCCGGCGCGGTCGATCTGTCGTGGATTCGCAACGACAATTCGCTCATAGCAGAACCTGAATTGTTGCAGCAAATGGTGGATGTTCTCAACGACCGGATAATGCCACCAGAGGAAGCGTCCGAGTTATCCGTGAGAGACCGGAATGTGTTTGCAAACCTTCTGCGGTCGTTGCGTGTTGCGGCCCTCGAACGAGCGCCCGTGCAACTAACGCCTCTGGTCCGCCGAATGACTAGATTTCAGTACAACAATGCGGTGAAAGATTTGTTGCAACTTAATGTTGAGGTTTTTACACTGCCTGAGCGTATGATGCGTGAGTATCTCAACTATTATCAACCGTCCACCGGAAAAATGCCTGATAGTGTTCGTGTCGGAAGTCGACCGTTAGGTAAGTCGCAGTTGATCGAACCTCGATTAGGTGGAGTGGCCGCCTTTCCGCAGGACCTGCGTGCGGAACATGGCTACGATACACAAGCGGACCACCTCACGATGTCACCACTGTTGTTAGAGTCGTTTATGCAACTGGGGATGTCGATCGTCAATAGTCCAGATTTTCACGAAGGTACCGTTGGTGTCTGGCAAGAATTGTTCGCTGCTCCGGCGGACGTGGACGCTTCGGACCTTCCCGAGATCATCCAAAATCGACTACAACAGTTCCTAACGCGGGCTTTTCGCGTAACGGTAGATAAGGCAACGCTGCAACGTTATTCGGCGTTTGGCGTAGTGCAGCTAGAACGTGGCGGCAATTTCACCCAGACAATGAAAAGTGCTGTCGCTGCGGCGATCGCTTCGCCGCAGTTCTTTTATCTAGGGCAACACGTTGGTCGCAGTGACAAGGGTGGTAAAATCGCGGTTGATGACAGTGAATTTGCGCTCGCCTCAAAGCTCTCATTTTTCCTGTGGGGTAGTATTCCCGATGACGAATTGTTGCGACTGGCTACGGCGGGGGAGTTGCACCGACAGGAGGTGTTGTCCGCACAAGTTAGTCGTATGCTCGACAATGAATTGACGAAGCGTTTTTGTGATAGTTTTCCTGCACAGTGGTTGCAGTTGGAAAAAATTGTTTCTGCCACTCCAGATAAAACACTGTTTCCCGAATACTATTTTTTAAAATACAACGCCGGTATGAACTTGATGGCCGAGCCTTTGTTATTATTTGAAACGGTGCTTGTAGAGGATTTGTCGATTCTGCAGTTCATCGACTCGGATTTCAGTTATCGCAGCCCGATGCTCACAACATGGTACGACGCAGCGAATCCGGTTGCCTTTCACGGACCAGGTGAATTGGTGTTTAAGCGAGTTCCCGTTACGGATCGCCGGCAGGGAGGCATCTTTACGAATGCGGCCATCATGACGATGACTTCGAGATCGGATCAGACGCAGCCGATTACTCGCGGCGCTTGGATCGCAACCGCAATTCTGAATGACCCGCCAGAACCGCCACCAGCAGACGTCCCATTGTTAAAGAATGTTGACGACCCTGCCGATGAACTGTCGATCAAGGAAAAGTTTGCATCCCACCAAGAGAACGCAAGTTGTGCATCCTGCCACCGAAAAATTGATCCGTTGGGATTTGTGTTGGAGAACTATAATCCAGTTGGGTTTTGGCGAGATGAGTACCGTGACGGGAAGCCAGTGGAATCGAATGGAGTGTTGTTAGGTCAATATGCATTCTCCGATGTCGTAGAATTTAAGGACGCCTTGTTGCAAGAAAAAGATCGTTTTACAGCCGCGCTGGCAAAGCATTTATTGACGTACGCCCTCGGTAGGAAAATGGATTACCGGGATGCGTTGGCAGTCGAGGCGATCGTCAAAGCAACGGCAAAGTCGGAGTATCGATTACGAGCGTTACTCCGTGAAGTTGTACTAAGCGACGCCTTTCACGGGTCGAAAAGAAAGTTGGTATCCAAATAGATGTCGAGAATGAACAAAACAAACAGACGTCAATTTATGCAGGTGATTCAAGGCGCGGCCGGTGCGGGTTTAACCTTGCCGTTGTTTGAAAGTTTAGCCGGTGTTGCTGCGGCTACGTCACCGTCTAAATCTGCTAAACCGCCGGTGCGAATGGCGATCTATTATGTCCCAATGGGTGTGATTCGGCGGGGGTTCTTTCCTGGAGAAGCGGAAACGAAAATTCCCGAGTTTGTGTCGGAACCGGAAGCTAAATCACTGGTCCAGACTCGCGTCGGAATACGAAAATTGAAATCTTTAGCGCCGACGCAACAACCGTTGGAGAGCGTTATGGATAAAGTGACATTTATTAGCGGTTTGAATCGGACGTATCGCCATGGCAGTGATGTGCACGCCCAGTGTGGATCTTGTTTTTTGAGTAGTGCAACCGGCGAAACAGTTGCCTCGTCGGTTTATCCTTTAGCGCGGACATTTGACCACGTAGTCGCAGATGGCATCGGTGGCGAGACTCCGTTTCACACGCTTGAACTTAGTTGCAACAGTCACAAAGACAATAAAGAATCGATCTATTTTGATAATATCTCTTGGTATGGGACTGGCCACGTTGCACCTTCAATCCGTGACCCTCGTCAGGCGTATGATCGACTGTTTGGCACCAAGCGGATGTCGTTGCAAAGGGACATCACCGACTTGGTTTTACGCGATGCGCGGTCGTTACAGCGTAAGCTTGGGCGTGTGGACCGTGAGAAGTTTGAGGAGTACTTTGAAGGCATTCGCAGCATTGAGCAGCAGATGGATAATCTATCTAAAATGAAGAGCAATTTAACCGGTGTTCAGGAGTATAACGTTCCGGTCAGCAACGAGTCGTTAATGCCACGCGGCGAATATATTCGTTTGATGGGTGATTTAATGATCACTGCTTTTCAGGCAGGCTTGACCAACGTCGCCACGATGATGATCGGGCCCGAACGTTGGAACACGCCGTACATGTTTGAGGGGTTATTTGACAATCCCGTGAGTCACCATGTGATGTCGCATAATCAGAAACGGTTTATCGGCGAGTTGTTAAAGATTGACAAGTTTTATATGGAACAGTTTGTCTATATGGTCCAACGTATGTCGGCGGTTCGCGAGTTTGATGGTTCGACGTTGTTGGATAATATGATTTTTACGTATGGTTCCGGGTTGGGTGACGGCGCGACGCATCAATATACAGAGTTGCCAATTGTCGTCGCTGGCGGCGGTGGCGGTCGTTTGCAACAGGGTATGCATTTACACTGTGCTGAGGGTACGCCACTGTCAAATCTATGGTTGACTCAAGCGCGGGCGTTAGGCCTAAAGGGCGATCGGTTCGCAGATAGTTTTCGAGTTGAAACTGATTTGTTGAAATAACAGTCACGAATTGCAACAAACGGAATAACTCAGCTTCGTAACGTGGATCACTTGTGTTTTGAAAGTTCGTATTGAGCTTGTGCGCGGAGGCCACTTGCAGTTCTTCGAGCATCCCAAATTTTGACCGTTTGGTCGATGCCAGTGCTGACAATGCGGTTGCCATCGGAACTGAAGCGAACGGATCGCACTGGACCGGTGTGCCCATTAAGCGTAAGTAGTTCCTCGCCGGATTGCGCATCCCATATCTTTATTGTGTGGTCATCGCTACCACTGATGATGCGAGTTCCATCGGGGCTGTACTCTAGACTACGGACATTGTGTGCATGCCCGTTGAGTCTCGCGACTTCGATTTCTTGTGCGATGTCCCAAATAATAATCGATTTATCGTCACTTCCACTAGCTACGAACAGGCCGTTGGGACTGAAACTGACGGAATAAACTTCACGGGTATGAGGACTAAATGCATGTATCGCTTTACCAGATTTGACATCCCAGACTTTTTGTCCCGAGGTCCAGCATCCCGTGGTAACTTGTGTACCATCATGATTAAACCTAGCATCAAAGACTTCTCGGCCATGCCCCTTTAACGTTACAAGTGTTTCGCCGGTGGTTACATCCCAGACTTTTGCCGTGTGATCACCACTGCCAGTGACAAGTAACGCACCATCGGCACTGAATCTCACGCAATAGATGCGTTTCGTATGTCCAGTGAGTGTTTCAACTAATTCGCCTGTTCTAACATGCCATAGTTTGACCGTATTATCATAACTAGCACTTGCTACGTATTCGCCGTTAGGACTGAAGCAGACGCAGCTGACTTGTTGGGTATGGCCGATCAAGCCCACCCGTAATTCACCGGTCTCGGTGTCCCATAGTTTAACCCCCGTTCCGCTACTACTTGCGATTTGTTTCCCGTCCGGACTGAAACAAGCGCTGGTGATCTCTTGAAAATGGGGTGTTACGGAAATCGTTGGGTGGGCGGTTTGAAGATCCCAGATCTTGAGTGTTTTGTCCTTAGAGCCACTGACAAGTCGAGTCCCGTCGTGACTAAATTGGACGCTTGTGACACCTAGGTGGTGACCCTTAATCGTCTGTTCGCAACTGCCGGATTCGATGTTCCATATTTTGATTGTCTCATCCGAACTTCCACTGGCAACTAAAGTACTTTCTTGATTGATGCTCAATGAAACAATGTTAGCGCTGTGTCCAGTCATTTTGCGCAATTCGGTTCCGTTCTGTGAATCCCAAACGATCATGACATGGTCGTTGCCTCCGCTAATAAGATGTTGACTGTCGAGGGTGAACGCCACACTATAAACCGCTTCCGTGTGGCCTCTCAATGTCCAAGACAGCGTGCCGGCTTCCAGATCCCATAATTTGACTGTTTTGTCGGCCGATGCACTCGCGATTTGCTTGCCGTCGGGGGATAAAGCGATCGAAAACACGCTGCCCGCATGACCTTTAAATGTTTGCAAAACTGTTTCGGTTGCACAGTCCCAAAGCTTGACTAAACCGTTTTGACTTCCGCTAACAAGGTGCCGTCCAGCGGAGGTAAATTGTAAATGATTGATCGACTCGTCACGGTCTTTCAACGATGAGATTAATTTGCCGGTGACGGCATTCCAAAGCCGGATTGTTCCGTCTTGACTTGAACTCGCAATCTGGCTTGCGTCGGTATTGAAACAAACGGCGGTGACGGCTCGAGTGTGTCCCTGCATCTCTAAAAGTTTGTGCCCGCTGATAGAATCCCAGAGTACAACTTCTCGAGCGCCGCCGCTAACGACTCGATTTCCACTTTGATTGAACGCAACGCTTTGCACGCGATCGACGTGCCCCGTTAGTGTTAATAGTTCCAAATGGGCCAAACGCTCAAGATAATTCCACTCTATTCCTCTGAGGTGAGTGTCTTGAGAATATCGATATAATCGATCGGTGAGATTGGACATGTTGCCGGCATCCCAGTCACGTTTCGCTAAGAAAATATCACCTTGGTAGGCACGTCGCCGTTCTAGAGTACTTATCTCTTCGGCGAGTAGTCGTAGCGTTTCTGATTGTTTGCGAGCGGTGATTGCTTCGGTAGCAAGTTGGCGAGCTTGTTCTTCGCTATTCATCGCATCCTTTTCGGCGATCTCGGCGCGGATTAGCGCTGCTTCCGCATTTTTCCGTTGAACCTTTTCCGCTGTGGCCAAATTATCCGCGAGTGATTTGGCGGTGATCGCCTTATTTTGGGCTGTGGTAGCCGAGATCATTGCCTGCTGCGCGATCGCAGTTTCCCGCGCTGCTTGGATTGCAAATGTTAGCGAGAGTGTGGTGCATAACATGAGTAATACAACTAGACTGCCGCTGAGATTGGCGACTACGGGGTTTCGCTTACGCCAACGCAAAAGTTTCCCGAGGATGCCTACGGGGCGCGCCGCGATTGGTTGGTGTTGCAACCAAGCCGTCAAATCATTGGCTAGATGTTGACAACTGTCGTATCGTTTATTCGGGTCTTTTTCAAGGCATTTGAGTGTGATTGTTTCGAGGTCTTTTGGTATAGATCCCTGTAGAGTGCGTGGAGCGGGTGGGTCGTCATGCAGCACTTGGTTAAGTAGCATCCGAGCTGTACCCCGAAACGGTAAGGCGCCTGTGAGAAGTTCGAATAGTATGACTCCCAGCGAATACATATCCGCTCGACCATCGACAGTGTGGCCTTCACCGCGTGCTTGTTCTGGCGGCATATAGGCAGGTGTACCCAGCAGTTTACCGTCCCATGTCATCGTGATCTCACCAGCATCGCGTTTGGCTAGCCCAAAGTCCATCACGAGCGGTTCATTTTGTGGGTCGAGCATGATATTACTAGGCTTAAGATCTCGGTGTACTACACCCTGTTGATGGGCATGATCCAGCGCTTCTGCAATTTTGACACAAAGGATAACCGCTTTTCGTGGGGTGTAGCGGGTGAGTGTAAGTTCGTCTGCAAGATTATTGCCTTCAATAAAGTCGCTGACGATATATAGATTATCTTTGTCGCGGCCAACTTCATGCACGCTGACGATATTGGGATGTGCCAACTGAGCCGCTGCTCGAGCTTCACGCAGAAATTGTTCTTGATCCTCCGCCGTCATATTATGTTTACGTGGAATTTTTACAGCAACAGTACGATCTAGTTTTGTGTCTGTCGCTTTATAAACGGTGCCATACGCCCCGGTGCCGACTTCGTTTAACAATGTGAAGTGGTCTATCGTTTGAAGTTGGGAAACGATAGTTTTCGCATCGGGATCCTCAACTAAGTTGAAATTGCTACCACAACTTTCACAAGACATGTCTTTGAATTCAGAATCGTGGAGCATCTCAATAGCATTGTGACAATGGGGACAGCGTATTTTCATGAGTGCATGACTGTTGTATTATTTAGCAAGAGGTAGTGGGCTTTTGCGATAAAAGATTTGACGTGAGTTAAATATACAAAATATTGAGTTGTGGTGGTAGTAATCTACTCTTAACTCCATGGGACAGGTGGAGGTAACGGGTCTTCGCTCAAATGTTAAATGGTGGTTTGTAGTAAATGCGCCATAAAGGTATATTGCCAACATTAGTTGTTACGTTTGTCCTGATGTGGACACTGCGTGATTCGATAGTTTGTTGATTGACAGTTTATTTGGAGCTGCATATGAAATGTCGCCTTACAGTCTTGAACGGGTCGTCCAAAGGGGCGGTCTATGAATTAAGTGATGGTGCTGAACTGGTTATTGGTCGTGGCACGGATAGCGACACAGTAATTGACGATGTACAGATGTCGCGCGTTCATTGCCGAATAACCACGGATGATCAATGGGCGACGCTGACTGATGCTGGTAGTAGTTCAGGGACATTTGTCGCGGGGAAACTTGTCGAATCCAAAATTCTAAAATCAGGGGATATTCTGACAGTCGGTAAATCAGAATTGTTGTTCGAGGATTGTGAAATTACGCCGAGTAGAGGCGCTGCTGCGGTTAAGGCTGATAAAACGGGCAGCGGTTTCCCTGCAGGGAACAAGGCGGAGTTATTGGGGATGGTCATACACGACTATCGGTTGGATGAGATTATCGCGAGCGGTAATAACGGCAAAATCTATCGCGCGATGGATGTAAAACGTGATCGTGTTTGTGCTGTCAAAGTAATGTCACCAAGTTTCGCTGATGACGAAGAACAGCGTGCTAGATTTGTGCGGGCTATGGAGACCATGATACCCGTGAAGCATGATCATATTATTGAAATATACAATGCGGGGAAAACTGGTGAGTTCTGTTGGATAGCGATGCAATATGTTGACGGAGGGAGTTTAGCCGACGTAATCAATGACATCGGTTTTGACGGCATGGTCGACTGGCGTAAAGTGTGGCAGATCGGAGTTCAAGTGAGTCGGGCTTTACATGAAGCGTCGAAATATAAAATTGTACATCGCAACTTGACGCCATCAAATATACTCAGACGCAAGGGTGACCGATCGTGTCTAGTGGGTGACCTGATGTTTGCCAAGGCACTAGAGGGTTCAATGTCATACCAAGTAACGGGTCCAGGGCAGATTATTGGTGATATACCTTTCTTGCCACCAGAAAGCACAAGAGCGGAAAAGGTCCTGGACGCCCGCTCAGATATCTACTCGCTAGGCGCTACGCTGTACGCGTTGATGACGGGTCGTCCTCCGGTGGAAGAGGGGTCGATGATTGATATGATAAAGAGAGTACGGGAAGTTGTACCGATACGTCCGAAGGAATTTCAATTGTCGGTGGATGAATTGTTTCAGGACGTTGTCATGAAAATGCTTTCGAAGCGTCCCGAGGATCGATACGCGTCTCCGGATGAACTACTCAGAGAGTTACACCGAATTGGTACGTTCAACAATTTGGATACTGATTGGAGTGGTTGGGGGGGCAGTTAAACGGGTCCACTCCACTTTGAATTGTTTTTGAAATCTTGGCCGCCAAGTTGTGATGGAGTACACTATGAATTGCCGTAATCGATTATGTCGTATCACGCGGGTTTTGTTGCTGGCTGTACTGTGCCCTGCTCTGGTGGGAGCACAGCCTCGTCCGCTGCCGAAATCCAGTCCGTGGGATCTGAAACATTTGTTTACTGCCCCGAAATATCAATGGGTGGATCAGTCTGGACCGGTGTATTCTCTTAAATACGAAGGTGAAAGTTACCTCGGTAAAGCGACAAGCGTGTTTGCTTATTATGCTTCTCCGAAAACAGTGGGAATGGAAAATGATCACGAAAAACATCCTGCGATCGTGTTGGTGCACGGCGGAGGCGGGAAAGCGTTTTCAGAGTGGGCGTTGCTATGGGCTAAGCGAGGTTACGTGGCGATTGCGATGGATTTGGCTGGCCGCGGTGGGGGGGCTAAAAAACTGGCTGATGGTGGGCCGGATCAATCACACGGCGATAAGTTCCAAACGATCGATGGGCCGCTAGAGGATCAATGGACATACCATGCAGTGGCGAACGTCATACGCGGGCATTCGCTGTTGCGCCGCCTTGATGAAGTTGATGTTTCTAATACGGCCGTTACCGGCATTAGTTGGGGTGGATATCTCACCTGTATCGTCGCCGGTTTGGACGATCGTTTTCAAGTCGCGATGCCGGTGTATGGTTGCGGTTTCCTGAAGGATAACAGTGCTTGGGTCAAGTCTGAGTTTTCCAAAATGACGCCGCCTCAGATTGCTAAGTGGCACAAGTTGTGGGACCCCTCGATGTATATTGGCTCCACGAAGATGCCGGTGATGTTTATAAATGGTACGAACGATTTTGCGTACCCGATGGATAGCTATGCGAAAACGTGCGCGCTAGTGACGGGCGAAAAGAACTACAGCATCCAACTAGCGATGCGGCATGGGCATATTTTTGGGTTTGCTGAATTCTTTGTGTTTATCGACCAGTATTGCAAAGGTGGTACTCCGATGCCGACGATTTTGAAGCCGACGATAACGGATGCAAAGATGTCGGCATTAGTACGCACTAAAACCAAATTGGTGTCGGCTCGACTGCATTACACCACGGGGTCGCACGCGTTGAATAAGGACCGTAAATGGGTGACTACGGACTTGACGATAAATGGTGTTCGAATCAGTGGCGCCGCGCCACCTGAGAATGTCACGGTTTGGTATGTGGACCTGCAGGATGCACGCGGTGTGACTGTTAGCAGTGCGCCGATAGTAACCACTAAATGACACAAATGAAAAAGATAGTTTCAATATGACACTGACAATTACTGACATCCAAGTGCGTGATATTCGTTTTCCGACGTCGGATAACTTGGATGGTTCTGACGCAATGAATCCGGATCCTGACTATTCGTGCGCTTACCTGACGTTGATTACGGACGGTAGTCAGGTTGGCCATGGACTGTCGTTTACGCTGGGACGCGGCACCGAACTTATTGCCGTGGCAGTTAATTCTCTGAGACGGTTAGTTGTAGGTAAAACGCTTGAAGAAATCACCCGCGACATGGGGGGGTTTTGGCGTGAGGTCACTGGTGACAGTCAACTGCGGTGGTTGGGACCAGACAAAGGCGTGATGCATTTTGCGGTCGGTGTTATTGTCAATGCAGTATGGGATTTGTGGGCGAAAGAGGAAGGTAAACCGCTTTGGCAATTACTCGTGGATATGACGCCAGAGGAAACCGTCAAGTGTATTGATTTCAGATACATCAGCGATGCACTGACGCCACAGGAAGCACTTGAGATATTGCAACAATCATGGTCGGCGCGAGGCGAACGCGTGCAGCAACTGCAGGAGACGGGTTTTCCTTCATACACAACATCAGCGGGTTGGTTGGGGTATAGCGACGAGAAGCTGCGGCGGTTGTGCCGCGAAGGTGTGCAACGCGGATGGTCACACTTTAAAATTAAGGTGGGACGCGATATCGAAGACGACATGCATCGAGCGAGATTGATCCGAGAGGAAATTGGTTGGGATGCGACGATTATGATGGACGCGAACCAGGTGTGGGAAGTCGAGGAGGCGATTGAAAATATGACTCGACTAGCCGAGTTTAAACCGTGGTTTATTGAGGAACCAACGAGCCCGGACGACGTCTTAGGTCATGCGAGAATTGCCAAGAACTTAGCATCGTTGGGGGTTGGAGTGGCAACTGGCGAGATGTGCCAGAATCGAATCATGTTTAAACAGTTATTGCAGGCACAAGCGATTACGGTTTGTCAGATTGATAGTACACGAGTAGGCGGAGTGAATGAGATTTTATCGATTATCTTGATGGCGAAAAAATTCGGAGTGCCCGTTTGTCCACACGCTGGTGGTGTGGGATTGTGCGAATATGTTCAGCATTTGGCGATGTTTGATTTTGTTTGTGTTAGTGGGACTACGGATGGACGACTGATCGAATACGTTGACCATTTACATGAACACTTCGAGCATCCAGTGGTTATACACGATGGGTGTTATGTGGCACCATCGGAACCTGGTTACAGTATCACCATGAAACAGGAATCCTTGGATGAGTTCGAATATCCTAATGGTCCGGTATGGAAAGCTCGGTCGAAAAAACCGGACAACTAACGGTGTGCTGCGACACGTGTTTGCGATTTCACCGTGGTTGCGCGAAATCCTACTGCCTCTTCAATGACTCCACGTAGGCGTTGATCTGCTTGCCTTCGAGTCGGGGCCAAGCCCATGCTGGCCATGTCGGGTTGTCCGCTTGCACGGATGAAAACATACGAGTCATCTCGGTTGTTAACCGTTTCAATACCTGTGGGTTCGCTTGCGACATATCTGTTGTCTCGTCGTTCGCTAAGTTGTACAGTCGGTATCGCGCGATTTTGACGTTATGGATCCGGTTCTGGTGTTCCTTGAATATATCACCATGTGGCTTCAAACTGCCTCCATCAAATTGACCGACAAGTTTCCAATTACCATCGATGATGGCTACTTGGTCCTCACCACGGGCGCCGTGAAATTGCCAATAGAGTGGGTTATTGCGACGGAGTGGCTTTCCCTGAAGTGCTGGTAGGAAGCTTGTTCCGTCAAGCTTGAGCGCTGTTGGTATTTTGGCCGCAGCGATATCACAAAATGTGGGTAATACATCAACTCCGGAAATCGGTGTGTCGATGACTTGTGCGTGAGTTAGTTTTGCGGGCCACTGAAGAATGCCTGGTACACGGATTCCCCCTTCGTAAACAGAGCCCTTCTTGTCTCGTAGGCCGCCAGTATTTCCGTGGGGATGGGCACCGGTGATCGCTGGGCCATTATCGCTGGTGAACAACACGACGGTGTTGTCACGCAGGTGTGTTTCGTCTAGATGGAGCATCAATCGCCCAAAAGCAGAGTCCATTTGGGTTAGGTTTCCGTGATGTGCTTGGAAACTAGAAACGCTTGGGTCGTAACGGCTGGGATTGCCTTTCCTTTCATACAGCTTGGTGTATTTATGGTTTGAGGCGATGGGTTCGTGTGGTTCGTGATAGGCGACAAACATGAAAAACGGTCTTTCTGAATCACGCTCTTCGTTGATCCATCGGATAGCTTCGTCGGTGACAATATCCGCCGCGAATCCTTGTTGTTGCCCTGTTTGTTTGCCGTTGCGGACAAAATTGGTCGGGTTTTTATGACTAGGTAAAGCATTATTCTGAGTGCCAAAGGACCAGTCGAAACCATGGTCAGCGGGTTGTGGTAGGTCTTTGTTTGTTAGATTTCCATTCATATGCCATTTACCAAAGTGGCAGGTTTGATATCCCGCCTCTTTAAGGATTCGCGACAACATAATTTCATGGCGTCGGACGTGCATGGGTGAATCGAGTGGAATCCAGTTGTGGATGCCGGCGCGATAAGGAGTGCGTCCGGTCATTAGTCCCGTCCGTGACGGTGAGCAATTGGGGGCAGCAGAATAACAACGAGTAAACTTTGCGCCAGTTGCCGCGAATCGATCCAAATGTGGAGTGCTGACGACTTTGTTGCCATAACACCCTAGGTCACCATTGCCGAGGTCGTCGCAGAGGACGATGACTAGGTTAGGGCGAGTGTCTGCCGCCGCCCGGACATTGGTTGTAGTGAAGGTTAGGAGCAAAAGGAGGGTTAACTGGTATCGCATGGTGAACCAAGCCTCGTCGGTAAGTTATGTGGTTAGTAGCAAACTATTTTACCATGAATTAACATCGACCGATCGCAGATAATAGCAGGCTGCAAATGGGATAAACAAACTGCGATATCTGCTTGCCTTTGCGGAGAGAAGATAGAATAATGATGTATTGAATGGTAATTAGGTTATGCTCCTGAGAAAACAGAGGTGACGGTATAATGCAACATATTAACAGTCGTGCCCCAAGGCTGTTGTTATCGCGGTTTTCTGTGTTGTTAGTGTTGCTCGTGTTGCTGTTCGATTTGACAGCGGTTCAGCAAATACAAGGGGCGATTCCTCGAGACGTGAAAGTCGAGCTAGATCAACGATTAATCCCGGCCTATAGAACGGGTAATCTTGACGTCGTCGTGTTTTCTGGAGCGATGATTGTTAATCAAGTTGGAGGGACGGTAAATGCTGAAATAGATGAGTATTTAGCTGGCCAAGGGATCGAGGCATTGGGCGTTGTACTTGCTAGGTCTAGGTTTAACTTGTTGGTGCAAAACAAAGTGGTTAGGCCTGCTGCTACTAAGAAAGAGTTGTTGGTTACGGTTCCACACTTCAAAAGCGAAGTTGAAAAAGTCATCAGCGGTGAATTGCGTCCAGTCATCATGAATGCAGATGGGGATGCAGCGGTCGAACCGACGAAGCTAGGTGAATTTGAGAGTGCCCTCTGGGATTTGCATGTCTATAAGAATGATCTGGCCAACTTGGGTCGGACGGCGGAAATGGCAGGTCGAACTATACAGTTGGTATTGCAGAATGCTCGACTAAGCGCCACTGAACGGAAGACACTGTCGTTTGATTTTCAATCCGTAAGACAATCCGTTGGAGTTGAGATTGAGAAACGCCTGAGGCTGGATCTATCGTTACGAGAGCGGCGAATCGAATTGGCGTTGGGTATTCTCGAAGATTCGATATCGTTCAAAGAACGATTACAAGCGGCGTTTGCGTTAGACCAAGATGTGAAGGTCATGCGGGCATTTGTAGAGCAGCAGGGCAAGGGAAATTTCGCGGGGGTACCTACTCCTAAGTTGCGGGAACTCGAGGGGGCGGTGGCAATTGTGCAAGGTACGCATCAAGAGTTATTCCGTTCTGCGAATCAATTGTATACTGGCTTGCATTGGTGGTTGCGGGGGCGATATGGCAAAGGAATCGCGGCCAATGGTTTGTTGAAGGGCGAGCATGTAAAAAAGATACCCGCGTCGGGATTTGCGCTGAGTATGCCTCGAGACCGGGTTCAAGCGAATGACCCATTTGTGGTTAAAAACGAATTGGCATCACCTTATGTCGGACGCCGACATGAATATGTTTGGTCTTGGGAAAATGGTGGCATTAAGGTGGAGTACGGGACGCGTTCAGTTGTTGCAGAGTCTCAATATTTTCACTGAGGTAAAAACTTTGTTGAAGGCACCGTGCGTGCCTATTTAGTAGAATTCGATGCTCCCGACCCGAGTGATGCATACCAGATCGTAGGTTATCAAGAGTATGCGAATGCACTTAATCACTTGATACCGTTAGTACAGAATGCTAATGCTGAGCAGTTGGAGGCGTACAACGAGATTGTCTCGGAACTTGACGAATTTAGTGTCTATGTAAATCTTTCACGTCGTTTTGGCAGATTAGCTGGAACTTCTATCGCACAACGGTATAAGCAGTCACATTTACATGAGTTCCCCCAAGTGCCCAACGACGATTTTCGCCGCCGTGGTATTGGTTGGGTGTTAGCGCTCGCTCGGTTGGAACATGGTGCGATCGAAGTTGGTTATCAGGAGAGTGCCAATCCCTTTAGTTTAAACAACTTGACCGCAATTGAACGCATGCCATTTGCGGAGTTGTTGTTAGATGGAGCCCGCAGTCATTATTGGAGTATGTCGAGCGATCCGGTTACGTATCAACTTCTCAAGGGTCAAGTTGCTAAGGTGAGTGACCGCACTGCCCTCGCTTATGGTCGGCGGGCCGTGATGGTACAGCATATGCTTGAGACGTTGGATAAGCTTGCTGGCAATTCCTTTAAACCGGCACCGCGAAACGAATTGCAAGTATGGCATCGTGAGTTGTCCTCGATTCGTGAGGGGGTAAGCTTTGTCATGTATGAAACGTATCGCGCAGTAATTGAGCAGCAGGGCTTTGAGGGAATTGATTTGTGCGGTTGCCCGGCACTGGTCGATGGTATTCGGCGGGACATCAGCGAGGGCAAAGGCAAAGTCCGGTTCAAAGGTGATCGATAGATTGTGGAACCAGCGTTGAATATAAGCGGAGGGGGATTTTGGTGGCGAGGTGGCTTTGCCGCTTTGGTGATTGTGTTGTGTGTGAATGTCATTCAAGCGGATTCACCGGACACTGGATTGGCTGACGCGATGTCCAAGGCGCAGCGTCGCGGATTACCGATTTTCGTTTATGTGTACGATTCGATATGAGGCAGTGAATGTCGAGTTCTGGAGCAGAGTTCGAGTGCGAACCGGCGGTTTGCAAAATTGATGAAGAACTATATTTACGGAAGTTTGGATACTAAGAACGGTCGATCTGAGTTCGTGCCGCGTCTGAATGTTGAGCGTAATTCTGCCTATGTGTTGATCCTCAGACCGGATGCTACTGAGGTGGGAAGATTGGAAAACCCGCAA
Organism: Planctomycetaceae bacterium; assembly: GCA_018660825.1. Classification (GTDB taxonomy): domain Bacteria; phylum Planctomycetota; class Planctomycetia; order Pirellulales; family Pirellulaceae; genus UBA721. The sequence goes on along the minus strand of JABJJO010000108.1, from coordinate 1,348 downwards.
ACCCTCGAGTCTATTCTGAATTTCATGGAACGACATCTGCATGGGAATTTGAGAAAACGTCCTTAGCAGCGGTCCCGGCAGCGAACGTGTAAATATGAAGTCCATTCAACTCCGGAAAAGGAAATTCTCATCATGACGGAGTATGCAACGTGTACGGTTCGCGATTTGCGTCGTGTTTGGATGCCTCACAAGGAATTGTTGAGCAAGACGTATCCTGATGGCAGTCATACAGCGATACGTTTTCATCGTGCGTGTAGTTGGCTAGCTGAGGTTGAGAAGTTAGTGTCGGCAGAGACTGGTGAAGTTAAAGATATTGACAAGGCGTTGTTGTATCAGTGGATAGCGTTTAATGCGTTGTATGGTCAGTGGAACGAGGAGGAGAATATTCCGAAGAAGGACATTTCATCGTGGCGGGAGTTTAACGGGAAGATTGTGAAATTAGACGCGGATGAATTGTTTAAGCAGGTGTTGTTGGAAAATCGGGAGCAGGTTGAGATAATTTTCACCAATCAGTTCTTGAGTAATTATTTTTGGCGCGATCCTACCGAGTTAGCTGCTAAGCGGTCGCGGAAGGATTTCTACAGTTCGCACACGTGGTATTTAGAGGAGAACTGGACGAGCATTTTGGATCAATTGGTGCGGCGGATATATTTACAGAGGTGTCAGTTGATACACGGCGCGGCAACGTACGGCAGTCGCGAGAACAGGGACTCGGTGGCATTGTGCAGCGAGATGTTAGACCACATCGTCCGCGCGTCGATGTTAGTGTTTGTCCGTTACGGTGCGTACGAAGAATGGGGCACCATGTGCTACGCGCCTGTTAAATAGCACGATCGATAATGTTATAATCAATGTGTCCCTGTTCAACGCAAATCGGCAACACTATCTGGCCACCACGAAATATACTATTTGATAAAAATGGAAACCATCGATGCTTAATAAAATATTACGATTCTGTTTTGTGTTGTGTCTCGCAACCGCGGCGACCGCACAAGCCGCGCCACCGAACATCGTCTTCATCATGGCTGATGACCTCGGCTGGGCCGACGTTGCCTTTAATGACCACCAGGGAAACGCACCTACGCCAAACCTCAAGCAACTGGCTGCCAAGTCCCTCGAACTCACGCAACACTACGTCGCCCCGGTCTGCTCACCCACTCGCACGGCACTGCTCACCGGTCGCTGTTGGAGTCGCTTCGGAATCACTTCGCCCACGAACACCCGCGCACTTCCAACTGACACGGTCACCCTAGCGGCCGCCCTCAAATCCCGCGGCTATGAAACCTGTCTCACCGGAAAATGGCACCTCGGGTCACTCCCCAAATGGGGGCCCAATCACTTTGGCTTT
>JABJJO010000186.1 GCA_018660825.1 Planctomycetaceae bacterium | reverse complement strand
GAAGATGACTCGGCCCGACAATTCATCGACGGCGGAATTTGGCGTTATCATCCCACGCGGAAAACATTTGAGGTTTTCGCGCGCGGGCTGTCGAATCCGTGGGGGTTTGATTTTGACGATCATGGGCAGGGGTTTGCAACTTGCTGTGTAATTCCTCATCTATTCCATGTCGTCCAAGGCGGTGTCTACCATAAGCAAAGTCGTCCCCACGTGAATCCACATATTTATGATGATATTAAAACGATTCGTGACCATACCCACCTTTCAGCCCATGGGGGTGCCAGAATCTATCTAGCGGATGCTTTTCCCAAGGAATACCGTAATCGTTTGTTCATGTGTAACATCCACGAACACGCTGTGTTGACCGATGTATTGGTTCCAAACGGAAGTAGCTTCATCGGAAAACATGGGGATGATTTTATGCCTACCAATGATCTGGCTTGGGTCGGATTTAGTGTTGAGGTTGGGCCAGAAGGGGGTGTCTACATACTGGACTGGCATGACACCGATGTCTGTGGTAATACGATTAATTTCCCAAACAGTGGCCGCATTTATCGTATTACACCGAGCGGTGCTGAGGCCGTTGCTGCGCCAAATCTGAGATCGCAAACAGACGCGGAGTTGGTCGCCTTGCAGACGCATTCCAATGATTGGTATGTGCGACAGGCGCGGGTGCTGCTTCAGTCGCGGGCGGCGGCAGGACAATTGGATAAAAAGCGTGTCCATTTATTACTGCAAAAGCAATTTGACTCAGCAACTACTTCCCCCAAACGATTGAGAGCATTTTGGGCATTGCATGTAACTGGAGGTTTAAATTCGGAGCAACTGCTGAATTACCTGAAACATTCCGATGCATATGTCCGTGCTTGGGCCATTCAATTACTGGGCGAAAATAGCAGCGTGAATGCATTTCAAGTAGCGGAGAAAACCGATAAGCCAGTTCTGTCGGCTGCCGTGTTAAAACAACTGAACGGCATGGCCGTCGAGGATTCTTCGGCCATCGTACGTTTGTATTTGGCTTCCATTGCCCAACGACTACCTTTCGAAAATAGATGGCCGATTCTGGCAGGACTTGTCGGCCATGAGGAAGATATTGAAGATCCGAATTTACCACGCATGGTTTGGTTTGGATTAGAGCCGATGGTACCAAAATACTCCCAGCAGGCGCTCCAGTTGGCCGTTGGTGGGAAATACCCAAAACTGCCCGGATTTGTTGCCCGCCGGTTGCTGGGTGAAGCGGATACTGGAAAACAGAATCCAGCTAAACAACAAAGTGCTAGTGAACAAAACAAAACCATCCAGCGTGTGGCTGCGGGTTTTAATGTGCAAAATGTCGGGGAACGTGGAGTTGTCTATCATGCCGTATTCCGGAATCGCACAGCCGTTCAGACGCATCCCTTAAATCGTGAAACACCATGTGTCCTTTCGCGAACGGTGGATGTTCCAGCCGACGCAAAAACCGAACTGAAGATAATCGCCAGTCACCATCCACACGGCGACTGGCAACTCCGGATCCTAGCGGGCAAGGAAGTTCTTAAACAACAAATCGTGCGTTCCTCCGAGGTCGACAAAGAGTGGCTGGAGGTTACAGTGGATCTGTCTCGTTTCGCAGGACAAAAGATCGAACTTGCGATCGAGAACCGGGCGAATGACTGGAAGAATGAGTGGGCGTATTGGCATACCATCCAGATTGTCAGTGACTGATCGATAAACCGTATTCTGAAAACGCTCGGCAGCGTAAAGGAGCCAATCATGAAACAATATTTTTTAAGCCTCAGCTTCTTAATTCTGTTGATCACCTCTGTTGTGACGGGTAAAGAAAAACCGAAGATCGTTTTTCTCTCCGGTACACCTAGTCATGGACGACTGCATCATGAACATCGTGCCGGTAACATGATCCTAGCCGAGGCACTCAACCGCTCGGGATTGCCTGTTAACGCCGTTGTGGTTCCCGATTACGGTTATCCAAAAGACAAGACCATCTTGGAGGGGGCAGCGACCGTCGTCATCTTCTGTACGGGGCATCGAGGGCACCTATTAAATCCCCATCTGGACGAGTTTG
>JABJJO010000062.1 GCA_018660825.1 Planctomycetaceae bacterium | reverse complement strand
CGGCTTCTTCTTCAGGAGCATCAGCGGCTTCTTCTTCAGGAGCATCAGCGGCTTCTTCTTCAGGAGCGTCAGCGGCTTCTTCTTCAGGAGCGTCAGCGGCTTCGTCTTCAGGAGCGTCAGCGGCTTCGTCTTCAGGAGCGTCAGCGGCTTCTTCTTCAGGAGCGTCAGCGGCTTCTTCTTCAGGAGCGTCAGCGGCTTCTTCTTCAGGAGCGTCAGCGGCTTCTTCTTCAGAAGCGAACAGCGGACCGACATTCCCCAACCCCCCCTTAAGATCATTTGGTAAAAATTGCTCTGGTCGAACGGCATTTTCATCCGCGATACCATCGTCTTGCCAATCGACGCGTTTGCGTGACAATCCGATCTTGCGATCCTCAATATCGACTCTCAATACCTTAACCTCAAGTTCATCGCCAACGCTGACTAGGTCTTCGGGATTCTCGATCTTTTCGTCCGCAAGTTCGCTGATGTGCAGTAGGCCCTCAAGACCATCTTCCAGACTAATAAACACCCCAAAGTTAGTTATTTTGGTAACTTTGCCAGAAAGTTTTTGCCCAGGTTGATACCGTTCAGGAATTTCGGATTCCCAAGGGTCCGCGGCAAGTTGCTTCACGCCCAAGGCAATTCGTCGTCGCTCAATATCAGTAGATAGAACCTTGCACTCAATCTCTTGTCCTTTTTCGAGGACTTCATTTGGGTGACTGATTTTACGAGTCCAAGAAATGTCTGACACGTGCAACAAACCATCAATGCCCTCTTCGAGTTCAATGAATGCCCCATAGTTTGTAAGGTTCCTAACCGAACCCATTACGACCGCATCAACAGGATATTTAGCTTCGACCTCAGTCCACGGGTTGCTTAGTGTTTGTTTGATTCCCAGTGATAATTGTTGCCCCTCACGATTTACCGAGAGAACGACAACGTCAATTTCATCACCTATTTGAACGATCTCATTCGGATGATTGATACGTTTAGTCCACGACATTTCGGAAATGTGGACGAGTCCTTCAATACCTGGTTCGAGTTTGACGAACACGCCGTAACTCATCACGTTAACAACTTCGCCTTCGACCTTAGCACCGATTTCATATCTTTCTTCCACACCATCCCAAGGATTGGACGTCTTTTGTTTAAGTCCGAGAGCAATCTTCTCCTTTTCGTGATCAATCCGCAAAATTAAAACTTCAATTTCTTGATCGATTGTTACCATTTCCGTTGGGTGTCCTATACGTTCCCAACTCATATCGGTGATATGCAGTAAACCGTCGATTCCGCCAAGATCTACAAATGCACCAAAATCGGCGATATTCTTGACTACGCCAACCTTGGTTTCACCTTCGTTAAGCGTTGATAGAAGTGCTTCTCGATCGGCTTTACGCTGCCGCTCAATAAGCGACCGTCGCGACACAACAATATTCCGCCTAGCTTCGTCGATCTTAAGTACTTCGCATTCGAGTTCTTGCCCAATGTAATCAGCAATATCATGTGGACGTCGGATGTCAACCTGACTCGCTGGCAAGAAGACGTTTACGCCAATATCGACTAGCAAACCGCCCTTGATTTTCCGCGTAGCAAAGCCCTTAACAATTTGACCTTCATCGATTTGTTCCATCATCGCTGTCCAAGCGAGAATCTTTTCAGCTTTCCGTTTACTCAGCGTGACCAAACCATGGGGATCATTGGCCGGACCCAATTCATCTTCAACTTCTTCGATCAATACTTGTACTGAGGAACCGACTGTCGGTTGTTCTTCCCCGGGATCCCATTCACTAATAGAGATGGTGCCTTCACTTTTGGCACCGACGTCAACGAGAACGACTCCGTCGGTTATTGAGATGACTTGACCATCTACGATCGCGTTGACATCAAAATTGGCGTCCGCGTTAATCGCGTTGTCGAGAATTGAGTTATCATCGTCTCCGCCAAACATCTCTTCAAGTTCAGCTACCAGTTCAGTATCTTCTAAGGATCGAATTAGGTTACGGTTTACCATAGTGACAATTTCTTTTCATAAATAACGTAGAACGGTGAATCTGGTTGTGAATTCACCATTCCTTACCAACTCAGACAATACGCAGCCTGACTCGGGACTAAGGTTCTATGCGCTTCAAGACGGATCATGAAAACGTTTTCATGCGTGCCCTATTACGCTCTGTTTTGACCTCTTAATCTATCATTAGTTGGTATTTTCTACAACGGGAGGGTTCTAAGGCAATTGACGAATTTCTTAGTGCGTGTTACAAGTTAACAGTGTTGAAAACAAGAATCTAAACGTGATTCACTAATACCATTCAAAAAAAATTGGAGTATCCAACGTGGGTTGTAGCGAACGAACCAAGGAAATTAAGAGGCGACGTCACCGCAAGGTAAAGGTCGGCAAATTGAAACGTCAATATAAAGCAGCAGACGCCTCGGGAAAACAGGAAGTCATCGAAAAATTAACTCGCTTAACGCCAGGCGCAGATGATATTCTATCCAATTGGGGTGTCGAGCGTTAAACACACTGTCGCCGCGTATATTAGAGCGGTATTTTATCCAAAAAAGCGGGCTTCGCAATTAATACAACTGCGAAGCCCATTTTTGTGACACCTTAGATTCTCCGTTATTCTTCGTTATCCCCGTCGTCCTTTTCAGCGGTCTCATCATCATCGGTTTCCTTGATTTCGAAATCGGCGTCGATAGTATCATCGTCGTCTGCTGAATCACCAGTCTCGTCTTCCGCTGTTGAGGCTTCATATAGCGCCTTGGAAAAGGCCTGTGCCGTCGCCTCAAGTTCTTCGACCGCAGTCGTGATTTCGTCTATGTCTTCGCCCATAGATAATTGTCTTACCTTTTCAATAGCCTCGGTAAGCGGAGCCTTGTCTTCGGCGGATAACTTATCTCCACTTTCCGCAATTGTTTTTTCCAGCTGATACGCTAATTGCTCACCCTTATTCCGGGCTTCAACCAAATCGAACTGTTTTTTATCGTCTTCAGCATGCTCTTCGGCATCCTTTCGCATACGGTCGATTTCTTCATCATCCAATCCAGCGGAGTCCTCGATTCGCACGTTGGCCATCTTCTGAGTTCCCAAATCTTTTGCCGTAACGTTGAGAATGCCATTTTGATCGATGTCGAACGTGACCTCGATTTGAGGAACACCCCGCGGTGCCGGCGGAATTCCCTCGAGGTTGAACTCACCGAGTAGTCGATTGTTCTTAGCCATCCTGCGCTCACCCTGGAAGACTTTCACGTTAACTGCCGGTTGATTATCGGCGGCGGTGCTAAATATATTTTTCTTTTCCGCTGGGATTGTGGTATTCCGTTCAACCAGAGCGGTCATCACCCCTCCCTCAGTTTCGATACCCACCGTAAGTGGAGTCACATCGAGCAGTAACACGTCAGTTCGGTCTCCGGCGAGCACGCTCCCCTGAATGGCTGCGCCCATTGCGACGACCTCGTCTGGGTTCACTCCCTGATGTGGTTCCTTACCAAAAAGGTCAACAACCATTTCTCGGACTTTTGGAATACGAGTTGATCCGCCCACTAACACCACTTCATCGATCTCAGACGCAGTAAAGCCCGCGTCTTTTAAAGCGCGTTTAACGGGCCCTCGGCATTTCTCCACTAACGAGTCTATCATTTCCTCGAAGGAGGAACGGGTGACCGTCATTTGCATATGCTTTGGCCCGGAATCGTCGGCGGTGATAAAGGGCAAGTTGATGTCGGTTTGTGGAACGGAACTTAGTTCCTTCTTGGCCTTTTCACATGCTTCATAAAGGCGCTGTAGTGCCATCGTGTCCTTGCGCAAATCGACTCTATGTTCGTTCTGAAACGAGTCGGCTACATGATTTAAGAGCGCGGCATCAAAATCGTCGCCACCAAGCTGCGTGTCGCCCGCGGTACTGAGGACTTCGAAAACCCGACTCTCGTTGTCGGCCTCACCGGCATCATCAACTTCCAGTACTGAGACGTCAAAGGTTCCACCTCCAAGGTCGAATACAACTATGCGTTCACTCTTCTTTTTATCGAGACCGTAGGCTAGGGCCGCAGCCGTCGGCTCATTAATAATCCGCGCCACTTCGAGTCCGGCTATTTGCCCGGCGTCTTTAGTAGCTTGTCGTTGGGAGTCGTTAAAATAGGCGGGGACAGTAATGACCGCTTTATTTACTTTATGTCCCAAATACGCCTCCGCCGACTCTTTGAGACGTCGCAGCGTTTTAGCAGAGATTTCCTGCGGCGAATAACTTTCATCGTCAATATCGATTTCAACGTATCCAGAATCACTCTTACTAACTTTGTAAGATACCAACCGGTCGTTGTCTGTAATTTCACTGAACCGGCGACCCATAAATCGTTTTATAGACTGAATAGTACGCGTTGGATTAGTGACAGCTTGACGTCGCGCGGTTTCCCCTACGTGCGTTTCCGCACCATCAACATAAGCGACGACGCTCGGTGTCAGTCGATTACCTTCTGGGTTTGGAATAACAGTCGGCACGCCACCTTCGACGACAGCGACTACTGAGTTGGTCGTTCCTAGGTCGATCCCTATGATTTTTTCGCCACTTGCCATAACATTAATCTCCTACTAGTTACGTTGTGCTTACCACGACTTGCGGAAACACAATTCGGTTGTTGTATTCGTAGCAAGGCGTGCCCTCAAGTGGACACAACTATTAGCTACCAGCCTAGACTATACGCAAAGAACGTGCCAATCAGTTACGGATCAAAGTTTTTACAGATTAAAACAGCGTCAACAACGCAATTTCAAGTGTTTTATTCGCACGTGCATTGAATTCATCGCGTGCTGGCAAGCTAATATAGTGTGCCAAATTGGCAGTGATGCCAAGCAATTGATTTAGCAAACGTTGGACAATTGTGGCCGAGGGTTTGGGTTTGCTTGAGCGAAAGGTATTCCCTAATTGTGTGAATATCCCGTAGAATCGTGCAAGACCAATCAAACGATCGCCGATGCGTTTAGAATCGACTTCCTGATTGTTTGTATTTTTTCGTTTTTACGAGATCTGACGTTATGACTGCGCCAATACAAGTCGCCTACCTTGGGCCTATTTACAGTTACAGCTATTTAGCGAGTTTGGAACACTTTGGTGATTCGGCTGACTTTGTTCCCGTGACCACTATCGCAGCGGTGTTTGACGCTATGCGTTTGGGTCACGCAAACTACGGAGTAGTACCCTTGGAAAACAGTACGGATGGCAGAATTGTGGATACGCTTAATATATTAGCCAGCGTGGACATAGAAATTTCGGCAGAAATCAATTATGCGATCCACCATAATCTAATAGCAAACTGCGAGTTATCTGACATTCGCGAAGTACACAGTAAACCTCAGGCTTTGTCACAATGCCGAAACTGGCTTGACTCGAACCTACCTGAGGTGTTGGTATACGGGGCATCGAGTTCAACGGAGGCTGCTCAAATGATCACCACCGTTGACATGGTCCGAGATGGTCGCTTTCCAGCGGCAATTGCCAGTAGGGCGGCAGCCGAGCACTTCGGAATAGCAATCATCGCCGAGTCTATCCAAGACAGGGCAAACAATCTCACCCGCTTTGCTGTGTTAGGTAGTCACCGACATTCGCCAACGGGTGATGACAAAACGCTTCTATTGCTGGAACTGGACCATTGCCCCGGCAGTTTAGCTGACGTCATGTCCGTTTTTAAAATCGAAGATATCAATCTAACGTGGATTGAATCGTTTCCCAGTCCGGACGCCGCAAGCGAATACGTATTTTTCATCGAATTTGAGGGCCACCGACGCGACGAGGCTGTCCAACGCGCCATTGCAAGTCTGAGCTTACAGTCGCGCGCCGTTCGTCTACTTGGAACTTATCCGCGTGCCATGGTCACGGGAGTTCCAGCTATTTAGACGAACTAATATCTCCGCGTGCTTATTCGTTTGGGCCCTGAGGGTCTGGTGTTTCCGCATTGAATTAGCTGTGGTAAAGTTACAGTTGAACAGCCTCTTGAAGGCAACGAGGTAAAATCGATTCAATGCATGATTTAGAAATTCAAGACAAACCCGTTAATACAAGATTAAGGCACCTGCACTTTGATTATTATTCTCAGTTCCGACACGTCCGACGAACAAATTGGAAAATTAACACAGCACATTGAATCTTTGGGTTTAACGCCACATTTAAGCATTGGTACATTCCGAACAATCATTGGCGTAATTGGCGATGAAGCTAAGATCGATGCTGAACAACTTAAGGCATTTCCGGGGGTGTCTTCGGTGGTTCCCGTTTTGCCACCCTACAAATTGGCTAGCCTCGACGCCCACCCACAACCCAGCGTTGTGAAAGTAGGTGATGTGAAGATCGGAGGAGGACACCTCTGCATGATATCGGGTCCTTGTTCTATCGAATCGCCCGAAGGGCTTGACGCAATCGCATCTGCGGTTGTTGCCGGTGGCGCTAACATCCTCCGAGGCGGTGCCTACAAACCGCGTACTAGTCCTTACGCTTTTCAGGGCATGGGTGTGGAAGGTCTGAAAATACTACGTGAGGTTGGTGATCGCTACGACGTGCCCGTGGTAACCGAGATAACAGATCCCCGCAATGTCGAAGTGGTATGCGAATATGCTGATATGTTACAAGTAGGCGCTCGAAACATGCAAAACTTTGTGCTGCTTACCGAAGTGGGTAAATGTGATAAGCCGGTCCTACTAAAGCGCGGAATGAGCGCGACGATTACGGATCTCTTGATGAGCGCGGAATATGTTTTGGCTGCAGGTAATCAAAACGTGGTTTTGTGCGAAAGGGGTATCAAGAGTTTTGATTCGGCTACCCGCAATTTGTACGACGTCGCGGCTGTAGCAGCGATTAAGACTTTAACGCATCTACCGATTATCGTTGATCCCAGTCACGCCACTGGGCGACCCGACATTATCCCCGCCTGTGCGTACGCAGGTTTGGCGGCGGGCGCTGACGGCGTCCACATTGAAGTGCATGATCATCCTGAGCAGGCATTTTCGGATGGGCCACAAGCACTATCGCCACAGGAATTTGCCGCTACTTTCGCTAAACTTGAAGAACTTGCCCGCGTTTTCAACGCTACATTTTAACCATCCAAGGAGTTGAAGCACCATGAGAAGAGCATTTATTGCTGGTAACTGGAAAATGAACCTAACTCAGTCCACTGCCACTGAACTCACGAACGGACTCGTTGCTAAGCTGGACGATAATACAAGTGTAGATGTAGCCATTTGTCCAAGTTTTGGTTTTCTATCCGGAGTTGCAGCGGAACTCGCTTCATCGCATATTTCGTTAGGCGCTCAAAACCTCTATCCCGCCGAGGCCGGTGCATACACTGGCGAACTTAATGCAGAAATGCTGTTAGACTTAGGATGCGAGTACGTTATTCTTGGTCACAGTGAACGCCGGCACCTCCCAGACATCGCCGAGTCTAATGGCTTTATTAATCTTAAGATGAAGTCGGCGATAGCGGCTGGCCTGAAACCAATCCTTTGCGTTGGTGAGCTACTTGATGAACGTGAAGCGGGGCAAACGACAGCGGTTGTTGAAGAGCAACTAGCAAACTCGTTAGCCGACATCACGACAGAACAAGTTGACGTCGTTACGATTGCGTACGAACCTGTCTGGGCGATTGGCACCGGTAAAGTTGCCACTCCGGACCAGGCGGAAGCGGCACATGCCAACATTCGTGAGTGGTTACGTATTCGATTTAACGATCTCGTTGCCGACACCACTCGAATTCAATACGGCGGAAGTGTAAAACCAGAAAACGCCCGTGAATTGTTAAGCCAGCCCAATATTGACGGCGCTTTAGTTGGTGGGGCCGCTCTTAGCGTTGATTCTTTTATGGGGATTATTGAAAACGCCTGAAGTTGCTTGTTAGCATTCGGTAACGGAATGGCACCTGCCTGACGATTATTGCCATTCGCCCATTTACAAAAAGTTAATTTCGTGCCAAATTGGTAGATTGTCCACTATTATTTAACGTTTTTTCATTGGATGTCGTAACGCAATGCTCGAATTTTTGTTGTTCGCCGACTCATCCGGATTCTTTCTCGGACTGTTGGGAGTTATACTTTTCCTGATATCGGTTTTCCTCGTATTTATCATTTTGATTCAACGAGGGAAAGGTGGCGGTATAGCCGGGAGCTTAACCGGTACGGCGCAAAGTGCATTTGGTGCGCGCGGCGGTGACATTCTGATGTGGTTGACGCTCACCCTCACTATCATTTGGATACTTTTATGCTGCGTCACTATATTCTTTTACAGTCGCGTGCAAGATTCGGTCGCTGAGGGCCGAGAGGATGCCGACATCCCAACGGATGTCATACCCGAAAATCCGACAGGTTCCCAACCCAACGCCATCTCCGGAGGGAAGGGCGTTGAATCTGAGGAACTAACCGCCCCGGTTGAAGCACCACCGGCTATTGAAACGAATGACACCGAAAGTAACGATCGCTCCTCTGAAGACCCTGCCAACAACGATGAACCTGACTCCAATGACACTTCCGACGGCGAGCAACAGACTAAAGACACGACTTCAGGTGACAAAGACTGACTGTTAGATTATCCAAAAAGCTTTTGTTTCTATCACTAGATTTACAGCCAATTGACATGTTGTTTTAATTTGGCAACATGGCAGCATTCTTAGCGGGATAATCCCATGCTCCACAGTATGACCGGACAAGGTACCGGCGAGGCAAACAACGCCGAGTATGCGGTCACAGTGGAATTACGTTCTGTGAATAACCGACATCTCAAATTGAATGTCCGCCTGCCCGACTCACTAAGCCTGTTTGAACCTCAAGTTGAATCCCTGTTGCGGAACAAACTCTCTCGAGGTTCCGTTTCTGCCAATGTCCAAATTGAAGCGTTACGACGGACGCGAAACGTTCGCCTTGACGAAGAGTTAATTAGCGAATATGTGGAACAAATACGTACGGCGTTAGATGTTCCCGACCTGTTGCCAACCCCAGAATTGTTACTGAGCCTTCCTGGCGTCATCTGTCAAACGGGAAAGGAACTCGCGATTGAAGGCGGCCTTGACGAACTGATACTCCAAGCATGCACTAGCGCGACCAACCGCCTCCTTGCAATGCGACAAAGCGAAGGCGCCCGACTTGCCCAGGATATTGAGGGCAATTTAAAAATCATCGCGGATAATTTGGAGGGAATCACCAACCAGGCTCCGCTGGTCATTGAACAATATGCCGCGCGTATCACCGACAGAATAAACGCGCGCCTGGAACAACATCAAATCACGCTGAATGATACGGACCTCATTCGCGAAATTGCGATCTATACCGACAAATGCGACATATCCGAAGAAATCGTTCGGATAGGTAGTCACCTTGACCATATGCAGGAACTCCTCGTAGCGACGGCAACCAATGGCCGCAAACTCGATTTTTTGACACAGGAATTATTACGAGAGGTAAATACTGTTGGGTCAAAGGCAAACGATGTGACGATTGCGAATCTGGTGGTTGACTCAAAAGCAGCTATTGAACGGATCAAAGAACAAGTCCAGAATATCGAATGATCATGAACGTAATAAATTCCAATGGAAAACTCGTGATTATTTCCGGTCCCTCAGGTGCCGGGAAATCGACCGTTGTGGATTTACTACTCAAAAACTGTACGTTGCCCCTAAAACTTAGTGTTTCCGCGACAACTCGACCACCTCGCGAGCATGAAGAGGATGGTGTGGCGTATCATTTCCTCGACGAACAAGCCTTTTTACTACTGCGCGATCAGGATGATTTGCTCGAATGCATGGACGTTTTTAGTAGCGGGTTTTGGTATGGTACCCTTCGTGAAACGGTAACCTCTGGCTTAAATCAAGGTTTATGGGTAGTCTTAGAGATTGATATCCAAGGCGCATTTAGTGTTTTAGATTCGATACCTGATGCAACTACGATTTTCATCCATGCGGGGTCCATAGAAGAGTTAGAACGACGGCTCACAAATCGGGGTACCGATACCGCCGAATCTATCGCTAGGCGACTACAAGTCGCTCGGGACGAAATGTCACTCTCGGAACAATATATGCACCAAATCATCAACTCAGATCCGATGCAAGCTATGTCGGATATCTGTTCCATTTTAGAAAAGGTTGGAGGCTAAAAGTTATGCTGGAAGAACTTAAAGAAGAAGCGATCGTCGAAAAAGTTGGCGGTAGATTTAAATTGTCGACGTTAATTCAAAAACGAATCGTCCAACTTAAACAAGGTTCTCGACCTCTAGTCGATATGCCGGCAGATAATTTGATGGAACTTGTCCTCCAGGAGATTTTACAGGACAAGATTACACTTGACACGGACAATCAAGTATATACGGCGGAGGGGGAAACTCCCGTAACGGACGTTCCGGACATTAATCCCTTGGAACTATGAATTCGCCCTCGCCTAATGCGAGCCAACGTTCGATTTGCGTGTGCATCACTGGTGGCGTTGCTGCCTATAAAATGGCTGGCGTTGTTTCGGCTCTAGCTCAACAAGGTGATAATGTCACCGTTATCCTGACGGCCACCGCGCAGCGATTTATTGGCGAAGCCACGTTCTATGCGCTGAGTGGTAACCCAGTCATAACCTCGGTGTTCGATATCGACAGCGCACCCTTTGGTACGCACATCCAGGTAGCAACCACCTGTGAGTTATTACTAGTCGCTCCAGCGACGGCGAACTTTATTGCTAAAGCCTCCCAAGGGATTAGCGACTGCATCGCGAGCACAACCTATCTTGCTTTTCGTGGCCCAATTGTGGTAGCGCCGGCCATGAACGAACAAATGTGGAATAAACCTTCTACGCAACGCAACATCCAGCGCATTAGTGAAGATGGTATTAGTGTAATTGGCCCCGCCAAGGGATGGCTAAGTTGTCGCAGCAACGGAATTGGGCGTCTCGAAGAACACGATGCTATAATGGCAGCAATTGATTTGCATTACCCAAAGTAGATAACAATTAGAATGTTAGAATATTGGAAATCTAGTGTCCAAGATACTTATTACTTCCGGCCCCACTCGCCAATATCTTGACCCTGTTCGATATATTACAAATTCCTCCAGCGGAAGGATGGGTTGTTGTTTAGCACAAGCTTGCATCTCGCACGGACACGACGTAGTTATTGTATCCGGCCCTGTTGCCGTAGAGTATCCGGTTGGCGCCGAAGTTATTTCGGTGGTATCTACTGAAGAAATGCTAAGTAAGGCCCTGGAGTATTTCCCACTGTTCGATGGCGTCATCGGAGCCGCGGCCCCTTGTGATTATCAACCCACGAAGTTGGCATCCCGTAAAATCACCAAAACTGGTGAGGGGATTTCATTGGACCTAATCGAAACCCCGGACGTGATTGCTACATTGGGTGGTATCAAGCGTCCTGATCAGTGGGTCGTTGGGTTTGCCCTTGAAACCGATGACCACCATTTCAAAGCGATAACCAAAGCGCAGAGGAAGTGTTGCGATTTAATCGTGCTAAATGATGTCTCCGCTATCGATTCGAAACACAACGAAATCGAGTTACTGCAACCCGACGGCAGTTGCGTTTTGCAAGTCGCGGGTGACAAATGTCAGGTGGCCGACGAAATTGTTGCGATCATTCAATCCACACTTATTTGTCCCAATATTTAAACAGGTTATTTATCGAATGTTGTATGATGAACTAGCGACCCCGTCGGCGGCACAATTAACCTCTGTTGCATCACTCGCCTTCACCGAAGGACCTGCCTGCCACGCGGACGGGAGCGTCTATTACAGTGACATTTTGAATAATCGGATTATGCGTTGGACGCCGGCGAGTGGTAGTGTTATTTGGCGACAGCCTAGTCACCGCACTAACGGCCAGACGTTTGACCCCCAGGGCCGATTACTGCATTGCGAAGGCGCCGAATTTGGTTCCGCAGAAGGGGGCAGACGAATTACTCGGACCAACCTTGTGACTGGGGATTACGAGGTACTAACCGACAACTATGGGCAACAACGCTATAACTCACCAAATGACATCTGCGTTGACGCCAACGGGAACATCTATTTCACCGACCCCTGCTACGACGATCGTAGCATCATGGAAATGGAGTGCGACGCCGTCTATCGGATTGACGGATCGGGCAACGTACAACGAATTATTTCGCAACCGGACATTCAACGCCCAAACGGCATCGCTGTTAACCAGGCAGGTACCGCGCTGTATCTTGTGGATAGCTGCCCTGTAATGGGCGGAAATCGTAAAATCTGGAAATTTACCTTGGATGAGGAGGGGCGTATCACGAGCCAAAAAGAGTTATGGGATTTTGGCGGGGGCCGCGGCGCGGATGGGATGCGGCTGTCAGTCTCTGGCAATCTATACATCGCGGCGGGTATATCAACCCCGCGCGGATTACATGAAAACAAAGACGTTCCCCCAGGTGTGTATGTACTTTCCCCTGAGGGACAAATGTTAGCTAGGGTTCCTATTGGCGAAGACGTCATCACTAATCTTGCCTTTGGCGGAACGAATGGACAAACAATCTTCATAACTGCTGGCAAGACGCTGTATCGCACAGAGGTTCCTGACGTCGGGGAAGTTGCCTACCCGACCTGGGCTCAAGTAGATGCGGGCGGCCGTCCATGAAACTTGTGATTCATCCGAGAATCGACACCCGGCGATTCGATTTATTAAATTCTATTAGCGAAAAGTTATACATAATTAATGCGGCGTCGACAGAAATCGCCTTACGGGAGATTCGCGATGCGGAAGGATTCTATGGCAAGATAACACCCGATCTCCTTGCCGCTTCACAGGGTTTACGGTGGGTGCAGAGTCCTACCGCGAGCCTTGAACATTTCATATTTCCCGAGTTGGCCGACCATTGCTGTACGCTCACAAATATGCGGGGGCTATTTTACGACGTAATCGCAGATCACGTATTGATGTATATCCTCATGTTTTGCCGCCAAATGCCGTATTACACAAGGCAACAACTTCAATCCAACTGGGCGCCTTTAGGCGGCGAGGAAGCGCGCAGTGATTTTAGCGCTGGGCCCGGGATGGTCACCGCTATGGATTTGGCTCATTCACAACTATCCGATATGACGGTAGGCGTGATCGGTCTCGGTAGCATTGGCGCTGAGATAGCCTCCCATTGCGTAAAACTAGGAATGCGCGTTGTTGGTGTAGACCCCTATTGTGACTCGCCTCCGGAACTACTCGAATTCATCGGCGGGAAAAACGGACTATTCGAACTACTAAGCAAAAGTGATTTTGTCGTAATTGCGGCACCCCATACGCCCGAAACAGAAGGCATGTTCAATTCCGAATGTTTTACCCGCATGAAGAATACCGCGTATTTGATAAACATAGGAAGAGGTGCCATCGTTCCGCTAGACGATCTGCGCGAGGCTTTAGAAACCGGACAAATACTTGGCGCGGCACTTGATGTCATGGAAAGTGAACCGTTGGGCGTTGACGATTCTCTGTGGAAGCATCCTAATGTCATCATCACACCCCATGTGGCGGCCTGTTCAACGCGGGTTGCAGAACGCCATCTTGAAACGCTGTTAGAGAATGTTAGACGATTCACCAACCATAAACCTCTTTTGAACGTTGTAAATAAGAACCGCTGGTTTTAGTACTATGAGTCAAAATTTCAGTAGGTCTAAAAAAGGCGCTATCCGACGATGAACAATCTTCCCATCTCCAGTGAGCAAGCATGCAAGGGTCGGTATTCTTTTATTAGCCTTGGTTGTCCAAAGAACACGGTTGATAGCGAACGTATGCTGGGATTGTTACAACTTGATGGTTACGAATTAGTACGCGAACCGCACAACGCAGATTTTGTCGTCGTAAATACCTGCGGATTTATCGAGGAAGCAAGGACTGAATCTTACAGCGCAATCGACGAGATGCTGGAATTAAAAACGCAAGGAAAGCTAAAGGGGGTCATTGTGTCTGGTTGTCTTGCCGAACGACAAAAAGACGAGTTGCTGCTTGATCGACCCGGCATTGATGCACTCGTCGGTGTGTTTGGCCGAGAAGAGGTGACCAAGGTTGCGGATCGCCTCATGGGCAAACACGAACAACGAATGGTTTTCCGTCCAGCACCGATACGGGCTCTGCCAGACTTAGACCGTTTGAGAATCACTCCACAGCATTTTGCCTATCTTAAAATCTCTGAGGGTTGTGACCGGTTATGTACATTTTGTGATATACCTCGAATGCGCGGCAAGCACGCTAGTAAGCCGATGGAATCGATTTTGGAGGAAGCACATCAGTTGGCAGAAGATGGGGTAAAGGAATTAAACATCGTCGCCCAGGATACGACGTACTACGGCATCGACAACTACGGCGAACCTCGATTAGCTCAGTTACTACAACAACTGAATACCGTTGATGGACTTGAATGGATACGCTTGCTCTATTTCTATCCGATGCATATCAGTGACGAGTTAATTGATGTAATTCGAGACAGTAAACGCATCATTCCCTATATTGACATGCCGCTACAGCACATTAATGACGACATGCTCAAGCGAATGGCTCGTCGAGTAAATAAACGACAAACCATCGAGACGATAGAACGACTCCGCGCGGGGATCCCCGATTTATGCTTGCGTACGACTATGCTCACCGGTTTTCCCGGCGAGACCGATGAGCATTTTGAGGAATTGATAGAATTCGTCAACGAGACGCGATTTGATCGACTCGGTGTGTTTAGCTATTCTTTCGAAGAGGCTACTCCCTCCGCCAATCTAACGGACCATATTAACGACGATGTCAAAGAGGCTCGCCGCGACACACTAATGCTAACACAACAAAAAATAATGTATGAGCGGAACGAGATGATGGTCAACCGAAAATTACCCGTAATCGTCGATCAAGCAGTTCCTCAACAAGACAACGCATGGATTGGGCGCACGCAAGCAGATGCTCCAGACATCGATAGTTTAGTGTTCTTAACCGGCAATGATACGCAACTCTTGCCTGGACAAATTGTCGAGGCCGAGATCGTAACTGTTAAAAACTACGATCTAATTGGCGTTGTATCCTGAAAAAAGACGGGCAATCGGGTGTGTTTTCATCGCCCACGGTGTAAATTGGAAACAACGACAGTTTCTTCTTCATTCAATGATAGTCGGTAACATGAATTCCAATACAGAGACTTCCAATTCAAAAACCGCAAAAGCTCCACGGTCGACGTTATTTAACACCCCGAATATCATCACGCTTTCTCGCTTTGCATTATCTATAGTAGTGTTCGTGTTAATGTCCAACAAATCATTCGACCTGGCATTCTGGGTTTTTGTGATCGCCGCCAGCACGGACTGGGTTGACGGTTATATCGCTCGGCGAACCGGTCAGGTAACACAACTAGGACGAATATTAGATCCTTTTTGTGATAAGATAATTATCTGCGGTGCTTACATCCTGGTTGCTATTCAAACCGAGACGTCGCCGGGACAACATTGGCTTTTAATTACCGGATGGATGGCAGTTGTTGTTGTTGGGCGCGAGCTTTTGGTTACGATGTTGCGGGGATACATCGAACAACATGGTGGTGATTTTTCAGCAAATATGCCCGGAAAACTCAAGATGGTGTTCCAGTGCATTGCGGTTGGCGGTTGCCTGCTCGTATTCGATATGCAGAGCCTTGGCAAGGAAACAGAAACTGTGGCGGTCGTGGTAAGCTGGATTACCGGTTTTGGCGTTTGGATGGCGCTCGGTAGTACGATTTATTCGGGTATCATCTATATTTTCGCAGCGACGAAGATGGCCCGTGGATTATCCGAACAAACTGATGCTACTTGAATCAATGTCATCGTGGCACACGAGAATCAACTGCGAAATTCGGTTATTAGGTACATTCAATGGATAGTTTTTCGATGATCTCGTTGGCATTAGTCGGGCTGACTTGCATAGGTATTTTCGTAGCTCCACCTTGGATTTATCTGTTTATTACACGTATCAGGCAGCGCCGCCCATTGTTGCGCCAGTGGGAGACGCAAATTTCGCGGACGGACTTTCTGGACGTATTTTTTGTCTTGATTATCTATTTAACGGCTCAGGCTATGGCGATATTCGTCGTTGTCGATTTGGGCGTTTTTAATACCAAGTCTGGATTTAACCCGGTTCTCATAACTCCATTGAATTCCGCCGCCGGATTAACCGTTATGGGAGGCGGCCTCGTTGCCTTCACCTTGATCTTTCTGCGACGTCGGGACTTCCGCACGATGCACTTTCGTTTTGATAAACTTCCACAACAAACACTGATTGGCCTCGCGACTACCGCCTGCGTATTGCCGAGTATCTTACTCATCAACGGTGTCGTTTCGATTTTCCTTACCAAATACAGTCACCCCGTTATCGATGCATTTCTAAGTGAGATGTCGCTGTCAGCATTACTCACCACGACATTCACGGTAGTTGTCGCGGCGCCCCTTGTAGAGGAGTTTGTATTTCGTGGAATTATTCAGACTTGGCTGCAACGCATATTTGATGGCAATTGGCCAGTTGACAGTTTGTTATTTTGCAACAACACGACAACGCCATTACGCACAGCAACACCGGGTTTAGCCAGTCGCTACGGAGCAATTGTGATCACTTCGGTACTCTTCGCCGGTCTGCATATCGGCCAAGGCGCGGCCTATATCCCGCTTTTTTTTCTGGCGTTAGCACTGGGTTACGTCACGAAGAAGACGGGCTCAATTTGGGCGGCTATTATCATACATGTCTGTCTTAATTCACTAAGTACAATTACGTTAGCTTGGACGTATCTACAAACCACATTCTAATAACGCAATTCAAACCACAAACAACTCATTGGAAATAAATATGGCCTTAGGATTCGGTATCATTGGTTGCGGTATGATAGCAGATTTTCATGCTAGGGCTATCACTGATATACGTAGTGCCAAACTGCTCAGTTGTTTTGGGCGCACCACATCATCAGCTAAACCCTTTGCTGACAAGCACAACTGTACACCCTATACGGACTTGTCAACGATGCTTGCAAATCCTGCGTTGGATGTTGTGACGATTTGCACTCCGAGTGGTGCCCATCTAGAACCCGCGATCGCTGCAGCCAACGCGGGAAAACACATCATCGTCGAAAAACCACTGGAAGTGACTCTGTCGAGATGTGATGCGATCATTGACGCGTGTAAGAAAAATGGGGTCCAATGTTTTACCGTCTTTCCGTCACGATTCCACGAGTCGTCGAAATTATTAAAATTGGCTGTGGATCACAAAAAGTTTGGCAAACTTTCTGTTGGCGATGCCTACGTAAAATGGTTCAGAACTCAAGAATATTATGATAGCGGAGCCTGGAGAGGGACCTGGAAATTAGACGGCGGCGGAGCTTTAATGAACCAAGCTATCCATACCGTCGATTTATTGTCTTGGTTGATGGGGCCCGTTGTTGAAATAACGGCTCAGGCGGATATGCTGGCCCATAAGCGGATAGAAGTCGAAGACATCGTGGTCGCGACCCTGCGGTTTAAAAACGGGGCACTAGGTGTCATTGAAGCCACCACTGCGGCATACCCTGGGATGCTCAAGCGAATTGAAATACACGGAACGCAAGGCTCCGCTGTGCTAGAAGAAGAGGACATCAAAATCTGGGAATTCGCCAAGATGACCACAGCGGATAAAAAACTGGTCGCTAGAATGGCGGGACGTACCAAAACAGGCGGCGGCGCCGCCGATCCCTCTGCAATTGGCCATCACGCACACGCGGAACTATTTCGAGATGCAATACGCGCGATCCAAGGCAAACGTTCTAATTCGATCGACGGTGCCGAGGGACGACGCAGCGTCGAGATAATACTGGCAATCTATAAAGCGGCCGAGTCGGGAAAGGCCGTATCACTACCGCTAAAACGCGATCCCCGGTTATCCTATCGAAAAACGGGCGTTAAACGTTAACACCAAAAGTCATAGCTGCAACTACAATATTGGCATTGGTTTTCCGGTGATGATGTGCGATTATCTTGCTAGGTCGAGTAAATGATACAATTTCTTTTCCGACAAAACCGTTCGCAACCCAAAAACACCTAAGATGCAACCCCTCGTTTACATACTCGTGAGATCACTATTTTGTTGCATGCAAGTTTGCTCAGACGCAACTAGCGCAAGCCTGGCATCATTTCTGGCGTGGCTTGGTAATGATGTCTTCCAAATTCGTCGCCAGGTCATTGTAGAAAACCTGTCCGCAGTCTACCCACAACTCGACGCCACACAACAGATTGATTTATCGCGTCAAATGTGGCGCAGTCTGGTTCTGATGTGTTGCGAAATCGCTCAAGCACCTCGTCGCATAAATCGCTATAGCTGGCGGAATTATATTGAGCTCAATAATCTCGACGCGCTCGTTGCCGCCCTACTCGACCGCCGTCCAACTATATTGCTATCAGGGCATTTCGGCAACTTTGAAATTGCGGGATTTGCAGCGGGTCTTTTCGGCTTCCCAAGTTTTACGATCGCGCGTCCGCTTGATAATCCACAGCTCAACAAGTTTTTCAACACATTCCGTGGAATGCATGGTCAATTTATACTCGCTAAGCAAGGCGTTTCCGGCCAGGTCACTGATCTACTACAATCCGGAAATACTCTGACGGTACTCGGCGACCAGGCTGACGCTCTCAGCGGTATCGAATTAGACTTTCTAGGACGGAAAGCAACCTGCCATAAGGCTATTGCGTTGTTCGCGCTAAACTCCACCTGCAATATGGTAGTCGCCACCGCAACGCGTCAGACACGGTGCATGAACTTTGCCCTGACGTGTGTTAACGTACTAGATGTGGAGCAACTTGATAAATCCGAACGTTCTATACGTAGCGTTACACAATGGTATAATAGGCAGTTAGAAAATGAAATACGCCGTACGCCGTACCAATATTGGTGGTTACACCGTCGCTGGAAAGCGAAAAAAAGACGTCGTCGCAGCGGCCGTGAGAAAGGTTGAATATGCGTTGGGTTGATACTGTCGCTGCAGATCAATGCCCCGTTGGTTTCGTTATCGAACAGGTGGTTGAGGGACATGTTCTAGCGATAGCTAATGTCAAGGGCATGTTCAAGGTGACCGACGGTATTTGCCCGCACCAGGGCGGATCAATCGGAAAAGGGACGTTGCATCACTATGATAATTGTGTGGTACGGTGCCCCTGGCACGGTTGGGAATATGATTTGGAGACTGGTCAGCATCAAACTATTCCCTCACTCGAATTAAAAACGTACGAAACCCGGATCGTTAATGGCATGGTGCAAGTAGGAATGGACAATGATTAAGATCCGCGAGTTCCTCAACACCGATCCACCCGCGCTAGCGGAGGTTATCAATCGTTGTTGCAATATCGAATCTGTTGTTTCAGCGGCCCTGTTAGAGCATGCGGTATTCTCCAAGATATGTTTCACCCACGACCGACTTTTAATCGCGACTGAGGCGCAACGAATTGTTGGATTCGTGCATCTTGGATCTCCAGCGTCGGATCAGCCGGATTCATCGACACTGACGATTTCCAATCTATTGTTCGACGAGGATGACTTTGCAACGGCCATCGTTTTAGTCGAAGCGGCGTCCCGGTTTGCGCGGGACAAAGGATTTTCCCGATTACGAATCGGGTCGGCCCCCGAAAATGCCGAATATTACAACGGTATATCTAGCCATTTTCTCAATGTGGGTATTCCAGATTTCCAACATGTTCTCCCTGCCCTTTATCGACTGGGATTCAAAGAACTTACGGCATGGGTCTGTTATCAATGTGACCCAACCACGGTTAAAATTCCTTTTCGGCGGGAACATATGTTGTATCGGCGGTCACACGATGTAGTGCAAGTGATAGATCCGATCTTCGATTCTAGCAAGATAAATCTTGTATTTTCCCATTTGGCTAACTCTGAGTTACGGCTGATAGCCCGCGACTCGAATTTGGTTATAGCCAACCTTGCATACGCCAGTTTAGCTCATAGCTACCCGGGTTGGCCTAATGGAGGTGTTGACGTTCTGAGCTATATACCGAACTGTGATGACACTGAGATCGGCGTATTTGAATACCTTGTTTGTGAATTAATCCGCCAATTGCCGGATACAGGTTTGTCCCCCTTGCGCGTACACGTCTCGGAAACCGATATACTACACTGTAAGATTTTATTGGGATTGGGTTTTGATAAACTAATTCGTTCCGTGCATATAGGGCTGGATTTGGAATAAATTTGTGACAGAACGACGAGCCGCTCTATTGCAAATTGAGCGTCGCGAATTCCCATTTATCGGGGGTCAAATAACTTTCCCACGGTGGTACGATGCCACAACCGAATGCGTTTCTATTTACAGACTCAAGCGAAATCGATCCGCCTTGTATTTCTAAACAAGGAATTCCTGCTTGCTCTTTATACAGGTCGGGATGCGTTTGGAGCACTTCAGGGTAGCATCCCTGTGGGAGGTAATCGAGGCCGTTGAAGTATTGATGACCATTCCGTTCGACGTGTTCAAGCCCCATAAAAGAAACCAGAGAAAGATCGGCATGCAACGAAACCGGACCGACACAACACAAGTCCTCCCCAGTCAGTAGGTATTCCGGCTCATCGAGTGCCTGATTATTTTCCTCAACAAGTTGCCTATTATATAACGCTTTGAACACACCCTTGCAGGCCTTGCTGCTAGTCCCCGTGTAGCCGTACTCAACGGATTGCGCGAATGACGACCACTGTTCATCTGATTCGTCGATAATTACCGGAGTTGCCGCCGCAAAGTCACGCAGGCCACCAAGGAACTTGCGCTGCAAAGCATGCCCCCGTGAGACCGGTTGCTCGATGGCAATGACATTGTTGCAAAAGTTTCGCAGCGACGGCGCGGCTTGAATTCCGGCGTATAGTTCGACAAATTCCTCGAAACATTCAAATTGTTCATTGCCATCCAAGGTGACACCATAATTATTTCCAACTTCAGTTTCAATGCACTGCGCGATCTGCTCAACACGGTCTACATCCTCCGCGCCGCGATTGGCAATCTTGATCTTAAAGTATCGCAACTTGCCTGCCTGTATTTGAGACTGTAGGCTCGTTGGCCGGACACCTTTTTTGTCGTTCCAAATCTTATCCGCCATCCCAACTGTATGCCTGACATAGATGCGAGGTTGTCGATAATCCCGGTTCCAGACATGCGTACTAACCTTAACACCGGATTCCAATACCACAGTTATTTTCCGGTCATCGCAGAGGATGCCACGAGTAATTAAGTCCCCGAACGAGGCTTCCTCGGCGCGGCAGCACGCATCGATTATCGATCGTTCAAGCATGCTTTTGCCAAAACTTGCCAGTAATCCATTTTCGTGACTCTCGGTCGGCGGGGCATTGGCTAGCGCCAGCGCAAGATCAAGAGGATTGTCAAAACTCTCATCTTGCCCGATCAACTCGGCGGACTTTACAATAGCCACACACATCGAATCAATTTGGCGCGAGTAGGAATTTTCGTTGCTCTTATCGAACCATTGGGGCGGTAAACAGTCGGCGGCGTAACCGTGCGAAACTCGCCCATTAAACTCCACCGTCACGCGAACGATTGCTTGTGGGCAAGCAGTTAACTCTGCGTTTCCATAACGAAAAGGGGTTTTAGTAAACGAATTACGCAGCCGCAGGGCGTAATTGAGAATTCGCAGAAGGCCCATTCCGTTACTTTCTTAATTTTGAGTCTATCAATCAACGGGATTCGAGGTTCTTTATCAAAATGTCCAATTCCGACTTGAGGCGGGGGATAATCGCATCGTAAGGTATCTGCCCAAGGGACTTAACCCCCTTTTTTAGGTTGACATAATTTGGGCCGCACCATAATCCCAGATCCGCTTCGTCAGTTTCGCCAGGACCGTTAACGCGACACCCCATAACAGCTATCGTGAGCGCATAACGCTGCGCGTATGCTGTAATTTTCTTAATATCTTGTGCCAACTGAATAAACGCTTCATTTTCGACACGGGAACAACTGGGACAAGAAATAATATTGAGCGTGTCCGTGCTAAATTGAACTACGCTGCGCACCCTGCCATTTTTGATATCCCGAAGTATGTCCAAAGCAGACTCGATTTCCAGCGGTTTTTCACTGTTGGGAACGGTTAATGAGACCCGCACGGTGTCGCCGATTCCTTGACTAATAAGTTGCTCGAAAGCGATGCGTGTTTTAATGATGCCGTCCGGCGGTAAGCCTGCCTCGGTGACACCCAAGTGCAGAGGCACATCGGGTCTTTGTTTAGCGAATTGTTTATTGGCGGCGACGACATTCCCTGGATCCGAGTCTTTGAGCGAAACACAAAACTGGTGAAACCCCCGCCTGTCCAGCTCCTCACAATGTTCTAACGCGCTATCGACCATCGCAGCGGTTGAATCGCCTTTCGCATATTGCAAAAGCTTGGCCGGATCCACACTGCCGCAGTTGACTCCCACACGCATCGCGCAGTTATTCGCGCCGGCAACGTCCAATAGATATTGTACCTTTTGCCGCCAGGGTTTTTCCCGCTCATGATGGTACAAATGACCGGGGTTGTACCGCAGCTTTTCAACATACGGGGCAACGAGTTCAGCTAGTCGATAATTTTCTTGTAAATCAACCGCGATATTCGCGCTCGTCCTCTTGGAGACTTCAACGATAGCTGCGGCATCGGCCTTACTGTCGGCAGCGATACGTACGACATCCGCCCCGGCGTCCACAAGGTCGATTACTTGTGCGGTCGTTTCCTCGACGTTCGTTGTCGACGTAGCGGTCATGCTCTGAACAGCGATCGGGTATCGCGATCCAATAGTCACACTGCCAATGGCAACGCTGCGAGTAGGATTTCGTTCTTTCATTGGGTGCAATTCCTCGCCTGTTTGATTTATACTATTGTCAACCAGTTTGGCTATTCCTGCAATCCGCGGCAACGCTGAACGTTCCGTTAGTCTTCTGATCGTGTTGTTCTTAGTCGCACCATACTATACCCGTGGAAACACATGTACTGCCCCTTAAACGTGGTTCTTTTTGAACCGGAAATCCCCCAAAACACGGGCAATATCGGCCGCAGTTGCGTTGCTGTAGGCGCAAAATTGTGGCTGGTAGAGCCGCTCGGATTCGAGTTGACCGAAAAGCGGTTACGTCGCGCAGGCTTGGATTACTGGCAGTATTTGGACCTAACAATAGTTCAAAATTGGGATCAGTTATTGCAGCAACTTCCCGATATGAATCCCTGGGTGTTCACCAAGCATGCCGAACACTCGTATGTTGATGCCAAATACGACATTGGCGATACGCTCGTTTTTGGCAACGAATCGTCGGGTCTGCCTGCACATATACACGACTCTTGGACTGAACGTTGCGTTCGAATTCCCATGCGAACCGAAGTCCGATCCCTAAATCTTGCAACGACGGCAGGAATCGCAATCTATGAAGCCCAACGGCAAATCGGCGCGCAGCAACCTTAAACAAGCTCGTCAGCAGTACTTATTAAACAATTAGTTATAAACTCGTCTCATTTTAAGTTAACTCAACTTCAATAACGTTTTTTCATTCTGAAAGGTCCCCCATAGTGCCATCCATTTCAATAGAACATTTACAGGACTTCGCTACCCAACTACTCGCTGCGGGGGGTGCCTCCGTAGCGGAAGCGGCGGTCGTTGGGCCAAGTCTCGTACAGTCCGACCTGTTTGGCTACGCGTCACACGGAGTGATGCGAATTCCCTTTTATCTACAAATGCTCAAAGACGGTGACATCCGTAGTGAAGTAGAACTAGAAACGATTGCTGATTCTCCGGCTGGATTGGCCACCGATGCGCATTGGGGATTCGGCCGCGTCCAGTGTGGAAGGCTGCTTAATGAACTGACCAAACGCTGTGCACAAAATGGTTCCGCAATTGGCACAGTTAGAAATTGTTCGCATATCGGACGACTCGGCGAATACTGTGAAATCGCCGCAAATGATTATGGGCTCGTAACGATCGCCATGGTAAATACGCACGGGGCGGCTCGACGAGTGGCACCACCGGGTGGAATCCGTCCACGACTTGGGACCAATCCTTTGGCAATGGGTGTACCCAACGGTGATGAGGCACTCGTGCTCGATTTTAGCACCAGTGCTACGGCTGAAGGTAAAGTTCGCGTAAAGCAAATCGCCGGCGAACAAGTTCCGTCGGGGTGGCTACTGGATGCCACGGGCCAACCCACGCAAGATCCCAATACGCTTTACGGCGATCCACCCGGCACGATCTTACCCATGGGGGGCGATCAAGCTTATAAAGGGTTTGGTTTATCACTCATGATAGACATTTTTAGCGGCGCAATAAGTGGTGGGTTGTGCGCCCGAGAAACACCAATTACGCCCAAGGGGAATTGTGTGTTTATGATGCTCATTGATCCAAATCGATTCGGCGGCACCGAACTTTTTACGCGCGAAGTTAGCGAGCTAACCGGATTCGTTCGCAGTTGTCCACGCAGAAGTGGCGTGGAACGAATACTTCTGCCAGGGGATCCCGAACGGCTTATTGCTAACGAACGTAGCGAAAGTGGAATCCCTCTAGACACAGCAAATTGGGAGAAACTCACCGATCTCGCAGAGGCATTGGACGTCGATATACCTGAACCAATATCGTCGAACTGACTTGAATTTTCCGTATCGGGAGTTTCCAATGAATAACGAAATATCGGCGGCGACCACAATACACGAC
Organism: Planctomycetaceae bacterium; assembly: GCA_018660825.1. Lineage (GTDB taxonomy): Bacteria > Planctomycetota > Planctomycetia > Pirellulales > Pirellulaceae > UBA721. Next base: position 57,979 of record JABJJO010000062.1, on the reverse strand, counting down.
GTAGACACTTTTTAGGAACATATTTATGAGACTGCGAATCCTACCCTTGCTGGTCTGTTTCATCGGCCTGGCGGCCTCTGTTTTATTGGTCAGGGCCGCCCCAGTTGAGAATGTTCCCGTGCAACCTTTGCGTGCTCAAGTAAAACGTATAGCCGAAGCGCTGTCATACATCGGCGCACCATTGACGCAAAACGAGCAAGTCTCACTGGCGAAGATTCAAGCGGGGAAAGACAGCGACTACGGCGAAGCACTCCAGGCCTTGCTTGATTCAAGGACACTAGCTGAAGTGCATATAAATCCTGAGAGCCGGGTGAAGGTGGCGACTGGTTCCGCGAAACCGACGCTCGTGCAAAACGGTTGGACCATTTTCTTGATTCGCGTTCACAACGAAGCCGGAATTACTGCGCCACTTAGGATTAATAGCCCCCAAAATGATCCCGTTTACATACGCAGCAAAGGACAGCACGCTCCCGACGAAAAACGAATTACCTCGACTGACATTGGCGACCGCTGGCTAACCCTGCAAAGTTTCAATAAACAACCGCTTAGCGATAAACTTAGTGGATTATTGTTGGAATATCGAATCGTAGGAATTTACTCACGCGATGCGGGACAACGGGAAGCCGTGTTGACGTTTGATGCCGGTCAGGGAACTCAAGATTTGGGATTTCGGAGTTCCCTGCCCCTACTTTTCACCATATCCGCGGCGGTGGAAGTCCAATTACAAGTGCACGACGAGGACGGATCACCGACGGTCGCGGAGTTCGTCATCACTGATGCTCAGGGTCGTGTATTTCCATCCCGATTGAAGCGACTGGAGCCGGACTTCTATTTCCACGACCAAATCTATCGCTACGACGGCGAAAGTGTTTCACTACCAGCCGGCAGTTATACATTTCGCATAACCCGTGGACCGGAATACCTTGTTGAAACTCGAGAAGTATCAATCCCGCACGCGAAAACACACAATCTAAACTTTATTCTAAGGCGATGGATTAAACTTGCGGACCTCGGCTGGATTTCAGGTGACCACCACATTCATGCAGCGGGATGTTCACATTATGATTCTCCCACGCAGGGTGTAACTCCTGCCGCAATGATGCGTCACATCATGGGCGAGGACTTGCAGGTAGGCTGCGTGCTGACTTGGGGACCCTGTTGGTATTTTCAAAAGGAATTTTTTGAAGGTCGAAACCACAACCTATCTACTCGAAGTAATGTCATGCGGTATGATATCGAAGTCTCAGGTTTTCCAAGTTCTCATGCGGGACACCTCTGTTTGCTGAGGCTTTCGGAAGATGACTACCCGCAAACGTCGAAAATCGAAGAATGGCCGAGTTGGGATCTCCCAGTATTAAAATGGGGCAAGGAACAAGGTGGGGTCGTTGGATTTTCCCATAGTGGTTGGGGGCTTACAGTTGAAGACGACGAATTACCGAGTTACCAAATGCCTAAATTCGATGGCATCGGCGCCAACGAATACATCGTTGACGTAACGCATGACGTCGTGGACTTTATCTCCGCAGTAGATACTCCAATCATCTGGGAACTGAGCGTTTGGTATCACACGCTAAATTGTGGCTTCGACACCCGCATTAGTGGCGAAACTGATTTCCCATGCATTTACGGCGAACGGGTGGGGTTGGGTCGCTCATACGTTAAACTTCCCAGCAAACGAAAGATAAATTTTGATAATTGGGTACAAGGGATCAAGGATGGACGAAGCTACGTTGGGGACGGAAAGAGCCATTTATACGATTTCAAGGTGAATGGCATGGGCGTCGGTGAGAAGGGTCGAGATGGCCGGGCGAGTTATTTGTCTTTAGCACGCGGCGTACCCATCGTCGCAACGGTTTCCGCTGCGGCACTGCTGTCAAAGCAACCGTTGATCGACTTACGAGATCGACCTTTGCGTTCCAAACCCTATTGGCACGTTGAGCGCGCACGTGTCGGTACAAGCCGTAAGGTTCCAGTAGAGTTGATAGTAAATGGGGTTGTCGTGGACACCCAAATGATCATCGCGGACGGTGACGTTAGCAAACTCATTTTTGATTACGAGTTGTCGAGGTCATCTTGGGTCGCACTTCGCATTTTTGCCACAGCTCATACCAACCCAATATTTATTGAGGTTGAAGGTGAACCAATTCGTGCCAGTAAAAGAAGTGCTCAATGGTGCTTGGAAGCAGTTGATGTCTGCTGGAAATCCAAAGTTGGACGAATCAGACCGGCTGAACAAGCTGCGGCCAAGTTGGCTTACGATCACGCTCGCCGACGATACATGACGGTCATCGACGAATCGTTTGACGATTCCTCAACGCGTTAGTTCAGACGGTGTTTATATATAGGCAAATGTCGGTAATAGACCTCGAGCATATAGATGCACAAACAGGTGGTGTACAATCGCCCGCCGAGGTGCCCGTGAAGATCGCGACTCGGTTCCCAACTACCGCTTTCGGTTCCCGTCTTTAACTGTTCTTCCGGAATCGATTGCCGCATCACTGAATTCCATTGTGTCCAATGATCGCCCCCCATATGATGCATTGCTTGCGTGCAGTAATACCAGTAATAGACGTCCATCTCCGCGAAACGGATAGGATTACGCACCAAATAGTCTAATCCCTGCACAAGTCGAGGGTCAGTTTGCTTCCAACCGAGGTATTGTCGACAGAGTAGGCCCTCAGCGGTCATAGACAACGTGTCGCTCTGTCCAGGCATATAAGCATAACGAATCCCAGCGTCCGTGGTGGCAGTATCAAGGTAGGCAGAGATGCGATCCAGATTCACCCCTGGAACCGTAAGTCCCGCCATGCGACCACTCTGTAAGGCCATCACAAACCAACCGGTTACAGATGTATCAGATGTACCGCCAGGCGAGTACCGCCACCCCCCTTGTGGGGATTGCGAAGACAAGCAATAAGACAACGCCTTTTGCGCCGGTACTTTTAAAGTTTGGTCCTTGGTCATGCCGTAAAGCTCACACAATGCGATAGTAGCTTGCGCATGTGTGTACAGGCGATGGTGATGCCCGCCAGTAAAAAAGAAGTTGCCTTCGGCATCTTGCTTCTGGATAAGCGCCTTCCACCCTCGAGCAACGACCGCCTGATAGGGACCGAATTTGTGCGTGCTTCCGTGCCCCTGAAATGCAAGCAAAGCCATCGCTGTCGCTGCCGCCCGGTTTTCGGTAGGGGCGCCCTGACTGTAATTCCCGGTAAGGCTCCACATACCGTCTCGATGTTGGTTACGCTTGAGCCATTCGAGCCCCCTGATTACTGCACTCTCCGTGGTTTCGGTGCCACCGTAAGCTGCTAACAGCGCCTTTTTCATCCCCTTTTCACGGCCACTTAACGCCATACCAATGGACGGAGCCTCAATCTTACTGCTCTGGTTGGTGGAAATATCTACAGCCACAATATCGGGCGGCGCCGCTAAAGGATCTTCCACTGCCATCTCATCCTCGGATAGCACGGGTTCAATAATATCAGGCACTTGATCCACCGGCGATTGCAGTACAGCATCGTCGAGTTGATCTCCTATTTTTTCGGCGTAAACCACCTCGAGCATCAGGGGGGTATCAAGGAGATTGGGGAGCATGAGCAGGCCTAACGCAATGAGAACGACTAAGTGCACTAACAGGCTGACTAACCAAGGCGGCGCGTTTCGTATGGCGACTTCGCTGAGTTCCGCGTCCAGTTCATCTTCTTCGGCATGTGGCTGTACTAATTTGGCGGGCCTAGCAGTGACCCGAATGGGGGTGGCGGAGGGCCCTGAAGAGCTTCGCTGCGCGATCGGGGATGGGGCCGCCTTAGCGTCTGCCTGCGGCTCCGTTTGATTTTGTTTTCGAACCAAAATCGGCCTAGCGACGGGTCGTTTGTTTTCAGGTAGTTGGGAAGATTCGGACATTGCGAACGCAGAGTAATAGTGAAGATGGCACTTTAAGTGTATCCATCGTCGCATAATATGACAAACATTTCTACAACATTGGAATCACCCGGCCGAATATCGCGAAATGTGTAAATTTACAGGTTAGAATCGAGTAATCAAAATCCCCCGTAAATATATATTTTAGAGGACATTGTGTGTACTATCCAACGACGCAAGGGTGTGTATAATACTTGCAAATGACGCGCGGTGGAGCAGCCCGGTAGCTCGCGAGGCTCATAACCTCGAGGTCGTCAGTTCGAATCTGGCCCGCGCTACTTGTTTTTCTGGTCTCAAAACGAGAAGACCCTAAACTTTACGCGAAGGCTGGTGTCCTAGGACACCAGCCTTTTTGCGTTTCCTTGCTGGCTCCTGGATAACCACTGACGTTCCGCTCTTCTTTATTCATTATGGTTGTCTGCTTGAATCTGTATCGTTCGAATTTGCGTTATCAATTTTTTGCTTCTATTTTGTATCTGACGTCATCTCCTGCGTTATGATGATAAACATGAAACTCATACTGTCACAGTCAAATCAAAACGATCCAAAACGACAACACACCGAACAGGAACTGGTCGCCGCGCTTTTAATGCGTGATCGGATTGAAGTGATCTTAGTACAGGACGCTGCCCAACTCGAAATTGCGAGTACTGACGCCTTGTGTATTCAGGGTATTCGGGGTGACATGCTCGTCGCCGCCTGGCATCCCATTGTTGACTGCATTGAACACCTTCGACGTTTAGGAATAATCGGAAGATTCGATGGCGACGCAACCATTACGCCAGACCTACCAATCGCCCTTCCCTCGGGGCACTATGATGCGATGCAACGTCGCATAGTCTGTCTGAATTTAAGTGACATAGAAGGACCGGCCAATGCGCGTCAACAAATTTTAACGTTACTGCGTGATGAGAAAAGAAACGATATAGAGATACCCCCAGACACACCTTCCGCGCCATCCAACACTCGGCCGACGCAACCGACTAGAGCCATGCCTAGGCGTAGCGGGACCCCGCCCTCAGCAGATGAACTCGATTTGTTGATCGACAAAATTGATGAATCTAATCTTTGAGAGACGGCTGAGGTTCGGGCCAGTCCCCCCTGCCTCCCAGCCACGTGGGAACACGTTTCACGCGTCCCTCTTTACTCAGGCAGCCAATGCGGGTGAATCCGCGAACGATCTCAGTTTCACCGCGTGTGATCACATACGTATGTTCGATCACAGCACCTTTGATCCGTTGGACTGTTACGCTTACTTTCAAAAGATCGTCGAATAATGCCGGTTTATAATATTCCAGATGCGCTGCCGCTACGACTAACATTAAACCACTAGCTTCTATATCACGGTAACTAATACCGTTATGTCGCAATAATTCAATCCGTGCTTTCTCAAAGTAGGTCAGGTAATTGCCGTGATGGACGACACCCTGCCCGTCCGTTTCCTGATAACGAACTCGCAATTCAAAACTAAAAGCGTCGCCTATATCCATGAACCCCTCGATTACTGCAATAAAACACCCGTAAGTTATTAATTTTAACAGCCCTCATTTGACTGCAGAAGCTGATTTATTTATAAGTAACGTTGTTTCACAACACTTATTTTTTGGAAATCCAATATGAGTTATGGCGAGGACGGAGTTACACCGCTAGAAACAATGCGGGGGCACAGTTACCCAGCAATTACTCAATTCACAATATTTCTGGAAAATCGCGTCGGTCAACTGATGGAAGTTCTCCGCCGATTCGATGGTACAGACATTCGTATTCTAGCGCTTTCGATCAACGACTCTACCGAATGCGCCTTTGCGCGTCTACTGTTAAGTAACCCAGAAACAGGTCGTGAAGTCCTAGAAAGGTCGGGTTTTCCGTTAATTGAAAGTCAATTGGTCGCACTCGAACTCCCAGATACTCGCCAACCGATGCTATCCGTATGTACGGCGCTTTTACGCGCCGAATTGAATATTACACAAGCCTATCCGCTGTTTTCTCGGCCGCATGGGAGGCCAGTCGTCGCGCTAATGGTTGACAATATAGAATGTGCTGTCGAAACACTTGCTAGTAGCGGTTTCCAATTAATCACAGAAGATGACTTGATTTTCGACAACTAGCGACTATTTATTGCTCGAGCGACTGATTTTCGTCTCATTTTCACCGTTAAAATACCCGAAAACAAGTGTAGGATAGGTTTAAATTACCGGAACGGGGAAATTGCATGTTAGCGAAAACAGAGATGACGGATCAAAAGCCGGCCGAAACCGGCGAGGCTGACCAAATCACGTTAGGCGAATCCTCCGACTCGATTGAACTAGATGATATGTCACCAGACGCTGCGATTGATCCGGCTAGTATTGATATTCCTCCCGAAGAATCCGACGATGAAGAGGAAGAAGCCGACAGGACAATGGGAGAATGGTCGCTGTGCGCGTCGATGATTTTTTTAGCCGGATACTTAGTAGTTTTAATGTTCTGGGTCCTTGGCCACCCCGTTTGGGAAACCCTAATTTCTTTTGATCGAGAGATTTACCGCGCTGATTTTCCAGTTGGCGTTGCTACAATTCTGTTGCTGATTTCTGTGCTTTCCGCTTTTTGTTCATGCATCAGCCTTGTTGCGGATAAAAATAATCGGCAAACGTTGCTAATCCGGTTGTTGACCGTCGGTCCCGTACTGCCTGCGTTTACCGCGGCATTCATGATTTGGATTATCATCCAACGTGGCGCAGGCAATTCGATTCTGGAAAACTTTCTAGGTTAGCACCGCGTAAACTTCTTGAACCCCAAAGATCTTTTTAGGTTGCCGTTGCAACGGGATTTTTGGTAAACTTCGATATTGCAGTGCCGCTTAGTTGTGCCGGCAATAGCCCCCAAATTCTATTCCTTCCACGGTTTGCGTAATGGCGATTGATGTAATATGTGCTGGTTGTTTTAAACGATTTCAGGTTAGCGACCAGTTTGCTGGCCGTTCAGGTCCCTGCCCTGGCTGCAAGACAATCATTGCCATTCCAACTCTGGAAGATCAGGTTGTCATTCAAGAGCCGGAACATAAGGCAGGCGCGCCGGGCGCTCACACTAAGATCGATGGAATAGCGCGACGGGCTGGATTTTTCCAGCGGCTCGAGGTCATTTCGCTATGTTCACTTTTCGCGGCGGCTGGCGTCATCGCTTTTTTAGCGAGAATGCTGCAAACCGACCCAGACAGTTTCACACCTACAACTGCCACTTTATCTGTCCTTGGTTTGTTACTATTGTCACTAGCGTCAAGTGCCCTCGGTTACGGGATATTGAAAAAAACTGAGATCCAAGTTTTCGAACGACGTAAGGCATTTATGCGTTCGATAATTACTGCAGCGATCTATTTTTTCATTGCTTCCACGTTTATTGCAACATCTTTACTTCTCATCCATTATGAAGAGCCCTCCTACACCTTGATTCTATCTATTATCGGTGCAGCATGCTTCGTAATCGCCACATTTGTACCAATGGCTTGCTATGAGATGGAGTTCGCGCAGGGGGCATTGCACGTTGCTGTGATGATTTGCATCACCAGTCTGTTTTGCCTGTTGTCGGACAACTTTCACCTCTGGTTACTTACAACATGAAGCGCCCCTTATTGGAACTAGAGGCATTGCGAAATCCTCAACGCGTCATTCGCATTGCCTACCAACAGGACGTTCCAATAACCAACCGAATTAGCGCACTAATTGACACTCCAGCGTTCCACCGCTTAACGCATTTATCGCAACTCGGATTGGTCGCTCGAGTATATCCATCAGCACAGCATACCCGCTTTGAGCATTCCCTCGGCGTCTATCACTTAGCACTGCGATATCTCGAACATTTCCTAGGATCTCCCGACTTCCGTAAATCTGTAACGACGATCGAATTGGAGATTTTCGTATTAGCAGCTCTGCTTCACGATATTGGTCACTGGCCGTTTTGTCACCCAATAGAAGATATGCGGTTGCCAGGATTGGTGGGCCACGAACAGCGCGCAACGAAGATTATTTGTGAAACGGAAATAGCCTCTGAAATCGATTTGCATTGGTCTTGCACCCCGCAAGATGTAGCCCATTTTTTGACGGGTGCAGTTGGAACCCCCTGTCAACAGTTGTTATATTCAATGCTCTCGAGTCCTGTTGATATCGATAAAATGGATTACCTCCAACGTGATAGTCTCCACGCTGGCGTTCCATACGGGCGGAACTACGATCAACAACGATTGCTGTCTGGACTAATTGCGGATCCCCACACCAATCAATTGGCGCTGAGTGGTAAGTCTCTAACCGCGGCCGAGATGATGGTATTTGCGCGGTACGTAATGTTTAGTGAAGTATACTGGCATAAAACTGTTCGCAGCGCTACGGCAATGCTTCAATGCTGTGTCCAACAAATGCCTACGTCCGAAAACATAGCAACTATCTGTTCGCTTAGCGATCACGAAGCCGAAATCTACATTCGCGACACAACTGAAGCCCGTGCTCTTGCGGCTGACCTTTTCGGCCCAATACGAAAAATACACAAGTCGGTGTTCCAATGTAATGCATCTACCAACGCCGAGATTTACCACCGCGTCGCTGGCCTATCGTATAGTGAACTGAATGCCACAAGTCGCCGTTTGCAAGATTTAATGCGTTGTGGCAAGACACCCAACGCCGTCTTAATCGACGCACCGCCAACCGAACTGGAGGTCCAATTCGATTTAAACGTCTACGACAAAATTACGGATGATTTCAGTCCCTTAAGCGATCGTTCACCTGTAGTTCGAGTCTTGGCGGAGGAACAATTCGATTATCACGTGAAACGCGTTCGCATTTTCGTACGAAGTGAACTTGTCGATGGGTGCCGAGCACGCGGCGACCTAGAGGGATTATTACTGCGGGCCTTGTCAGGCTAGTACGAAAATCCATCAAGCAGCGTTTGCCTTAGGCATTACCTGAACGTTGCTAATCGCCTGGACTAAGTCGTGGGCAAGGAATGGTTTTCGCAAAAACATCGCGGAATTTTTACCTTTAAAGAATGTCGTGTCCAAACTATTAAAATGGTTTGAAATAATCACCGCAAATGAATGTTCGATTTCCTTGAATGCCGTTCCTAATTCCCGCCTGTCGGTAACGCTATAAACAATCGCTCGCGATCGACCATCCTCAGCAATCGAATTCCAACTGGGGTACGAATGGACATTGAAACCTTCTTGTGCAAGCAACGATCCTAAGGCTTCCCGCTCCGAACCGTCTGAAGCGATGACATTCAAACTACTGCAGTGCGACGTCGTCGTATTTCGGTTCCAGAATGCAGACAATTCCGCAACACTAGCAAGTGGACCTAATTCATTTCGGATCTGCAGAAAACGTTGACGAGAGGATAACATCGACGGCAGACGTTGTTGAGCAACGGCAACGTCAAAGCGACAGGAAACGGGCAACGGTTCGCCACTGCGAGTGTCGCCGAAACACCACTCACCCGTGATTTCCAATACTAACGAAAGGGGATATTTGTTCACTATGCGTAGCAGCATCTTCGCCGGAAAATCGCCCCGACGCCGGGAATTAATCAAAATAAGATCAGGATGTTCCCCATTGAATGACTCATCAGATAAGACTTTATCACAAGAGAGAATTTGGAAAGCAAGGTGCATTTGCGAGAAACACCAATCGTACAACCCCTCAGTGAATCCGCAGTGGGTCGGTTGGCCACGAGCAAACACTGACCAAGTTGTAAGGTTGGTATTCATGGGGATATTGGGAATAAACCAAAAGCCGTCGTTTTATTGTGAAGTTATGAATCGAATGATTGTAGTCGATTCTATCCGACAAATGAATACCAGCTCTGATTACCCAGCACGAACGTATTTATCGAGCTTGACACGAACCTCGCAAAAATGGCAGATTACTAGGACTTCAAACCAGCAAGGAACGCTGGCATATCACTACTCACATATTTAGCACCCAGGGATGGAACGCGTACATGCTGCGGAGAAACCTACTCCCCGACGTTGACATACTCGACTGTCTTGCCAATTGCCTGCGAGTCGATACTCAAGGACTCAGCTTTACTGGCTTCACAAGTGATGCGGCGGCCTGTGAACCAGGCAATCTATTTTTCGCCATAGATTCCGATACTGGCGATGGGCATGACGACATTGCGACGGTCGCGGCCAACGGCGCAACTGCCATCGTGTCTGAACGGATATTACCAACCAATATCCCCACGTTCGTCGTGCCCGATACCCGTGTTGCGTACGCCAACACAGCGCATTATCTGGCCGGATCGCCGACCCAACGTCTGAGAACCATCGGAATTAGTGGGGCCAGCGGAAAGACTGCGGCTACTTACCTTATACAGCAAGTATTCCGACATCTCGGCAAGACGACGGGTGCGTTAAGTGACCTAGGCTTCGATAATGGCATAGACGTAGCGGATTTCCCTGATATTAAACCCGACTCAAAAGTATACGCAAATTGGCTCGGTTCGATGGCAGCCAACAAATGTCAGATTGCCTGCGTCGAGCTAAGTGATAGTGATCTCGCGGACCAAACTTCAGCCGGCATCGACTTGGATTATGCCGTCATCACGAGACTTACTAACTTCCAATCCAGTGCTACAGACTCGGCACAGCAAACCCGTCGTGCTGCCTCTAACGCCATCAACTCGTTAAAATCAACAGGCGTTGTTATTATCAACGCAGACGATGCGGCCTCCCGATTTGATCTGCCCCGCATTGAAAACCCCACCCTAACAATTGGATCAAACGACGATTGCGACATCTGGGTTGAGCATCTTAATCACAGCGCTGACGGACAGCGTATTCGAATTCATGCCGGCGCCGCGGAGGCGGTCGTCTTTACCCCTATTATTGGTCATCACCATGTCTATCACTGTCTCCAAGTTACAGCACTGGCACTACTCGAGGGTTACCCCCTTCCGGAAATTGCGGACGCCATCAGTCAGGTAAATTCCATTCAAGGTCATCTTGAACGAATTTCACGGGGTCAAGATTTCGAAGTTTATATCGATGCAGCGAATTCTCCAATCGCGCTCCGTAACGCCCTGCACAGCGTGCGTCAAATAACCCTAGGAAGGTTGATCGTTGTTTACGGTCCTGGAGCCAATACAGGAGCCTCCTTCCGCGCCGACATGGGCAGGATCGCGGAAAAAGCCGCTGATATTACAATAATCACGGAAAATGACCCCGGCAACGAGCAGACGCTTTCTATAGCGCATGACATTCTCGATGGATATCGTCGCCCCGGAAATGCTGAAATTATTATCAGTCGTGAACGAGCTATCGTCTGGGCATTAGCGCACGCTAATACCGATGATACCGTGTTGATCACCGGCAAGGGCTTTCGGACACAGCATCAACTCGGCGATCAGACTTTGTTTTTTGACGACCATCAGATTGCCGACATCTGCCTCGACCAACTGCTCTATCCGGAACCTGTTTACGGTACCGACCTACTCCCTTTCCCTAAAGCCCACGGGTCCTCATCGGAAGGAACTCCTTGATGCCTCGCGCTGGTACCAAACTTGCCGTGTCGACTTTAACGAAGTTCTTGCGGGCAAATCTTATTCTTGCTGACATAGAACCTATCTTCGGCACTCACACGGAAATCACTCGTTTCGCGTTAAACCCAGATTCCGTGCAACTCGGTGACACATATATCCATTGCTGTGAAAACTATTCACTATTAAAGGATAGCATGCTCGCCTATGAAAACGGTGCCAACGGAATCATCTGTGCCAGTCACATTCCCCCTCTGGCGGGTTCTTTTGTCATTCAAGTACAATCCGTCGAATCTATGATTAATTTGTTATATCCCTACATGCAACGCTGTCTGATCGACGACAGTGTTGAAACTGCAAATCTCTTGTTACGCTCTCCACGAGTCGCTTAACCGTAACGTACAAAGAGACCTCTCAATTTGCGACCCATCTGTTGACAGAGAACAGTCGTGAATTTAGCTTTAACTGTCGTGGCTTGTTTTTCAACTTGCCTCGACTGGTCTATTCTCTTGTCAATTTGTCACACAGCTTATGAGCGACCGTAATTCAGAGTTTGTATTCCTTGGTTTCACTGCGGATTGCGTGGACGTCCTCGAACGCGCGCTTTTAACGGGAGCCCAGTGCTCAGCGATTTACGTTGACGACGCCAAGTTTGTTCCACCAGCCTACTATTCCTCGATTTCCCAGTTGAGCGATTGGGCGGAACTGCTAGGCGTCGATGCGAACACCAAAATCTTTGTTGCACTAAAACTGGGAGTCGACTCACATCAGGATGTTGTTCGGAGCCTAGTTTCAAATGGATTCTCTCTAATCATCATCGACCCTAGTGCGGACTCACTTTTCGCCTATGAGTTGGAGATGATTCGGACAGAGTCCGATGCCGTACTGATACCAATGTGTTTTGCCGGTCTGTCGACATTGGATATAGGCACAGTAATCCGGAAAATAGATATTCGCGAAAACATCCTCACAAGACTATTGAGCGACATTACAGCAGCTTTAACACGGGACTTAATTCAGTTGGCACCCATTGCCGGTGAATCCAAATATCTATTTGCTATTTCCCCTGGCACATCAGTCCCGATATCCCCCACAGCGGAAATCGATATTTCCATAACGATTGAAATGAGGAATAGCACAATTATCCAGTGGTCCAACAGCGACAATAATCACGCGACCACTCAATACATTCTTTCAAACGAACAAACAGTAGAGCCCCAGCGTTCTTTTTTCCACGCCACTACTGATAATCAACTCGCGATTGTTTTTTCAATGTCCAACCCAAAATTATCGCCCAGTTGGCTCGACTACGCAAAGGCCAGAGAAACTGCTGAGATGATTCCGTTGTCCTTGAAAAGAGGGCGACAGATTGAACTGTTTGAAACCCACCCAACGGAAACGGATGCATTTAAGGGAGTGATGTCGGGAGTTGGATGTTTTTTATTGTTATTGACACTAGCCGTTATTGGCCTGTTTTGGACATTTGACACGATACGACTTTCAGATCTCCGCGATCTACACCAAACGACAAAATCAATTCCCACGACGACATTTGCCGAAAGTTCTCCAATCATCCTAAGGCTGTGGCCAGTGTACCCGTTTCTGCTGTTCATTGCCTTCCAATTTCTGCGGGGAATTATCAAAAAGACCAAAAGCTCTAAAACCGCTTAAGAACAGCTGTTAAATTGATCCGATTCTACCGATGCTCCGGCATCAAGGTTGCTGGGTAAACACTAACAATCCCGACAACCGATAAATGAAGAGTCGGCAATACATGTGACATGTGGGTTTCTTTACGTGCTTAGGGATGGCAATTTTTTGTTTATACAACTGCGACAACTCGCCAAATTTGCAGCGGTCATACCGACTCTGCTTGTTGTTGCCTCTACGATGGCTCAGGAGTCTGCTAGCCGATATTCGCCTATAGTCTTAGCAGTACAGAAGGCCGCTCCTTCTGTTGTAAATATAAGTGGCAAGAAAACCACATCGATAAGTACATTTCCCGGCCAACGCGAGGCGTCACAAGTTAATGGAATGGGTACCGGTCTAATCATAGATTCCAGCGGATATATACTAACAAACTATCATGTGATCGCGGGAATTAACAATATTCAGGTAAAGCTGAATCCGCTGGCAACTCACCCCAAGAATAAACATTCCGCGAAGCTGATTGGTTTCAACGAACAAATTGATTTGGCCATCATCAAAATCAACTCGGACACTGAATTTCAAGTCATGTCATTAGCTACGTCCTCAGATTTGATGCTAGGAGAAACGGTCATTGCGATCGGAAATGCTTACGGCTACGAAGACACTATAACACGAGGCATCATCAGTGCCCTGCATCGACGAGTCGAAATTAATACCGACCAGTACTACGATGATTTAATACAAACGGACGCAAGTATTAACCCCGGAAACTCCGGTGGTCCGTTGATTAATATTCAGGGAGATGCCGTTGGCGTAAACGTTGCCGTACGCGTTGGCGCGCAGGCAATTGGTTTTGCAATTCCGATGGATCGGGCGATGACCATCGCCAAGGAAATACTCATGGACCGCAGTCAGCAACGACTTGATGTCGGCCTAGACCTTTCTGTGTCTTTTCGGCAACGATCACCGCGAGTTACTATTGCAGACGTCGGCAGAAACAGTCTTGCTAGCAAAGCGGGTTTAAAAAAGGATGACGTCATTACTCACGTTAATGGCGATTCAATTGACTGGCCCGTGTTTGTATATCAACATTTACTGCGATCACAACAAGGGGACAAACTTGAAGTCACCGTCGAACGAACCGGAACCTCACGTACCATCTATTTATCAATGCAGGATATAATTCCGAAAGATGATGTTTTGGCAACCCGCGCCTGGGAGGAAATTGGCATCCGTGTCGTACCAATTAATTTCAAGGCCGCCAACAAACAAAACAACTATCGGGGTGGTCTAAAAATCACCGAAGTAAAGGGTTCTAGTCCCGCAACAAACCAGGGACTGCGGACCGGCGATATCCTATTAGGGCTACATAAATGGGAGACAGTAACCTTTGAGAATCTTAACTACGTGCTTAACACGGAAATGTTTCAAACAAAGAAACCTATGCCCTTCTACATTTATCGTGACGACGATTTTCTTTATGGGGCACTTTTTCAGCAGTGACGGATCCTCTATTTCCGTCTAATGCCAAACGCCGATTCAGTTAGCCCGTAATTTTCCCATCGAGTGTAAATATATACTTATATCATTTGCGCGACCACTGAACCATTTTTTTCCAGTTCCGTAACGCGGGTTTATTCTTGCCCTATTCAGAGCCCGAGCAAAAGTGTTAAATGTCCACATGGAAAACGAATTCATAGACTGGCTTAAAACGACGCTGGGTGGGCAAACCGAGACCAACCCCGGCATTGGCGACGACTCCGCGGTGTTTGCACCGCCGCCAGGGATGAAACAACTAGTGACGAGCGACTGCCTCGTAGATCGGGTCCATTTTGACGTGACCGCCACACCCTTGGTTTTGATCGGCAGAAAGTGTGTAGCGGCAAGTATCAGCGACATTGCGGCGATGTGCGGTGTTCCTAGGCACGTCATTATTTCTATTGTCGCCCCGAATCATTTCAGCCTGGACGATCTTAAAAGCTTATATGAGGGAATGATTTCGATAGCCGCCTCTTATAATTGTGTCATCATTGGTGGGGATTTCATTTCCCATACGGGCCCTCTCTCCGTTAACGTAACTGTGCTCGGACAGGCAACACAAAGCCAACTGCGTTTCCGATTCGGAAGCACAGTTCATGACCGCATTTTTGTGTCGGGGGCGCTTGGTGGTAGTCGTGATGGTCACCACCTGACATTTGACCCGCGGGTCGAACTGGGACTTAGATTGGGCAACAATCCCGCTGTACATAGTGTTACGGACATCACGGATGGCCTAGTCATAGACTTGCACAGCATCTTGGAATTCGGTAACTTGGGTGCGACTCTAATTGAATCTGCTATCCCTATTTCCCAACATCTCCCCAATGACCAAACCGCCATTGAGTCCGCCCTCTACGATGGAGAGGATTTTGAATTGCTATGGACTGCCTCTTCCCAATACACCGGTAATTTAGAAACCACTCCCAGCGATATACCTATAACGGAAATTGGGTATGTTACCCAGGATGCGAATTTTGTGTTATTGGATGGCTCTGGGGAATCGAGGCCATTGGATATTCACGGTTATTCCCACTAGGATCTCAAGGGGCCGAATAAATGGAACGTAGTTACTTGAGTCGCAGTTTGGCTGACACCCATAAATTCGGCGAACTGTTTGTCGCAAGCATTCCCTGCGGCACCACAGTCGCACTATTGGGAACACTGGGTGCTGGAAAAACAGCTTTCGTTCAGGGTGTAGGCGTAGCTAGCGGAATTGCAGCCCACTCAATTACTAGCCCGACGTTTGTTTTATGTAACGAATACGTCGGCACGCGATCGATCTATCATTTGGACGCCTATCGTTTAGCGGATTGCGACGAGTTCTCAGATCTTGGACCTGAAGAAATGTATCAGTCTAAACATTATGTCTTTATTGAATGGGCGGATCGTATAGTTAACAGCTTACCTCGCGAATATATTACAATACGAATCAATATCGAAAACCGTGACTCTCGATTGTTTGTAGTCAACGCCACTAACGCTTTGAAACAGGCTGCGAATAGGTGGATGGATTCGATTTCGAACGAGTAACATACCGAATATTGGTGCACCCGACTTGAACAATCACAGACATGTTTTTTTAGGCTGGGACACTCCACCCATTGAGTCACTCTCGGGGTGGTTAACATCCCGTTATACACAAACGCACCGCCTTGATTTGAGCGGCACCATTATCGTACTGCCAGCCGCCACAGCGGTTAAGACGCTGTTATCGCAATTAATTGCTCATTGCCAGACAAATCAATTATTGTTTTTTCCGCCAACGGTTGTAACCCTCGGCCATCTCCCAGAATATTTATATACCGCTCGGGCCACCGCTTCTCCCTCTCTACAAGCCCTGCTCTGGACTGACGTCGCCCGCAACGCCGTCGCCAACAATGCTCTGGAATCTGTTTTCCCCGCGCCGCCATCGCGAGACGATTTTGCGGCTTGGCACGCTATCGGGGAGACGCTGGCGACTTTACATACCGAATTGGCAGGCGATTTACGAGATTTTCAGTCCGTTGTTGAATATTGTCAACGCACTGGGCATCCGGCAGAGGTTGACCGTTGGAAACAACTCGCGACTCTACAGCGCGCCTACCTCGATGCTGTCGATAGTTTGGATTTTTGGGACATCCAAACTGCACGAATGATTGCCGTCAGTCGATCTGAATGTTCCACTGATAAAGAGATTATCGTCGCCGGTTGTGTCGACATAAACCAAACCATCCAAGGAATGCTGGATGCAGTGGCCGACAATTTGACAGTACTGACATTCGCCGCCGCAACTCAAGCGGCGCGATTCCAGGACAACGGTGTATTAAATACTGACGCATGGCAAGGGCAACCGGTGAAATTAACATCGAACCAATTGTGCATGGTGGAATCGCCGAGTGCTCAAGCATTAGCCTGTGCGAAAGTCATCGCTGATAGTACCGCGACTGGAAATTGTCAACGGGATTTCGTGATCGCCTGTCCAGACGCCAGCGACGAACCGTACATCATCCGTTTGTTCGACCGACAATCGACTCCAGTCAGTCCGCAAAAAGGTAGATCGCTCCATGACAATAACGTCATTTGCACATTGCGACTGCTCGGCACCTATGTTCAGACAAATAGCTATCAGGCTTTTTCATCCTTGATACGCTTACCCGACATTCAACAATATCTATTCGACGCCGGCATCGTGGACGATATAATATCGATCAGTGATGATTTCCACCAACAACACCTACCAAAAAATGTCAGACGACTACGTGGCTTGACAGGCAAATACGAAATTCTTGCATCCGCTCTGAACACATTGGATGAATTGGTATCGCCGTTGTCCCCTGAATCGGCGAGGTTATCTGATTGGTGCAACGCTATTTTAGATACGCTCGACCGCATTTATGGAAATCGATTGGTCCAAATCAATGATCCGCAAGACACAGCGGTACTTAGCGGAACTCGTGCCATCGCACAATCAATCGCACAACTCCAAGATGCGGACCGGTCGTTTCATATGAAATGTAAGGTCACGGAGTGTATCGATTTAACCCTGCAGATGGCGAGTAAGCAATTCGAAACAATCCAGCCTCGGGCCGGCGTCGCGATAACAGGTTGGCTTGATGTGGTCTGGGGAGAGCAATCCGACGTTCTGATAACTGGTTTTAATGAGGGGACGATACCGTCATCCATCACATCAGATCTTTTTCTTCCCAACGCGTTGCGGTCGTCGCTCGGTCTTGTCGACAATGCAAGACGCTTTGCCCGAGATGCTTACACCACAACTCTTTTGGTCAATAGCCGCCCTAAGGTGACATTTTTTTGTAAACGAGTTGACGCAGCGGGCATGCCTTTGTGGCCTAGCCGGATCGCGCTCACTGGGAATTCCCAACAAATTGCTCACAGGTTGCGTAATTTTTCTACCGAGAGATCCGAAACCGCGTCGATTTCAGCTGCATACAATGTGGCCACGCGCCCTTCCATCCGAGTAGATATACCTTTTACTCAGGTAAATAGAACCGAATTTACCGTCACGGAATTCAGGGATTATCTTAGTTGCCCGACCCGATATTACCTCAAACATGTAGTGGGCATTAGTTCCGCGAGCGATAATTCACGTGAACTGTCCTCCTTAGCATTCGGGAATTTATTACACGCTACTCTTCACGATTTTGGTATATCTGAGTTGAGTCGAAGCACGGATAGCGATGCTATATATGCATTTTTAAAGAAGCAGTTAGCAGCTCGAGCGGATCGGCTTTACGGTAAAGATTCCTTCGATGTAATCCCAATCCAAATAGCGCTGTTAAATCAACGACTCCAAGCGTTTTCTCATTGGCAGGCGGCCTGGACAGCCGACGGGTGGGAGATCGTTGAAACTGAGGTGAATTGTAGTCCTGGAGTGGCCATTTCCACGAACCATCCACAATTTGTTGTTTGCGGCCGCATCGATCGAATCGATTATCACGCCGAAACGGCGACTTGGTCAATTTTTGATTACAAGTCGTCAGAGACCTGCCATACGCCCGAAAGAATCCACAACTGTAACGACGCCCCATTTTGGAAGGACTTACAACTTCCGCTCTATCGCCATCTTGCCCAATCCATCACGGATTCCGCAAGTGTTAGATTGGGGTATATCAATATTTGTAGCGATCTGCAAGCAATCGGTGGTTATTTTGCGAATTGGAACTCCGACCAACTAGAGGCCGCCGATATTGTTGCCCTCAACGTGATGCAGTCCATCAACTCAAATCATTTCGACTTGCGTAACGAAGCGAAACCCCCATTTTTTAGCGAATTCTCTTACCTTCTTGGCGATACCACCTTGGACACTCCTTGCCCTAACAATACTAGGCAGCCAATCCAATGACTATCGACAACGTATTACTACGAGCATCGGCGGGTACCGGTAAAACATTCCAGTTATCAAATCGATATATACTATTGATTTTGTCCGGCAAATCTCCGGAGAAACTTTTAGCAACTACTTTCACACGGAAAGCAGCCGGCGAGATTCTAGCACGAATACTCCAACGGTTGGCTATCGCGACAACCTCCGAGGAGCAAGCAATTAAGCTAAGCGACGAGCTTAAGATTGACGCCACTCACTCGCGACGATTCGGCGAAGCTCTTGCCTTTCTGACTAGTAACTTACACCGGATTAATGTCAGCACACTCGATGCCTATTTCGCGAAACTTCTAACCAATCACGCTTATGAGTTTGAAATCGGCGCCGATTGGGCGATCGCGACATCGGGAGAACAAGCGGCGCAGAAGCAGCTTGCGATTATTGAATTGCTACGCAACTTAAGCAACGCGGATTTCACGCGGCTAATGCTATTCATCAATAAAGGAAAATGTAATCGCAGCATTTTACACACACTAGAACTCACTATCGAAAGTTTACTTTCACCATTCTATCAGTCAGCGGCAACAGCATGGAACGGAAATCTACGGGGTGAATCAACCGCGCGGATCTTAAATCCAGAACAGCTATCCCTAGCGATGTCGAAAATTAGAAATCAAATGGAAAACGAAGACTGCGTCCCATTCTTGAAAACGATTACTACGGACCTTGAAACGCTACAAGCACGTAACTGGAACAAAGCCCTCAGGGGAGGGATTTTTAAAAAAATTGTGGCCGGTGAAAACACCTTCTCTCGGAAACCATTACCTGACAATTTAATCGCTGCATATCAACCGTTAACTCAACACGTGGTAGCGCTGAAAATACGCGAACTCGAAAATCAAACAAAGGCGACCTACTCAATCCTGTTTCAATATGCCGAGATATTAGACCGGATCAAACGCAAGACCAAGCGGTTGGAATTTGGCGACGTAACAAGATTGCTAAACGGCCGCGGGCACAAATTTGCATCCACGTTTCGCATGGATGCAACTATTGAACATTTACTGCTAGACGAATTTCAAGACACTTCGCTCCCCCAGTGGAATATTGTCGAACCCCTAGCGATTTCAATTTGTCAACAAATCAATAGTTCTTTTTTTTGCGTTGGTGACGTGAAACAGGCGATTTACGGTTGGAGGGGCGGCCGTCGCGAAATTTTTGATTGTTTGGAATCTTGCCTAAATGATATTTCCTCTGACACCCTAGAACAAAGTTACCGATCCTCCGCCGTCGTCGTTGAGTTTATCAACAGTATATTCAACAATCTCGACGCACACACGAACCCTAGCGACCACGCAGAAACACTGAAACGTTGGCAAAAAGACTTTGTGCCCTTGAAAACCGTTTTAGATCATGTTGGATATGTTGAATATGTTAACGCAACGGACGGCCTCGGAAAAACAGAACGCTTAAAATCGTGTTTGGCATTAGCGGTAAACAAAACAGAACAACTACTTAACACTAACCGACAAATGAAAATTGGTATTCTTGTTCGCACCAATTCGTCTATCGCGGAGCTAATTCATTTATTGGCGGCCCGTGGCATACCAGCCAGCGAAGATGGAGGTAACTCACTGAGTAACTATAGCGCCGTGCAACTAATTCTTTCCGCACTTTCGCTTATTGATCATCCTCAGGACGGAGTCGCTCGATTTCACGTGGAACACTCTCCGTTGGCGTCGCTGTTTGGATATCGTCCTGACACCATTGATACCAACATCGCTTGCCGTACCTCGCGAGATTTCCGACGGCAAATTGCTACTCTGGGTTTTTATTCCGTACTGAAGAACCTCGTGCTAACTTTGGAACCCCACGTTGACAGACCTCAATTCACTCGCCTCGAGCACTTACTTGTTTTCGCGAACACTTTCAAGTTTTCTATTAATTTTCGAATCGACGAGTTTATAGAGGCCGTTCAAAACGAACGTTTTAGTGATCCGGATGCGTCTCGTGTAAGAGTTATGACTATTCATCAATCAAAAGGGTTAGAGTTTGACGCAGTGATTATTCCAACACTAGAATCTGCCTTGGCTCCCCGCGCACCTACATACGCCGTGAGTAGAAATCTCAAGACGCAGAAGATTAGCGAAGTATTCATGTACCGCAACGCCGAGTTCCGGGAATTATTGCCAAAACGCTATAATGACGCGTGCAAGGAGACGATCGCGGAATCAGTGAGCGAGAGCTTATGCCTGTTGTACGTCGCGTTAACGCGTGCGGCACGCGCACTTTATCTAATTGGTCCTTGCCAACCAAGTACTCCAAAATCACCGCCCTTTACGAGCGCCGGGATTATTCAGATGGCGATTCACAACATTTATTCCCAAACACCAAACGACGTTGTCTACGCAAACGGCAATCCTACTTGGTTTGAACAATTACCAGTCTACGAAACTGACTCCCCCCATCCAGAAACCCTACCCATTCCCTTAGCCAAGCCCTCGCAATTAAACTTGTCTCCGTTGACGAGCGCCGCACCGTCATCCCGCTCGGGTGGCGAACGCTTCCGATTATCAGGCGTGCTGCGGTCCTCTTCCGAAACGGCAAAATTATTTGGAATCCAACTCCACTATTTCATGGAACAAATAGATTGGGCGCAGGGACCGTATTGGACAATGGCGACGGACGCGTTTAACACAAAATACGGAGAGGTTTCCCCAGAATTGGATTCTCATCTCGCAATGTTCCTAGAAAACGCTCCATTAGCTAACATTCTTAACAAAGATTTCTATTTCGACGAGCCCACCAGCCCGTTGACTCAACTAACGGACGCTACCCACGAAACAATCCAGTTCACGGTTCATAACGAGTACCCAATTTGTGCTTTTATAGACGGAGAACTGTTGCGGGGATTTATCGACCGTTTGGTTGTCATGCGAATGAACGAACTTATCGTGGCCGTCGATATATGCGATTATAAAACCGATCGCATTGGGGTTGGCCCGGAGGCATTACAAAGCATTGTATCTCGCTACCGCCCGCAGATCTACGCTTACAAACAATCTATTGCGCAGATGCTTGCGCTGCAGCCGTCACAAGTTGGGGCACGACTCATATTCACCCACACCGGCGAGCAAGCTGCCGTTTAGTTTGCTGTGTTTTCACCAAGACAACACCCTAAATCGCAGCGATCCGCCCATTCTCCCCGCGCACCTAGCGTCACGACTTCTTGCATCGTTCCACAGCGTTGTTCGATTAAGTCAGCAACACCGGAAATAAATATTGGGTTCGTACCGACTGCAGCGACACGGGCAAATTTGATGTCCCGCATTTCACAGGCATTCTTTGCCTCTAAGTCTAAGTCAAATAGCACTTCCATGTGGTCCGATACAAATCCAATCGGACAAACGACGATGTTCGCATAGTTCGATCCATCAATGACGTCACAAATGTCCGGCTCGAGCCACGGTTTTGCGGCAGATCCACTACGACTCTGGAACGCCAACTGGGATGGATAATTATCAAACTTCTCCATCACCAGCGAACAAGCATCTCTTAATTGCGCCTCGTATTCACAGTTGGTCGCCATCGAAAGAGGAATGCTATGGGCGGAAAAGAGAACTTGCACCTCTTCACTCGGTGTTCCCGCGAACGTTTCTAGCGTCTCCCTTAAATTATCCTGAAGCGCCTCAATAAAACCTGCGGAATTGTAGAACGGTCTGATTTTTTCAATTCTCAGGGGGTGCCTTGAATCAATGGCTTGAACTGCACGTTCAATATCTTCTAAGTACTGTCGGCACCCGGAATATGAACTAAAGGCAGAAGTAACCACCACTAGTAGACTGGAATGTCCACGATTAACCGCGTTGGTTAGCGTATCCTTTAGATACGGGTGCCAATTCCTGTTGCCCAACATAACCGGTAGTTCCAGGCCTCGAACTTGAAGCTCCTCTGACAGATGACGAACAATTTCCCGATTCTGGCCGTTGATTGGACTAACTCCGCCAAACGCTTGGTAATGATCAGCCACCTCGAGCAGGCGACTTTCTGGTACTTCTCGGCCGCGCGTAACATTTTGCAAGAAAGGCAGGACGTCTTCCGGGGCCTCCGGGCCTCCGAAAGACAGGATGAGGACCGCATCGTAGTCAAGGTTTCGTCCATTCAGGTGCGCCATTGGTTTCTCACTCGTGTATAATCGATTATGTTATCGTATATAATAGGGTTTACCTGCACTTCACGTCTATGGTCGAAGCTCGCACGTCCGACAATCCGACATTCAAATTCAGTCTCGCACATTGATCTTATTTACTAATGATCCATAATTCAATTCCCACCGTCGTCCGCAATGGGACAATTTTTAAGTCCAACGGCGAGCAGCCGACACCAAACGGTGAATTGCATTTCGTCAACGGTATAATTACCTACGTCGGTCCAGCCCACAGCGCTCCCACCGTCGATGACGGGAATTTCTTATTCATTGATGCTCAAGGGGGCACAATTCTACCGGGATTAATTGAATCTCACTTTCACCCAACGTATTTCAACGTCGCATCTCTAGAGGATTTGGACATTAAATATCCCGTCGAATACGTAACTTTGCTCGCGTCCCAGAATGCTACCTGTGCCTTGGAACATGGGTATACATCCGCTCGAAGTGGAGGATCACTATTTAATATTGATGTTTGGCTTAAAAAGGCAATCGCCGAAGATGTGGTTAAAGGTCCACGTCTGACCGCCAGCGGACGTGAAATTTGCGGCGTTGGCGGACTGATGGATTGGAATCCAAATTATCGCAAAATCGGAATGGAGGGCCTAGTGCTTTTGATAAACGGGCCAATAGAAGCCACCGCTGCTGTTCGCAAACTAGTCAAGGACGGAGTCGAATGGATTAAAACATACCCAACCGGTGACGCGGCGTCACCGGACCTTAACGACCACCACACGCTCTGCATGACTTTTGAGGAAATGCAGGCCGTCGTGACAACTGCGCACAACCACAATTTGAAAGTGACCGGTCATTGCCGCGCCACGCGAGGAATTAAGAATGCCTTACTCGCAGGGTTTGACGCGATCGAGCATGGTTCGTTCATGGATGACGAAACGATTGATTTGCTATTAGAACGCGACGTACCGGTAGTGCCCGCCTTATTTTTTGAAAAGGCTAGTATCATGCATGGACGGGAATTCGGCATGACACAACAAGTTATCGATGGACACCAGGAAACGCTTGACGCTGGCACGGTTAGCGCTCAGCGCATAATCCGCGAGGGTGGTCGATTGGGTCTAGGCGGCGACTACGGTTTTGCTTGGAACCCACACGGGGACTATGCGAAAGAGTTGACTTTTTTCGTTGAACATGTTGGCCTCACGATTGAACAAACTCTCATTTGCGCGACCCGAACGGGGGCGGAAATCATCGGCGTCCAAGACGAACTCGGCACCCTCGAAATAGGGAAAATGGCAGACATCCTTGTAGTCGCCGGGGATGTTTTAAATGAGATTAGCCTAATTGAAGAAAAGAAGAACCTACTGGCGGTATTTCAGAACGGTATAATCAAAGCTGGCACATTATCTAACCCGAATTAACTCGACCATTGAAAGTGATTGAACATGACTCGTAACCTCGTACTCACTATCCTGTCTATTTGTCTGCTTGTAATCTTCGGAAATTCAGTGCACGCAGCGGAGGATGCACCTTTGTCGTGGAAAGTGATTCCCTTGGCTGTCGATGCGAACGAAGGAATAGACATCGCCGATTTTGACGGTGATGGGAAGTTGGATGTGTGTGCTGGAAGATTCTGGTATCGCAATCCCGAATTTCGCGCGCAGCCTGTTCGGTCTATAGACGATTTCAATGGTTATGTAGAAAGCAACGGTGATTTCGCGTATGACGTGAACAAGGACGGAAAAATGGACATCATCGCTGGCTCGTTTTTACCCAGCACCGTGCACTGGTTCGAAAACCCTGGTAAAGAGAAACTTCGATTGGGCCAGTTATGGCACAAACACTTGCTGGTAGATACTAAAGCTTCTCAAAACGAAGGCCAACTTATGGCTGACATCGACGGCGACGGCATTCCCGAGTGGTTGGTAAACAGCTGGGGTAAGGACACACCCTTATATGTATGGAGCCTTAACTCTAAGGGCCCAGAAGGGGCTCCCAGTTTATCCAAACATGTAATCGGGGAACGCGGCAACGGCCACGGGATGGGCGTAGGAGACATCACTGGAGACGGACACGTGGATCTTATGACTGGAAACGGCTGGTATGAGAACCCAGGGCCGCCTTTTTTTGGTAAACCTTGGCGCTATCATAAAGATTGGTCCGTGCATGGTGCCGTTCCGATGTTAGTCTTCGACGTAAACGCCGATGGCAAAAACGATATTCTTTACGCTGCGGGGCATGAATTTGGTTTGTCGTGGTGGGAAAACAAGGGTCCCAAGGACGGCACAGTGGCATTCGAACGTCATGAGGTCGATAAAACGATATCGCAACAACATGCACTTCATCTAGCGGACCTCACGGGAGATGGAAGGCCGGAACTGATAACCGGCAAACGATACTACGCTCACAATGGCAACGACGCTGGAGCGAAGGATCCCATTGAAATATGCTATTTTGTTATCGATACGAAAAAAGCAAGTTTCATTAAACATACCATTAGCAAAGGGCGAATTGGAATCGGGTTGCAAATTCGCACGGCCGACATCGACGACGATGGAAAATTGGATATCGCCGTTGCTGGGAAATCGGGCACGTATATTTTGCTGAATCAGGGTCCCGTACCAAAATAGTTGATAAACCAACACCGCTATGGGTTTCCCACAACTCGCTGTCCGCAATGTCCGCCCTTTTTATCGAAACTCGATCGTAGTCCATTTTCAAATGATTCTAACTGGATAGTGGTTGCGCAACTCTCGCGAAGATCTTGCTTATTCGTGACGCATAAGATTGCCGCCACCCCAATAGGGTTGTGCGTCAAATTGTGATTGTGTCCGGACAACTTGTGTTTCAACGCAAATGCTTGCAACCCCAAGCAATTAATCCTGCAAGAGTATCAATACCTAGCTTTTCCTTTATCCGTTGTTTATAGGTATTGATCGTTGTACTCTTAACGCCCATATTTTTCGCGATCGACGCCGTGTGTTTACCACCAACCAACAACCGTAAACATTCTATTTCTCGTGGCGTTAGTGAATTATATGACTGCGCAATTGGAACAGATGTCGCCATTACCGTGATGTCATCAGTCTCGACGGGTACCGCGGTGCACTCGTAAAGCATCGGTTCATTTCCAAAATAAAAAACGGCTCGGATGACAATCGATTCGCGATCAAACAGCACCTTTTGAAATGCCATACGAATTTCATCTCGTTCAATTTCCGTATTCACCCAATCCCAAGGTTGACTAAAAATGACTTCCGCCGCCGATAGTTGGAAAAGAGGCTGCGCAAACACTATTCGACCGCGTGAATCATGCAGCGTTACCAATGGATTATGATTTGAATGACTCATATCCTCCTAGTGTATATCTAAAATGCCCAGTAGCAATGTAGCTAAATTGAACACTGTACCATTTTAGATCAACTTTAATTGCGTGGTCCGCTATTTTTGACGAACGAACGCTTTGCGTAAGTCGCGATTCCTCGCGTAAAATCCGCCTAACTATAATGTGCCGTTTTGGCACGCTAATTGCATTTGGTACAAATAGTTTCGTTAGTTACCTTGCCCCCGAACAACGTAGAATATGGAGATACCAATGGTAAAACTCTCAAAAAATCCCAGTCCCATGGAAATTGAAAAAATGTGTAAAGACATCCGGATGGGTTGGACTGAAAATGAGTATCGCAAGCGATCTGCGCCCCGCCCTTTACCGATATACAGTGCTACAAGTGGTAATTGGAGTTATCTGTCTTGCGATGAATATTCATCACTCGGTAGGTGCTGTAAGAACTGACTTACTGCACTAGGAGATCGCGTATTCCACCCTTTATCAAAAGAAAACCGTCTTTAATAATTGCCAACTGCCGGCTTTGCCCTAATAAATCGGCACTAACGTGCCTTTAACATTCTTCGGATCTCAACGACTGGCGTCTGCGTTCTAGGATTTTCTAACGCCATTTCTTGTACTATAATAGCAACACTGCATGCAGCAGTGACGGTAGATACCAGGTCCTCTTCTGGACCCCAACAACCGCTTACAATCCGACTTGCCCCTTCGACGACTCTTCTATTGATGGCAACAACTTCAATCACTAAATCACAGTTGCCTAGCTCAATCACTCGTTGGATTCACGCGTTGCGGGGCGGGGATGAGATAGCTGCTCATTCAATTTGGAACCAGTATATCAAACAACTCTCCATCGTTGCGCGGAATTATCTTAAAACAGCGCCCCAGCGAATGGCCGACGAAGAAGATGTTGTGGTGAAAGCGTTCAATAGCTTCTTCAAGGGCGTAAAGGATGACCGCTTCGAACGATTAAATAGTCGTGAAGACCTTTGGCAAATATTAATCATGTTGACAAGTCGCCACGCAATAAGCCAAGCGATCGCAGAGAATTGCAAAAAACGCGGAGGTGGAAACGTACACAACGAATCAGCCCTATCCGGTGCTGGTCTGGATAATTTCCCGACAGCAATTTCGGCGTTCAGCGGAGAAAGCCCCACCCCGGAATTCGTCGTTACGATGCTTCAACAGTGCCAGTACCTGTTGGACAGCCTGCCCAACGCCCTTTTAAGAGACATCGCGTTGTTGCGATTTGAGGGGTTTGCATGCGCCGAAATTGCAAAACGTATCAATCGGAGTGAACGCACAGTTCAACGCAAATTGGCTTCAATTCGAAGGCAGTGGACCTCGGTTTTAGAAAATGAGCTGCATCGATGAATAACTCTCGACTACCCGTTATCCCCGCTTGCTGGAGCGCAGAAGAAATAATGCTGGATTCGTTGTGCGACCAATTTGAGGAAGAACTACTCAAACTCGATAGCCCATCAGTGTCGGCGTATATAGATCGAGCAACTGGCAATATTCGCGCAAAACTATTTCGCGAGTTGTTGTTTTTACTTCTCCAATATGAAGAACTAGGCCAACAATACATCCCAATTAAGGGCATGCTCGAAGATTTTCCTCAATTTGAAAACATTATTTTCGACGTATATAAACAACGCCGCCCCTCCAACGCAACAATAATCAACAAGCTTTTCGACTCGGAAACTGATATACCGACCGACGCGACCGTCGAGGGGGATGAACCATCATCCTTTAACGTCCATGAAGTTGTGCGAATCGGTAAATACTCAGTTATTCATCACATTGACAGTGGCGGTCAGGGGGACGTGTTTCTAGCCCGCCACCCAACGTTACGAAAAAACGTGGTTATTAAACTTTCTCGAAAATCGGTCGTCTTGCAAAGCACCAACCGAGATCGCCTAGTCAAAGAAGGGCAATTACTAGCCAAATTGAATCATCGCAATTTGGTGCGCATCATAGATTTGGACTTTCATGAAGAACGTCCATTTTTAGTTATGGAACATTTAGAAGGCCCGTCCCTACGAGAATTTTCTCAGGTTAAGCCGCTGGAACCAGCGACTGCGGTCCAATGGGTCATCGACCTCTGTTACGCGGTCACCGAGGCCCATAATCAGTCCATCATTCATCGCGACATCAAACCGTCCAATATTGTAGTCGTGAGGGGAGTTCCGACGCTAATTGACTTTGGGCTAGCTACCTCGCCCGACGTTGACTCGATTCTTCGGGAAACTGGGGTTGCCGGAACATTGTCATATATGTCTCCGGAACAAACCTACTCCGACCAATCTCGGACCGGACCTAGAACGGATGTTTTCGGACTCGGGGCCGTGTTGTTTTATCTTCTCCAAAACCGGTCGCCCTTACGCGCTGCGAACCCAAAACAAACAATTACGTTACAGTCCGCCAGACATTTTGACGTCGCTACGATTTCATCTTTAGTGGCCCACCATCCTTGTCATGCAGTATTAGTTCGAGCATTGTCGAATAACCCCTCCCATCGATATGAAAGCGCCGCGGAATTTGCAAGAGCACTCGCGTCCACACAATCCGAATTGCGTCCCGGCCCAGCAATCACCAAACGTACCGCATTGCTAGCGATAGCTTCCGTCATTACTATTTTCCTATGGAAATTACTCACGCCTGCTCGGGTAATACCCAATCCGGCTCCAATCACGTCGTTCACGCCTGTGGACTACGAAGTTGCGTTTAGCTTGCGAAATGATACCTCTAATTATTTACACCAATGGAACGGAGTTCGATTAATTAATGAAGAAGAACTCGGTGACGCCAAATACTGGATGCCCAGCGTCGTTGGTGAATGGGGATTTGTGACGTACAAATTCGAAATACCGTTTGAAATCGGTCAGGCGAAAATTCGGGCGACAATTTCAATTTTTCCAGAATGGCGAAACGATGATCGGTTTGACGACGATGCAATTGCCAAACTTGACGTGTCTAGCGACGGTGAAACGTGGCATCAAATTGCGGAAGTATCCAAGCGAACGATGCAGGTGAGCCTAGAAACTAAATTAATAGATATCTCTAGGCATGTTGCTGGTGGTATCACAATTTATGTCAGGGGTCGTTTGAAAGCATCGAAAGAATGGACTAATGTTGGTCCGGTTTTCGCTCAATTCCTCCGCTCCCCCCTCGTAGCAGAACATGATGGATATCGTCACTGGAAACCATTTCACCTCCAAGTTGTTCAATGTGGGCAGTAGAAATACTCGGTACAACTTTACTTTTTTAACGCGTAGTGACGTTGCGCGAATTTGATGTATTGCCGCCAGTCGTATTCGAGCAAATTGTGCTTGCCTTCCCGTAAATGATATGCCACGTGATCACCCACAGATTCGTTGGGTTCAGGTTTTACCTCCATGTCCAATCCGGCGAGGCCGTATAAATCATAGACTGGTTGTGCGAGTCGTCCCGACAGAAACTCTCCGGTCGGGTCGGCCCATAAATCCTCAGAGGCGCTAGCGATATATACCGGCCGCGGGGCAATCAATGCGATCAACATGTGTTGGTCGACTGGCAACGCGTTTTCGTTGGCGTTGTAGTCCTGAAATTTGTCACAAAACCAGTGGGGAAACGACGTATTGATTCGCTGCACTGTCTCTCCTAGCTGACGCCGACTAAGCGCTGCTCCACCACATCCGGAATCATTAGAAATAACGACCGCGAAGCGTGGATCGGTTGCTCCTGCCCACAGTGATGTCTTTCCAAGGCGCGAATGGCCAATGACTCCAATCTGTTTAGGATTCACCGCATCGATAGTTTGTAAATAATCTAGAATACGGCTAAGTCCCCAGGACCAAGTCGCTATCGAGCCCCAATGTTGACCGTTGGAATCGTCTCCCTTGGGATACAGGGCATGAACTCCGTTCATAAATCCATCGTCAAAATCCGGATCAATGTCTCCGTAATAAGCAGTTGCAATGCCAAATCCAGACTCAATCAAAAGTTGTATTGGCCATCTTTCGGCCGAAACACCTCTGGCGGCGGCGGAAGCCTGGTTATTTTGGTAACCAATCTCGGTTCGGTTTCTGACCCACGATTTAGTAACGTCAACCATGGGATCCGTAGTAACAGTGTGGTTTCCCATAAAATTTAGACCTAGGAACATAGGGCATGGATTCCGACGGTTCGCGCCGACTGGCGCGTATATCAACAAATCGAGAGCCGGAGCATTCCGTCCCGGCGCGAAGAACAAACGCACTTGCAAGCGTCTCGCGGAACCCTGCAACGTCAAGCCGCGTTCTAGTACCTCAAATCGCAACTCATTGTCGACGTGGTTCGGCACCCGACCGAACATGTGAGCGGCAAAAAGATCAAGCACCTCCAAACGTCGTTTACGTTCCCATTGGCGCCTGTTTACCACCGTAGTACCGGCGTTGGTAATTAGTAACTCCGGCAAACTGTAAGTGGGAACCTGACTCTCGTCATAATTGGTCTTAACATCTTGTCCAGTGGTGCGACTGGCGAGCAATATAAAAGCTACAGAACACCACATCGTCAGTTTCATATTTTTCATGAAAGCTATGATCCTTTAAATAATTACCGAACTAATATTTCACTGTTTTACGCATTTTTATATCATCCGTATATATATTACAACAACTAAACTCCTTACTTCGGGCAATGCAAAAAGGACCTACCTTAAAATTTCTGATACCTCAAATCACCGCAACTTTAGCGAGTGACGGGGGAATATTGGACATACTCACAATCATCGATAGTTTTGTGCCGAAACCATTCGACAAAACTGTACCGATCAACAGGCTATCCGTTGAACATTTTTTGCTTCAACTTACAACGCCTCTACCCAACGAACTACACAAAGACATACTTGATTTAGCTGAATCCATCTTAGGACCAACTGCACCACCGGTCGTCAAAGTAACCGAAATAACTCCGTCGTCAGGTGACCCCCACAACATTACACGGTTTCTAGCGGACGGCGGAATCGGCCGAGTTTGGATTGCACACGATGAGCACTTGGGACGGGAAGTCGTTTTAAAACAACTATTGCCTAAATTGGGAACCACCCCCGATACTAGCGACCGTTTTGTGCATGAAGCGCAAATTACTGGCCAACTTCAACATCCCAACATCGTTCCCGTATATTCGATGGATCGCGACGATGACAATGCGCCATTCTATACGATGCGCTACATACGCGGGGAATCGTTTACAAACCGCATCCAGACTCTCCATCAACAAGATCACGTGGTCGTTCGATCGCAGGATTTCCATAAGCTAGTAGAAGAATTTGTTGGCATCTGCAACGCTGTCTCTTACGCCCATAGTCAAGGAATCGCACATTGTGATCTTAAACCTGAAAATATTGCAGTTGGCCAGTTCGGAGAGGTCACCGTCCTGGATTGGGGGTTAGCCCACCGATTTGGAGAAAGCCGAGGTTCCCCGGGATTGCACGAGGAATCCATTTCCGGTACGCCCAATTATTTTTCCCCAGAGCAAGCACAAGGAGTTAGAGAAGGCCTCACCGCGGCTACGGACATATACAGCTTGGGCGCTATTCTTTTTGAAATGCTGTTTAATCGCCCTCCCCGGATGATCGAACAACACCCGAACTCGCTGCAAACGTTACTCAATTCAGTCATCGAGGGTAACATACCGCGCGCCGTAAAAATCTCGCCCCGCAACTCCAGTTTGATTGCGAGCATTTGTGACAAGTGCCTCGCTACCCTTCCGGACGATCGATATTCTTCTGTTCAACATCTGATTGATGATCTTTACCGGTGGCGTAATGACGAGCGAGTTCACGCGGCACCCGACGGGATCGCTAGAAAATTTGCACGCAACATCAGACGGCACCGACGGACAACACTAACAATAATATTTTTGTTGTCCATTGCGACTATCCTTTCTGTCGGGTTCTACTCGTCCATAAATTCGTCGCGTTTATTTTACAGCAAGCCGCGAACAACGAAACACGTCAACAGGCTATCATTGACCAGCAGCAAGTTGCGCTTACAAACGCAATTACCCATGCCATTGACGCCCGCTTACTGGCCGAACAGGGAGAGCGCGAGGCCCAATCTCAAACTGCCGCGGCAGCCAACGCCACCAACGAACATCAAGTCGCTCGCCGACTCGCCGAGGACGCCACTAGGCAAGCCACAGAACAACAGCGACTCGCCCGTTTAGCAACCGTAGCAGCGGATTCTCAATTCAAACTGACCAGTATGAACCGCGTATCACTGGACATGAGTCGAGCGCGAACCGAACATCTCTCCTTTCAACGCCAATTAGATATTGAAGATGGATATACGAGTGCCGCGATGCGATTCGCGGATTCAGGCGATTTTCAAAGGGCACTTTTTTCCGCCAGTCTGTCTCGTGACCATGCACAAACAATCGGCCGCGATCCGACCATACTAGCCGAACATCATACCCGTATCATGGCGATTCGCAGCCACATCCCAGTGTTGGCAGCTTATCGGCAATTTTCCAATGCCCCTTGCCTCACGAGTTACTCGGAAGCGACACACGCTTTAGCGACGGTGACTCGGCTTGCTTTACCCCAAAATACGACGGTGCAAATAGTCCAAGGGGAAACCCTACAACAACTGCACCCTACGTTTAGCATCGACCTTTCCACCTCAGCAATATCATTTTCCCTTGAAGGTCAATACTTAATAATCGCCGGCACAGCAAGCACAACGCCACTCGCCACGGAACTCATCCTAGTCTCAATGTCAGACGCTACCTTGGAACGTTTTACGCTATCAAAGCCAGTCGATGTTGTTACGCTATCCGCTACCAACAACACGATTATTTTGGGTACCGACAAAGGGTTGCTCAAGACCTATTCATTTCCAAACATTACGCCACAGCAAAGTATCGCCGCTCACCGCACTGCAATAACCACAATCTCCCTTTCTCCTAACCTATCGATGGTTGCTACTGGCAGCACTGACATGACAGCCCGCCTCTGGCAATTGAGCACACTCACCCCATTAACCACTGCCCTGCAACATAACTCCGCAGTGGTCGACGTGCGGTTTTCCAAAATTGACAATACGCTTGTTACAACCGAGCTTAACGGTTTTTCCCTCTCTTGGGATTCAGCAATGCCTCTGACCAAACGTCGGTTGGCTCGTGGTCCCAGTCCATCAGCTATACAAGTGGTTAACACAACGGCGCATCACCCCGCGGGGTTATTGTTTGCAATTGGCACCAACCACGGTGACGTAAGGATTTTCAATGCGCCAGGCAGCAACTTTATCTCACCGTTATCGTTTGGTTCGAGGATTACCGCGCTAACGTTTTCCGACGACGGACGGTTATTGGTAATTGGCACCGCATCCGGGCACTTGTCTATCTACGATTTTTTTCGGCGCGAAATGATTTACGAAAATGTTTCACATCTCGACTCAATATCCTTCGCGCACCTATCCACAAATAATCAGTTTGTCACGATAGTCACAACGAGCGGACAGGTTGTTTTATGGGACCTTGCTCAAAACAACCTCGCTCCCACACAACTAGCCGTGGGAAGCAATCCGTCATTCCTTTGCCGTAATGCAGCGCAATCAGCTGTCCTTTTTACAACCAACGATTCCACGTTGGCCGAAGTAACGTCGGAAACCCGTTTTAGCCAACTTGGGACGAAACTAGACTTTGAACTTCCCATCAACCAAGTCGTTTTGTCTCGGCACACCGCCGATGGATTAGTTATAACGCGAAGAATAGCTCACCCCATTACAACCTCAATGTTAAGGACCAACGGATCAAGTATTGAGTTCGCCGGCGAAATCCAAGACGTTGCGATAGCAGCAGATGGCCATTATGCCCTGAGTAGTCTTGACCGCACAATCGCGGTCGGAAAGTTCAATGACAACAATCGACAAATACGCATTACCGCGCATCGACTTGCTGCTAGGTTTGTCCGTTTTACTGAAAACTCTTCCGTCCTTCTTACTATTGGTTCGCCTAGTGATGATGCCGGTACTAGCGTCCTTCAGACCGTATCTATTTCCGACAATACCGTTTTAAAACGTACACTTGTCCCTTTTGATATCGTTTCGGTAGCAAACTCTCTCCTCCCAGACTCAAAAGATCTATTGGTCACCACGAACCGCGGGGATGTGTGGCGGATCAACGTTAACTCCCTGACTTTCAGATCGTTTGAACCGGCGCCCCTTGCAGCACGCGAAATAGTGAGTCAGGGTCAATTGGATTTGTTGTTGGCTCGTGATGACACGATCATAGGCTTGCCCTCCGAAGGGACCCAACCTATCTATCTCTCAAATTTCCAAACATTTCATTTGTCCTACAATGAGGAACTTAATTGGATTCTACGGGCCAACGACACGAAATTCGCAATACAATCCGCACAGACGGGGCAACAAATCTGCCCCCCAATCACCACTCCGACAGTTATTCGAGAGGCAATTTTGTTGTCGAACGCTAGGCGACCGCTCGTCCTCATCGCAACTGACAACGGTGTATACCAATACACCGTTGATACCCCAAACAGTGACGTTACGTCTCTGACAGTGGACATCAACTTGTTGAGCGGAATACGCGTGAACGCGAAGAATCAAATAGTTCAATTAACGCCCAAAGACGTTGCGAATATATTATCTAACAACAACATTCATCCGCCACAGTCCGCCAACGCTTTAAATTGGTTGCGGCGGTATTCCACCTCAATATCACCCCAACAGTGGGGCGTCCACATTGACCATTTGCGGTCGGAACTTTCTAAACTATCGCCAACTTCGAATTCGGATGCCAAAATGACAATGGTTGCCGAACTGAATTATGCACTGGTTTCCGCAGGAAATTATACCGAATCGATCAACCGGTTACTGTCACTTAGTGATGACGTTGTAAAAGCAACGTACCAAGCTGTAGTTTTGGCCGCTTGGATTGAGGACTCACCGCTGTACAATCGATCGCTACGGCAACTGCTAAAGCGAGCGGACCCCCGTATTCCTCAGCACTTTGTGTATTTACTCAACGGTTTGTCATTGGCACGGCATAATTTTCCTATTGAGTCGTTACAAAAATCACTGGATCGACTGCCCACGCGTCTTGCGAGCAACCCATTGGTACTACGCGGTCAACTTGCCTACGCTATTTTTCGCAATGACAAACTGCAGGTATCGAACATTCTTGACAAATTGCCTAAGTCGGGTTTGCGTTTACCAGTTCAAATTTATGCCAAAATGGCTGGTGTCTGGACGGCCCCACAACTAATTACCGACGACATTATAAGTCAATTCCAGCAACAAATTGAAGTGTTACCAGCGTTGGAGTCTGGAAACCCGGGTAAAAGTTGGGATGAGCGCTGCCTGCTGGATATTTTATTGCGACGGCTAAAATTAGACG
Organism: Planctomycetaceae bacterium; assembly: GCA_018660825.1. Classification (GTDB taxonomy): domain Bacteria; phylum Planctomycetota; class Planctomycetia; order Pirellulales; family Pirellulaceae; genus UBA721. Next base: position 22,156 of record JABJJO010000062.1, on the reverse strand, counting down.
CAACATTATACGGAGGCGACGATGACTAGCATTGACTCCCCATTAGTCCGTACTTTACTACAGGCACGTGACATAAATCCGAGTAAGTCGACCTTCTTACAGTCACTATTGGCTCTATTTCCCCATCATGGCGTTGATATGCAGGCAACTATCGATATTTCGGACACCCTGCAGGAGATGCTCCGCCTTTCCGCACTCGAAACGGGCGTAGACAGTCAAATAATCAACGATTTATTGGAACAATATGGATTTGTGAAAACAATTGATCCAGCTTCCACGGACGCATGGAAAAACCAACTTGACAACAACTCTACCGTTGACCGCACCCTTCCGCACCCGAAACAACAAACCGTAGGACAACGTTCAACCACGAGCATTCCTGACCTTTCCCGGATTATCAACACCTCGCCCAATGCCAGTATTTGGTCCGCCAACGACCCCGTGCTCGACCGCCAAATCGTTCTGAAGGAATACGAAAGCGCTGGCAACAACCCGGAAACCTCGACACACAACGAGACTCAGTTTTTGCGTGAAGCTCAAATTACGGGTCAACTCGAACACCCCAATATAATTCCGGTCTATGCAGTATCTTGGAACAAAGATGGTAACCCTTTTTACACCATGAAACACATCGACGGCGACACCCTTACAGAAAGCATCGCGCTATACCATCGGGATAACACCCAGCACACAATAATGTCGTTACGCCCGTTACTCGATATTTTCTCGAACATCTGTCTTGCCATCTCGTATGCCCACAATCGGGGAGTCATCCATCGAGACCTAAAGCCCTCAAATATAGCGATTGGTAACTACGGCGAAGTGATGGTCATTGACTGGGGCCTCGGCGCCACCCCAGCAACGATGGCGGAACTACCCACTACTACTAATGACCCCGATTCGCGAGAATTTCACGAACCAGGGCAGACTTTGCATGGAGAGTACCAAGGGACCCCCAACTACATGTCCCCCGAACAAGCTACTAGGGATACTGTGACGCAACTCTCGGACGTTTATTCCCTTGGAGGGGTGTTATTTACGATTTTGACGGGGCGGCCGCCGCGTACCGTCACATCTCAGTCAGCACCTTTGTCCCAAATGTTTATGGCGATTGCCGCGGGGAAAATACCGACGGTAAACAACATTGAACCATCGATACCGATCCAACTCGTAGAGATGGTTAATAGGGCAATGCAGTCCAAACCCGAAAATCGTTACCAAGACGTTGAATCGTTGCTGGCTGACCTCCAATCGTTCTTGGTTGATGAACCGATCGCCGCGTGCCCCGACACCGCACTTCGGGCTTCCGCGCGTTGGATTCGAAAACATCCTGTATTGATTTCAATTTCATCGGCAGTACTGACGCTCGCTCTAATATCACTCAGCATTTCCAATTTAGTCATTAACAAATCTAATGACCAAGCTCGCATGTTACTTGGGAGCTCCCGCGTTCTAACGCAGGAGGCGATTTTCCTCCGAGACCAGCTCGCCACTAAACACAAAGAAGAAGCAGAATCTCAGGAATCCGCATTACGCAATCAACAAATCGCGATTGACCTACAAAAATCAACGACCGTGCAAGCCGCATTGGCAGATTCCGCTCGAACTGAAGCCGCTTTTCAGTTGGAGGTGGCTACAAAATCCGCAATGGACGCCACCTTAGCGTCTGCCCGTGCGATGAAATCTAAAATTGAGGCAGTCGAAGCTCTTCAAGAGACGGAAATCCTGAAAAGGGAATCGCAACGATTAGCCCAAATCATTCGGCGGGAACACGCGCAACAACTTCGAATGCGGGCTCAACATTTCATCGAACTCAACCGCCTCAACGAAGCAATCCTTTCCCTTGTGACAGCAATCACCATCCCGGAAATTGACACCACCGATATTTACGACATGGTCGGTTTGGCCAATTCACTTATGGATCAAGGTGTTTCGTTGTCAAATATCTCGACGACGAATTCCTTTTCAACCAATTTGCTCCCACGCGAGCGAGGCGTCGGTTCGACCGCTATGGCGTGTGTCAGTCCAAAACCCCACGATACAGCTTACCAACTGCTGTTCCTGCCCCAATCCGTTGGGCCACGCACACCGCCGAGCATCCGCGAAATTCCTAGCATTCCCATCGCAGTTCTTCGTGACGCTAAAGATGACGCGATTGTCGTGGTAACGCCACAATCCAACGCGACCTCGATTTCTATTCAACCGGTAACCGCCTCCACACCCCCAGTTTCGTTTAGGGTTGGCTCAAAAGTCACCTCAGCGATCTTGTCCAACACCCCTAACCAACTCATTGTTGGAACCCAAACAGGGGGTGGATTCACATTCGACTTAGAGACTGGTGAAACTAAGTCTATATTGCCCGAAGTCCGGACGCCGATTACTGCATTAGCGATACATGCGAACTCATCGATGGCGGCATTTACCACCAAATCAACGCTGCATATCGTCAAGGACCCAGAACACCTCGCCGCAACTATATCCGTCTTTCAACTGCCAAGTCCAGCAGTCGCGCTCCAGTTCAATGCGAGCGACTCTTTAGTGGTTGTCACGTCCGATGGATATGTGTATGAGTATCGACAATTGCCGAAAGGCAAACGAATAACGCGTTTCAGACCACCAACAAGCGGAAGTAAATTACGCAACATTAGCGTACACCCTAGTGGAGCGATGCTATTAGACCACTCGAGTAATCACTTGACACTTCTTAATAAAGACATGGTTCCGACTACTGTGCAGTCACCGCTCACTATCTCTATAAGGTCCATGAGTTTTTCAAGCGGCGGTCAATCTGTCTTAACAACAACCGATCGTCGAATAACCACCATTTGGGATTGCATGTCGATGCACCCTCGCCACCTACCTATGCGCTCCGACCATCTTGTCATCGCAATGGAGTTGGACGCCACCAGAAAACAACTGTACACACTTCACTCCGATGCATCCCTTCGAACATGGAATATTCCCCTCCAGAAAACCGATGCGTTGGACAACGTCGATCCCCATCACCAACATACCGCGGCGACAACCCTGCGTCGTTTTAAACTCATGTTATCCGTCCGACCAAACGACACGAGTTTGGGAATAACCGCAGCGGAAGCGAGAGTATTACTGGCCACTAAGGGGACAAGCAAGAAATAGGTAACGCTTTTAAGCCTATTTTGAATATCGGAATTTTAAAATTCGACTATTACTTCGACGTGTCGCGCAACTTTAATTTTCGAAATTGAATCACCATCGGACCACCCGCATGTATTTGCAACGCCAAAAGGCCTTTGAATTCTCTGTTCTTAGTATCTAGATCCGTTATGTCAACGGTGACTTTCCCATTAATCAGATGAATTAGCCGATCTCCGACAGCTCTAATCTCGATGGTATTCCATGCAGTAAGATCTTCTTTCACAACGGGATCCGTCTCAGCTATGACGTTTTTTTCTCCCTGGTCATTTACGACAACCCGTTGTCCACGTTGTGCCACGATGCCACGCCCGCCTTCGTCATATAGCATACCCGTGTAGGAAGGTTTTGCATGAATATCGGCCTGATAACCTTTGACTCGAAAATCGCCAGCGCCTTCAATCACTTGGCTGCGATATTGAACACCGGAGTTATTATCCCCAATCAAGCGAAATTCAGCTTTGAACTCAAAATCTGATACGGAATCGTTCAAAATAAGAAATTGATTGTGAGGTAATGGTCGTTCCTTCGTTGTCGTACCGGTAATCGCACCATCTTTGACCGACCACCGTGTCATGTCACCCTTCCACCCTGATAGGTCTTTGCCATTGAAAATACTTCGGAACTCCTGAGCGTCGGAATCGATCACAAAAACCGCACATGTACCTATGACTACAAATGCACATAGTGTGTTAATCACCGTTTGTTTTGCCGACCACTTTAAAGCGAATTTAACCATAACTCGTTCACCAACTTTCTATTCATCAAGAATAACGATAATATCCAAGGTGCGAGCACCATGGGCTCCAATGACTAACGACTGCTCGATATCAGCCGTTTTTGACGGACCCGAAATCCAACAACCGAAACGCGAAAAATCCATTACGCCGGATGAATACGCTTCGGTTAAGTTGTTTAGTATTTTACCACTTTTTATGATCAATACGAGGTGTTGCGTGAGAAAGAGTGCGGCACGATGCGCTATATCGTGATCATCCACCCAGATGGCGCCATTTTCCGCGACGCCAATTTTACCTTCTGCGATGAACACATCAAGTAATTCCAACTCGTGGGGATCGGCAACGGAACTCAGAACTAACGACGCAACTTCAACATCCGCTGCGCAACAACAAACCATTTCTGCGGTGTCCATGCAAACCAACCTATTGATCAATTCAGTGCAGTCGTCTCGGCCATTAGCCAGATGCACACACGCACTAATCTCAATTGCCGTGTCACAAAACTGCTCAACCGGATCCGTGTATTGAATCCAATCGCCCGTAAGTTTTGGCAACTCAACGGAAATATCACTTTGCCCTGCTAACCGTGCCAGAATTTTTGTTTTCGCATTAGACATGTCTGCCTCCATCGGTAGGGCGATTCTTATTATGCCATTTCCTAAACGTCACGCGAGGTGGAAACGGCAAATCACGCTGACGTCCCCAGATCGTTAACCACCGGAACGCCGCTAATTTCCCAAAACATCGCAAAGACCAACGAGCAGCCCAACCGCCCAGGCGATAAAGCCTTGGCCGGCGGAATAACATCCCAACAAACCACATTTGCAACGACTTGGCCGTTTTGATATTCCCCTGCCGCTTAAGCTCACTTCGGAGTTGGTACAGTTGGTGATGTATTGGAATTTGAACAGGACAAACATCGCTGCAAGAACCACACAATGAACAGGCAAAAGGTAGACTGGTGTGTTCAAGGGGTGACTTAAGCGGATTTAACACCGATCCAATGGGACCAGGAACCGTCGCAGAATAACTGTGTCCACCACTTCGCCGATAAACAGGGCAGGTGTTCATACAAGCGCCGCATCGGATGCAATTTAGAGCCTCACGAAAATCATCGTCTTGCGCGACCTCTACGCGGCCGTTGTCGAGTAACACTACATGCATTTCTCCGTCGTACATTGGCCCGTGAAAATGGGAACTATATGTTGTAATTGGTTGCCCGGTCGCACTCCTCGCCAACAATCGCAAAAAGACACCCAGATCAGCCACCCGAGGGATTATTTTTTCAAGCCCCATACAGGCGATGTGCAACTTTGGTAACGAGACCCCTAGGTCTGCATTGCCCTCGTTTGTACAAACAACAATACCGCCGGTTTCTGCAATTGCAAAATTAACACCCGTGATTCCCGCATCCGCCTGTAGGAATTTTTGTCGCAAATGTTGCCGTGCCGCCTCAGTCAAATATTTGGGATCGGTCGCGCCGGTTTCCGTACCCAATTTTTCGGAAAATAACGCGCCAACTTCTTCTTTTCGAATATGAATTGCCGGTATCACTATATGGCTGGGCGACTCGTTACGGAGTTGAACAATTCTCTCGCCCAAATCCGTGTCGACGACCTCCAAACCGTGATGCTCCAGGAACGGATTAAGGTGACATTCCTCCGTTAACATTGACTTGCTCTTCACGACACGCTTGACCCCATGTGAGCGCAATATTCCCAATACAATTTGATTATGCTCCTCAGCGTCATTGGCCCAATGAACCGTGACGCCCAATGCGGTCGCTCGTTTTTCAAACTGCAGAAGATATTCCGCCAAATTTGAAACGGAATGTTTTTTGATTTGCGCAGCTCGGGCTCGCAACTCTTCCCACTCTGGCAGTCCGTGCGCCTGCAGGTCTCGTTTTTCTCGAATGAACCACAATGATTCATCGTGCCAATGCGCGCGGTCGCGATCCGCAACAAACCGTTTGGCTAATGTTGGGTGGGGTGTGTTCCTAGTTGCCATCGCATGCTCCTTGATCAGGTACAAGGCTCTTGGGCACTCGCCCCGCTAGTATTTCTGCGATGTGCATTACCGGTAATTGCAATGATTTCCTACTGATAATCCCATCGAGGTGCATCAAACAGGACATATCAACGGCGGTTATTATCTCTGCTTGAGCCTGTTGATGGTCGGCGATACGATCCTCACCCATCATGCACGACACTGCTTCTTCATCAACCGCGAATGTGCCACCAAACCCACAACATTCGTCGCTTCGTTGCAACTCCACAAGTTCTATACCACGTAACTGTTGCAACAGTGAACGCGGCTTATTGAACGCGATCCCATTCCTTTCACTAGATTGCCCCAGTCCCAACTCCCTCAGTCCGTGACAACTTTGGTGCAAACCGACGCGATAGGGAAATTTTGTATCTCCGCACTCATAGTTAGCGATGTCCACCAGAAATTCAGAAAGCTCCAGCGTTGCTCGCAGCATTGGTAAGGCGGAAGTTTCCAAGTAATTTCTATATTGCATTCGAACCATAGCGACGCAACTTCCCGACGGACACACAATATAATCCGCGTGTTTAAATTGGTTAACAAATCTATTCGCCAAGTTAGGCAAGTCCGCATTGCAACCGGAATTCGCCATTGGCTGACCGCAACATGTTTGTTCTTTGGGATAAAACACCTTTTCGACGAAGTCCAATGACTCGAGAATCTCCAGTGTCGCAACCGCGACCTCGGGATAAAATTGGTCGATATAGCACGGCACAAAAAGTCCTATTTTCATAATCGCTCTATCACCTTAGTCTTAAACTACCGCGTATAACTCTATTGTAAGATAACTCCCTTGCCAAGCTAGGCCAAGGAGCGATGTTATTTGCACCTTACTTGGGACGCGTGGGTTGGAGCGTTTTTGTCTTTTCCATTTCGGTTTTCCATCGCGCGAGTTCCACCCGAAATGCATTCGCGACGATAGGGTGCCGCTCGATCTTGTTTATGGATTCGGACGAGTCAGAATCCAAATCAAATAGCGAATCGGAGGGTAGGCCTTTTTGCGCCGCCATATATTTCCATCGGCCGCGCCGAATTGCTACGCCGTTCCAAATCAGGGTTCTTTCGATGGGTTTCTGTGTGTTCAGAACTTGATTCGACAGGTCCAACCCATCCAGCCGTACATTTCCTGGCAATTTCAAACTCGCCAACCCAAACAGCGATGGCAACAGATCCATCGACGCAATCAACTGCGCCGATTGCTTACCTGCTTCCAACCGATTAGGCCACTGAACCACACACGGCACGCGGTGCCCACCCTCAAAATTTGTTCCTTTGTATCCCCGCAACAACCCATTACTACCTAATGTCGTTGCACCATTATCCGAACAGAAGATCACGATCGTGTTGTCTATGATACCCCCATCCGTAAGCGCCGTGAGAATTGCGCCAACTCCGTTATCCATTTCTTCAACCATTTCCCGATACGCCTCCTTTGAGTCCGTACGGATTCCTTTGTTGTCAAATACACCATTTACGGTCCGATAGGCCGCATCCTTTGGTCCTTGATAGGGATAGTGGGGTGCCTCATGTGGTACATATAGAAAGAACGGGCGTTGTTTACTGGCACGGATAAATTCCACTGCGTGCGAAGTAATTAGGTGAGTTGAATAACCTTTTTCAGTGGATGGTTTTAAATTATGCCACCAGTCAAATACGCCGGCTTGATCCACATGTGATCTAAAGTCGATATTTCCACTCACATAACCAACAAACCTGTCAAAACCCTGATGCGTCGGGTTGTATTTCGGATAATACCCCAAGTGCCATTTCCCAAAAATTGCGGACGCATATTTTTGCCGCTTAAAACACTCGGCTATCGTGGTTTCATGTAGTTGCAAACCTCCATAATGTGCCGGATGTTTAAGATCTGCTGCAATAACGGATGGAATACCCGCCCTTTGTTGATAACGACCGGTCATTAACGCCGCACGTGTCGGACTGCAACTAGAACCATTGGAATGGTAATCGGTGAAAAGTAAGCCTCGTCTCGCAATCGAGTCGATATGAGGTGTTTTTATCCAACCGTTATAACAACCTAGATCCCCGTAGCCTAAATCGTCTGCCATAATCAGCACAACATTTGGTTTGTTCGCAGTGGCCTGCGCGATAGAACAACCCAATCCAATGGTCATTGTCAAAGCAACCAGTATACAAATCTGCCTAATCTTCATAATCTGGATTCAACTCCTGGGGCACAGGCGCATTTACTGATTGTCGCCAATTTTGCAACTTATCTAGCAATAAGGCGGCTTGCTGTGGATTGGATGCGGCCAAGTTTTTTGATTCGGAAATATCATCAGTGAGGTTATATAACTCAACTTGCCCGCTTTCAAAGAATTCAATTAGCTTCCAATCTCCCCAGCGGATGGCACCCACGGGACGCGTGCGGAAGGGATCGCGAATTGCACCGCTTCCCGACGCCTGAAGATATGCCGGAAAATGCCAAAACAACGGGCGATCGACGAGTCCCGACGCCGTTCCGTCAAGAACGTCAACCAACGAAATCCCGTCTCGGGGTTGTTCATCTGGTTCTTTTTTCGACTTGCCGTTTGCCATTTCAAGTATCGTCGGTAGCAGATCTACGCCGATTACCGATTGGTCGAACCTGGATCCAGCCGCGGTCTTTCCGGGCCAATGCACAATCATCGGAACGCGTATCCCTCCTTCGTACAACATTCCCTTGGCGCCTCGCAATGGACGATTGGTAGTAACCCCCCCGTGGCCTCCATTATCGGAAACAAAAATCACGATCGTGTTTTCGCTGAGTGATTCCGCAGCTAAAGTTTGGATTATTCTTCCCATCGACTCATCTAAACTTTGAATCATCGCGGCATAACCCGCATTTTTATGCCCCCGATCCTCAGCTTTATTTTCAAAATGTTCAACATATTGCTTTTTGGGTTGAATAGGCGTGTGCACACTGTAATGGGAAAGATAAACGAAGAACGGCTGCTTTTTTGAACTGCGTATAAAATCACAGGCCGCTTCACTAATCCGATCGGTTAAATACTCACCCGGTTTGTCGGACTTGAGGTTAGGAAAGTTAAACGGACTACGGTACCCACCACCGCTGGGACTACCCCATTCTCGACCAGCTATATTTACGTCCATCCCTTGTGTTGTTGGGTCCGCACCCAGATGCCATTTGCCGAAATGCCCGGTTCGATACCCCAGCGTCCGTAGCTTTTCAGGAAGCGTAATGATACCGTCACGCAGTATCGTGTTATTTTCCACCGGAATGAGGCGCCTATCTTTAGATTTGCCTCGCGCGGATGACGCCACCGTATATATTCCGTGCCGCGGGGTGTACATTCCCGACATCAGACTCGCACGTGACGGAGCGCAATTGGGACCATTGGAATACGCATTTGTAAAAATCATACCGCGCTTTGAAAGCAAATCGATATTTGGCGATTCGTAAAAGGATGAACCCGAATAGCCCAAGTCGCTCCAACCTAGATCGTCGGCAACAAACACCACAATATTTGGGCGAGTTGGTTTCACCGCTAGAGTGACACGACAAGAACTAAATATGCCCGCGACTAAAAAAAACAAAAGACAACGTGAATAGGTGACGTTCCGAATATTTCGCATATTAATTACCCGCTTTCTTTTTCTCGATCTTTGCCCGTGCCTGTCTGGGATTTAGTGGAAATACGTTTGCCCGTGTCGCGTATGCTGTCCATTGCTGCTCTAAGTCCTTCGCCACGTCCGGATATGTCGAAGTCAAATCAGTGGTTTCTTCTCGGTCCTCAGCAATATCGTAGAGCTCCCAGCGTCCCTTTGCGCCCTTAGCAACCAACTTCCAGTCATCAACACGAATTGCCCGATTCCCTTCGTGTTCCCAGAAAATAGCTCCTCTATCGTACGCCCCACCTGCGAACGCATTAACCAAACTTTCACCTTCTAAAGGCCTAACCGCTACGCCATTGTTAGTCTTCGGGTAATTAGCGCCGCTGCACTCAACAATGGTCGCCATGATATCAACTAAATGACCAGGTTCCGGTTCAAGTCGGCCTTTTCCGTTAATCCCCTTCGGCCAATGCGCTATGAGAGGTGTGGATATACCTCCCTCGTGTACCCAATGTTTGTATTCACGAAATGGAGTATTTGACGCGTTGGCCCAGCCCTTCCCATACGCAATGTAGGTACCGTCCGGTCCTGCCAATATGCCCGGCCCCATAACGGTTGGAAAGCCATCTCGGGTTTGGTCAGGGATCATCTTGGTCTGCAAATCCTCGGGTTGCATCGCCTGTAGTGTAGCAACGCCAGGACGCTTCGTAACGCCATTTCTCGACAACCGACCCAGGCCCTCGGCACACCCACCATTGTCTTGCATATAAAGAATTAGGGTGTTATCTAACTGACGATGTTTATTAAGGGAATCAACAATCTGTCCAATACCTTGATCCATGCAGTCGACCATCGCGGCGTAAACCTCCATATTTCGCTGGTCCCATTTCTTATTGTTTTGTTTACTCCAATCAACGGCGGCCGGACCAAGTTTTGATTTGGGACCAATCACTCCCAATGACTTCATCTTCGCGTAACGCTGTTCACGCAGCGATTGATACCCAGCGGAATATTTCCCCTTATATTTCGCAATCTCCGCCTCGGGCGCATGCATTGGCCAATGCGCCGCAGTGTAAGCAACATATAGAAAGAAAGGTTGATCCGCATTGTCCTTGTAGTGGGAATCGATGAAGCGAACAGCGTGATCACTTATGGCATTAGTATAGTAGTATTCCTTGGGTCGATACTGATCATCGGCAAACGCTGAAATCGGACTATTCTGCCGTACCAGTGACCAGGGGTCCCAAAAACTGCCGGCACCAGAAATCGTACCGTAAAACTTGTCGAAACCCCGTTGCATCGGCCAATTGTGCTTCGAACTTGTGGCGGTATCGTCAAGTGTTACGTGCCATTTACCTGACATATAAGTGCGATAACCAGTTGGACGTAGTACCTCGCCGAAGGTCATACATTTCCGATTGAGATTACCTCGATATCCTTCAAATCCGTGGTCATTGGTCATATGTCCCACGCCAGCTTGATGAGGGTACAAACCGGTGAGTAATGACGCACGAGTTGGACAACATCGCGCCGTATTATAGAACTGAGTGAACCGCAGGCCGTTAGCAGCCAGACCATCCAAGTTTGGCGTATCAATCTCGCTGCCGTAACAGCCGATATCTGAATACCCCATGTCATCGGCAAGGATAACAATGACATTAGGGCGTTCCGCACCGTTGACGGTACCCAACATTGCCGAGAAAGTAGCTGCCAATATCAGTTTTAACGCATCTATTTTTCTTAAATTGGTAGTCAAAGTCTATTTCCTTTTGTACTCAAATGGATAATTAGGATGAAACCCTCGCATTGTCTCCCAATGTACCACGCTCGAGGCTTCAGCCCAATCATCCCATTTTGAGATAAGCTGCTTCAGCAGCGCGGGGTGATATTCGGACAGCTCAATATTTTCCCCACGGTCGGTGCGCATGTCGAACAACTGCCAAGCATGTTGGTACTCCGACACTGCTTTCCATTGTCCCCTGCGGACGGCTCTATTTCCCAAGTGTTCCCAAAAAAGCGTCCTGCGATGAGTCTTTCCAGAGCGAATCGTGCCTAACAATGATTTCCCTGGATATTCCACCGCCACGGGTAAAGATGAGTTGACTATGTCCATAATTGTCGGAACGAGATCAATAACATGACCGTTTTGTCGCGTGATTTTGCCGCTCCCAATATTTCCGTTAGGCCAATGAACGATTAGCGGCGTGGATATTCCTCCCTCATGCGTCCACATTTTATGTTCACGGAAAGGAGTGTTGCAGGCATTAGACCATCCTACCTCTAAACATTCATACGATGCGATGCTCCCTGGCGCGACTGTTGGATCGTCCCCGTCGCCGCGCACCAGAACCTCAGCACTAGCTCCGTTGTCGCTTAAAAAAAAGATAACCGTATCCTCATAGACGCCCCAATCGCTCAACAGCGCAATAAGTCGACCAACTTCTTGATCAACAACATCAATCATCGCCGAATGTACCGCCATGCGACTGTCCCATTCGATCTGGTCACCACGACTTAAAGTTACCCACTCAACCGCCTCTTGATCACGCTCCGGCAAGCCAGTGACGACTATACCTTTTTCTTGTAGTATGGCCTGCCTGCGTTTCCGTTCTTCATCCCAGCCGTGCATGTACTTTCCTAGATATTTACTGGTTACGTTATGCGGCGCCTGCAAAGGAAAATGCGGAGCAGTATGTGCGACATATAGAAAAAAAGGTTTTTCGGGTGTGTTTCGTAGGTGGTCTTGCAAGTAAATCCTTGAACGCTCCCCAATTGCGGTGGTCATATAATAGTCCTTCGGCCACCGCCGAGAATTCTCGGAACGAATGATAGTTTGATTTTCATCTCGCATCCGCCAAGGCGCAAAGAAATTATTTTGACTCACAACACAATAGCTCTTATCAAATCCACGACCGAGCGGCCAAGAGTTTTCAATGTCTATAGTTCTATTATTTAGGTGCCATTTTCCTACGTGATATGTGGAGTAGCCATGAGTTTGCAACAATTCGGATAGAAATTTCGTCTCGCGCGGAATGTTCCCCTGATAACCAAACGGTGCTTTGGGACCAAAAGACATCGCTTTATTGACTTGTTGAGGGTAGAACCCCGTCATTAAGGACGCCCGCGTACTCCAACATCTCGCCGTATTGTAGAAATTACTAAAAGTCACCCCGTGCGAGGCCAAATTATCAAGAACCGGAGTCTCGATTGCGGATCCGAAGTAACCCAAATCGCTGTAGCCCATATCGTCCACCATCACGATGATAATGTTAGGCGTATCGGCTGCCCTAACGCAATGGCCAGACGTTAGAATCAACAATAGTGTTAATTGGCACATGCTAAATCGTCGCCTGAGTGTTGTCACGAGAAGTGGCCTTAACTAAAGTTTGGATGAGCCATATTGTCATTTACTTTCAGTGTGGCACACTACGCGCTCGCCCACAAGTAAACCGTTTACTTCACCGAGCAGCGTAACGGTTCAAGGTGATGCTTCTGATAGCTATCAATATCGAATAATCTTTATCGGGCCCCGAGGTCTTCATTCGGCCGTCGTCCTAACGCTATACTATAGATCACTTAACTCTTACCTAACAAATCAAACCCGAAAGTACGAACGATGAAAAAATGCGCTCCATTTTTCCTTTCCGCAGTAATGTTATTTGGTTTAGCCGCAACAATATCAGTAACTCAAGCCGCGGAGAAAAACGTCATCTTCTTTATAACCGATGACGAAAGTCCTACCTTGGGCTGCTACGGTGATAAGATCGCACAGACTCCGAACATCGATGCGCTCGCCTCGGATGGCCTCATATTCACCCATGCCTTCGCGACGACTGCTAGCTGCAGCGCCAGTCGTAGTGTCGTGCTCAGTGGATTACACAACCATTACAACGGTCAATATGGGCACCAACACCATTTTCATAAGTTTACCTCCTTCCCTGCGGTGATTGCCTTGGCGTTACCGCGGGCTATGACCCGTGCGGGATACCGTACAGCGCAAATTGGAAAATACCACGTGGCACCCGAGGACGTATTTCATTTCGAAAACTATCTTCCGGGTAACGGTCGCAACGCAGTATCTATGGCCGACAACGCGAAAGGGTTTATCACCGACAAAGCAGATGAGCGTCCATTCTTTCTATATTTCGCAACCACCGACCCACATCGCGGAGGCGGCGTTGACCAAGGTTCGAAAATGAAGCTCAAACCCAACCTATTTGGGAATAAGCCCGAGCGACAATCATGGGCAGGCGTAAACGAAGTGTTTTACAATCCCGCGAACGTTCCCATTCCGCATTTTTTGAGCGACACAACGGAAACTCGGGAAGAATTGGCTCAATACTATCAGAGCGTTTCGCGAATCGACCAAGGCTTGGGAAGACTTGTAGAGATTCTTAAAGCAGCCGATCTCTATGACAAAACGATGATCATATTTACCTCCGACCACGGAATGGCCTTTTCCGGTGGTAAAACAACGACGTACGAAGGCGGGCTACAGGTTCCATTCGTCGTGAGGAATCCGTACGCCAAGCAACGCGGTCAAACCACCACCGCGATGATCAGTCATATCGACATCACACCTTCCATTTTGGATTTCGCCAGTGGACTGGACGGTGAAACAAATGGGCCCAAGAAGACTATGGACTGGCGCGGTTACTACAAGGACAAGGGCATTAGTCGGTTAGACAATCTTAACGGCGGTCACAAGTTTGATCGTTACCACGGCAAAAGTTGGATGTCCGTTGTAGCGGACCCGAGTAAATCGCATTGGGATACCATTTTCGCATCTCACACGTTTCATGAAATTCAAATGTACTATCCCATGCGCGTAGTACGCGACAGGGAATATAAATTGATTTGGAATATTGCTGCAGGACTACCCTACCCTTTTGCTTCCGACCTCTGGGCAGCCTCAAGTTGGCAGGCGCAGTTCGAAAAGGGAATGAACGCGCCATACGGGCAAAGGACCGTCGGTGAATATATCAATCGTCCCAAATTTGAGCTGTTTAACATTTCCAAAGATCCGCACGAAAAACACAACCTAGCGGCGGATCCAAAATACCGCGAATTGCTCGATAAGTACAAGGCCAAGCTCAAAGCCCAACAAAAGTTGATGAACGATCCTTGGATTATGAAATGGGAGTACGAGTAACTGCCAATATTGGCGGTCATTGTTTGTTACTTAAGTTGAGCACGGATTATCTGTGCAACCTTTTTACCCAAAAACGCTGAACCTTCCCGGGTAAAATGAACATCTTTTGGTTTCTGAATCTGCGTTTGCTTCGCCAAACTATAGCTATACATATCATCGACTATAATGCCATGGCGTTTCATCACCTCCAGTGCCACCTCATTGTATTTCACTGAATCCCCTACCACCCGACCACGAGCGCCTTTGGGAACCGGAGTTGTATTCCGCCAAATAAGGACAGCGCGAGATTTTTGCAATCGGCTAACGATTAATTCCAGATTCTTCCTGTATTGCGTTAACGCGACTTGTGGTTTGTTCCCAGCTTTATTCGGTTCCGCGAGATTTTCACCGTTAGGACCCAACCATTTTAGATCGTGCAGACCAAAATTAAAGTGGATGACATCCCATTTGCCATCGCCGAGCCACGTTGAGAGTTGCTCCACGCCCTTGCTCGTTGGCCCACAATTGGTTCGTGGACGATGAACGTTTGCAACGTCTTTTAAAGCCCGCCGCACGTCGAGCGTATAACCAATCGATATCGAATCGCCAATGAGCAAAACGCGGGGTAATCCAGGTACGTCGTCAATCGGCGACAGAGGGCCGGGGGTTGGCGCACTAGCCTTGGGCGTCAACGCCCGAATCCTCGACGCGATTGCAGTGTCATTTTCCTCAGCCAACTTTTCCGCCTCAACGATAGACTTTCCTTTGGCGGTTCCAGGTCTTTGATGACCGACCTTCGACAGCCACGCGTCGTGTAATACCTTCGTCTTCTTCTCTGTCAAATCAAACAACGTTTTATCAATAGTCGACCAGGTGATGCCACAAGCCTTTGCCACGCACTGGGCCATCACTAGATGCCCATCTACGTTAATGTGTACTCCGTCGTCCGACATCCTATAATCCGGATCAGGCTTACGTTTGGATGCCAGAGTGTTTGTGATTTCTTGAAATACATCCGCGGTCCTGTCGACACCCTCAAGCTCACTACGAATGTATTCGGCATACTGCGCTATAACTTTGTCGTAGTCCTCATATATTGCAAACCACGCATAGTTTTTTTCAGTATCGAGCGGTAACATTTTCCCTTTGCCTCGGAGCGGCGCAGGGTCAAATGGAATCGGCGTACAAAGCACCAATGAAATATCCCTTTGTTTTACTGCGCTAATCAACTTGACAATCCCAGTCTTGTACGCGGCAAACCGCGCGGCACTAAATGGGTGGTAGATTCCATCATTGACGCCGTAACAAGCGATAACAACATCCGGCTTGAATTGATCAAGCGCTCGCGTAAGCCGCTCGTGTACGTTCGGCCGCGGAAATGGGTGGTCCGGTTCCGATAACCCCGTCACGCCTTCACTGGGTAGTCCCAGATTGACGACAGTGGGTGCATCATTGGGGTATAGTACCTGCAACTGCATATCTAGGAAACTTACATAATGACCAGCCGCCGTGATTGAATCGCCTATGCATAAAACGCGATCCCCCGATTCAATAAGAGGTTTAGCGTCAGCCACGGAATACAAACTAGTAAAAACGACTAGAATCGCAGTACAAGCGAACTTAGGCATAGTAATCATCTCCAAAGGGGGGTGTTGAGTAGTTCAATGCGTTATACTATCGCTATTGCACACTCCTTTATAGTCTTTAATCAACAGGTACAACAACCAATGCGAAGGTTCATCCCAATTTACTTAGCCACGATTTGTGTACTTTTGATGACCGCAAAATTATTCGCTGCCGAGAAACCCAATATCTTGTTCATCGCTATTGACGATCAAAATGACTGGATCGGCTGTCTGGGCGGGCATCCATTAGCGCACACACCCAACATCGATAACCTGGCGGTGAGTGGTACATTATTTACAAATGCTCACTGCCAGAGTCCTCTGTGTAATCCTTCGCGGACCAGCTTAATGATCGGAATGAGGCCCAGTAGCACCGGCATTTACGGCCTTGCGCCGTGGTTTCGTAATGTCCCAGCGTTAGCAGATTCCGTTACTCTCCCTGATCATTTAGCCAAACATGGCTACACGACCTACTCCACCGGTAAAATCTATCACGGGCGCTACGGTCGGCAGTCTGACTCTAAAGAATTCCATCATTTTGGACCGCCCGGAGGCGTGGGAATTAAGCCGGATAAACCACTAGTAAATACACCCAGTGGTCACCCCCTCGTCGACTGGGGAGTGTTTCCACACAAGGACGAACAAAAGCAGGACTATAAAGTAGCCCAATATGCCATCGACACCTTAAAGGCCAAACCACAGGAACCTTTCTTCCTGTCCGTTGGTTTTTTTCTGCCTCACGTCCCCTGCTATACAACTCAAAAGTGGTACGATCTTTTTCCCGACGATGACAGCGTCTTGCCGAAGGTATTTCCCAATGATCGAGATGATACGCCTCGCTTTTCGTGGTATTTACATTGGAAATTACCTGAATGCCGTTTGAAGTTTCTACAGGACGAAAATCAGTGGCACAACCTCGCTCGCAGCTACCTCGCTTGCACTGCGTTCATCGACAGCCAGGTGGGTAGAGTGATACAACAACTTGAAGACAGTGGATACCGAAACGATACTATTATCGTTTTATGGTCAGACCATGGATGGCATATTGGCGAAAAGGCGATTACAGGAAAGAACACACTGTGGGCCGACGGAACACGCGTGCCGTTGATATTTGCGGGACCGGGAATTACCCCCGGGCAAGTTTCCGCGCAACCTGCAGAACTATTGGACATCTACCCAACGCTATCAGAACTCATCAATAGCAAGGTTGGCAAACAACTTGAAGGGCACAGCTTAGTTCCCCAATTAAAAGATATAACAGCAAAGCGGGAGCATCCAGCAATCACCACCCACAATCATGACAACCATGCGATTAGGACCACCCGCTGGCGATATATTTCATATGCCGATGGAAGTGCGGAACTCTATGATACTCTCGTGGATCCACACGAATGGCATAACTTAGCGAGCAAGGCAATGTACCAGGGAGTTATCGCCGACTTACGGCAGTGGATTCCTAAAACAAATATGAAACCAGTAAAAAATAGCTCTCATCGTATTTTGTTATATTCCGCTGGCAAGGTAAACTGGGAGGGCGCAGACATCCCTAAGGGAGCTCCCATTCCAGAACTTTAAATTTCACTTCTGCCTATGACATTTTGATACTATTCCTAGCATTCTTTCCAATAGGACTTAACATGACAAACACACGTTTAAACCGTCGACAAGTTTTACAAGCTACAGCGGCGATTTCCGCAACGGCCGCTCTGCCGCTCGCTGCGGCAGATTCGCCGACCACAAGTCTGAAGGGACGTCTTTACAAAACTCTCAAAATTGGGATGGTCGGTTTAAAAGGTGGAACACTTACCGACAAATTCAAATTGGCGAAGGCGGCTGGATTCGGCGCCATTGAAATAAGTTGTCCCGGTGCAAACGTAGCCGACACAAAAAAGGCGATCGCTGACAGCGGACTGCCTGTCGACGGAAGTGTCGGCAATACCCATTGGCAGGTTCGTCACACTCATGAAGACGCGGCGGTTCGCGGCAAAGCATTGGAACACCTCCAACGTTCCTTGATTGAGACAGAGGCTGTCGGTGGCAAAACTTGCCTTTTGGTAGTTGGCCACGGCAATGATGGACCCGAAGAAGAAATCTGGAAACGTAGTGTCGACAACATTGCCCTTGCATTGCCCCTTGCCGGAGAACTTGGCGTGTCAATCGTTGTCGAGAACGTTTGGAACCAATTTTGTTATAATCATGGTGGCGACCATAAGCAAACCGCTGACAAGTTTGTAAAATATATCGACGATTTCAACTCGCCACTCGTGGGCATGCAATTTGATATTGGTAACCATTGGAAATACGGAAGTATGGGCGATTGGATTCGGCAGTTGAATAAACGAATCATCAAACTTGATGTGAAGGGTTTCTCTCGAGCAGAAGGCAAGTTCAAGAAAATTGGCGAGGGAGACTTGGACTTCGCAGATGTGAATGATGCACTAGCGGAGATCAATTTTCACGGTTGGTGTGCTGCGGAAGTGGGTGGCGGCGGTGCGGACCGACTCAAGGAAATCTCTGATAACATGGACCGTGTTTTCAACCTCGCTTGAACAACACCCAGAAGGACCAGTTTCACGCGTAATTTAATCAGCCAATAGCGGGCCTCTCGTGAATTCCACTTGTGGTCAGGATGGATGTTTCTCTGGTGAACTATCATCGCAGCCGCAGAGCGAATACCTACGCCAGAAATTGCGCGATTGCGCCCGTCTGATGCATTTTCTTTCGGGACATCTCCAAATCTTTATCGCCGTAGTGTTCAATCGGATTGCCGTACGCGTTTAGCAGGGTGGTGTACCAGTTACTTAGAGTCTTATGTCCCTCCGTCGAATGGAAAGGAAGTCGAATATATCGTCCGGCTATATCTATTTTCGAATTTTTACCGGTCATGATCACCATCGGCGCTTCGGTATCCGGTCCGTGATGGCCAGCACCGGTTTCAGGCATATAGATAATCGTTGTATTGTCGAACATTGTACCGGTACCCTCCGGAACAGATTTCAATCGCGTGACAATTTTGGCGATCTGAACCATGTGGCTAGCTTTTACAATATCTCTGAGTTTTGTATTCTTGCTGTGCCCTAACCGGTGAAGGTCGACTCGACTCGTATTACCAGCCAATGTAGTGATTGGCGTTGAAAGTTCATCGATGGTGAAGGTTACGACGTTCGTCAGTCCAGATATCAGCGCTGCAACTAAAACATCCGAAAATGCATGTTGCTTATCCAAAAGGCTGGCGTTAGGTCCACCACCGGCATGTATTTTATCCATCCGGGGTAGATTTTTTGAAATTGCATCTGAAAGTGTGGCAACCTTTTTATTTCTTTCCTGAATCGACTGGATGGAATCAACGTGATTACTGATCTTCATCCGTTCCCTGCCGTCTAGCCCATCGAGTCTTCTCGCTTCCTGTTCATAGAGATAATCCAATAGACTACTGTCGGAGCCTACCGCTAGCGGATTAGTCACAGATTTGAAGAGTTCGTTGTAAGCGGTTTGCGGATCGGCGTAACAATAATTTCTTTGATGTTTCGCTGGCGCAGAATATCCGGGGACAATACCCGTCCGAAAATTACTGTAATCGCCTGTTAACGAAAGTTCCACGTGACTAAAGGGAGACGGGACTAGTTTAGCGAGTTCGAAATCCACCGTCGTTCTCTTAATTCCGCTAATAACATTCCGGCCCGCCTTATATGCGCCCATACAACCCGAGAACGAATAGTGTCCACCACCACTGACGGTCATTGATATGCCATGTAGAATTGTTAGGTTGTCTTTATGTTCCTCTAACTCGCGCAGCCAAATGGGAAGTTCATGATTGTTAAGATCCGTTTCAAACGCTTCTTTGTTATCGTCTTTTTCTTTTTCTCGTGTTGACAACGTCGGTAGCGAAAACAACGCTGGCACGTTTCCGTTAGATTTCCTTACAAAAATAAAGCGGTGAGGATAATCACTCGGTTGGGGCGACCCCAACAGATAATTAAAAGAAGGCGATAAGGCCAAACCCGCGCCCCACATGGGCGTTTCCAGAAATGTTCTTCTATCGATAGACATTTTAGTTCCTTGTTGCTTTGCGGTAAATAAAGGAGTCGGAGGTCAACAGAGATACAATCACCGCATCAAAACTACCGTCACTATCAACGTAAGCCTGATCCGCATCGATCAAGGTTTTAGAATCAGATAGTAACTCGTTACGCCCTAAAAAATAACGGAATGCGTGACGAATGATAGACTGTCGTACTCGTATGGATTTAGAAAGGCGCTCGGTCATGTCTAAGGCATCGGAAATTTCCCCATCAAGTAATTCATCGCCCGTACCATCTAGAACACTCTTGGAATTCACCGGAATTGTTTTATAAACCGGTCTACCGTCAATGTGAAGTCCGCGTTCGCGTGGCGTTTCTTGAATTAGATTGTCCGGATGTTCGAGACGCTCTTCAGTCCGATATCGCCCAAAATCATCATAGATTTCGAAAGCCATACCCAACGGGTTCATTTTTTTGTGACAATTCCAGCAGTATGTTTCGGACGTCTTTTCATCAAGTCGCTGCCGCAGTGTCCTGTGGTGATCTTCTGGAACGACCGCGTCGACCGTGATTGGTACATCCTGAATCGTACCTGCAAGGAGTTTTTCACGGACCCATTTCCCGCGGCGCACCGGATCCGTCTCGAGATTCAGCGAGTGAGCAATAAGCCACGCCGGATGCGTGAGAATACCTTTTCGATGGTCAACTTTTGCCGGCTGGGTCGTGGGATAGTCCCAGTTTGCAAAGTCAATATTAAAAAATCTTCCCACGTCTGGGCCCCGCATTTGTTGGCCCGTACGGGTGGACGCATCACTTTTGTTCCAATAAGCCATTCCCGTCGCGTCATAAGGTGCGGCCGCCTTTTGTCCGTTTGCGAAACGAAACGAATAACTTGTCATTTGGCTCTTGAAAGTTCGCACCCAGTTTGTTCGTCGTTTGGCGTTGGTTTGAAAGTCAGCAAACACCGTGCCCATCATCTTCATTTCGTTGATGAAGTCCCAGTGTTTATATAGCTCTTCCTCGGTGAACTCTTCCCAGTCAAAACGACGGAAGTAGTCGTATATCCTACGGATCCTGTCGGATGCAGCCTTCATCGATTCGTTGTTGCCAGAGTGGTACACATAAAACGATTCCGTCGATAATAGATTTTCAAATACACGACGGTCTAGTTGAATAATATGATCTACGAGCATATCAGCCTCATCTACCAGGCGACCTTTAACACCATCATAGCTTGCTCCATTACTGAACCTCGCATCGTCTTTAAATATTGTCATGGCTTTTACATACCCGAAAAACTCTCTAAAAAACCGCAGCTTCCTAATCGGCGTATTGGTAATACTGGAATTAAATCCCGCCTTCTGAACCGTTTCGTCGATAACGTAATACTGATCTCTCTTCTTGAGCATGCGGATTATTTCGCGACGATAGTCTTCTCGGGAACGAAGGTCACCCCGTTCGACCGCAGCGACCAACTCATCATCAGGACTGCTATCAGTGAGCGCATAAGCCAACGCGTAACTGGCATCGCGTGGCGACAACATTTTCCTCGCGTACTCATCCATTTGCCCATGTCCGAATTCATCGCGATAAACGAATTCGGAACTTAAAACGAGCGTTTCAATAAGTTTGGCGATTGCTTTCTGGTTACCTAAGGTTTTCATATATGTACTAGTCAACGCTAGGGTATCCTCTGCCTCCCGTTCCGTTGGTTTTCGTTCCAAAATTTTTGCATACATTTCATCCACTAGGTCGCCGACAAGACCATCACCAAGCTGTCCGGCCGCAACCCGTTGCTTCTGAAACGATTCCTCCCACCCGACCATGCATTTATCAATTATCTGT
>JABJJO010000197.1 GCA_018660825.1 Planctomycetaceae bacterium | reverse complement strand
CGGAACCACTATAGCAAGCTCATCCCAACGGGCACTAAATGAACTCGTTTCTGAAATTCCTCTTAGTCCGGTAGCTGACCAACGCAATTCTTCGGTTGTTAGCATTTGGCCATTAGTCAAAACCACCGTTCCCGGATCGCGTTTGACCATGGCTATTTTTTGAGTGGATTCCGCCGAAAACACAAGACGTTTTACGCGATTAGCCTTGATACGAACCGTTCCATCCGCCGAACCGAACGGAACAAGTGATCCGCGAAGATGCACATCGAAATACGCTGGTACCCCGTTTAATGTGTTTTCGTTTTGATAGCCTACCGCAATTCCTAGCAAAACATCGCCGTTGAACAGTTCAATAAATGGTCCTGTCCGTTCTATTTTCGCATCCAGTTTTTCAAGATATCGAATGACACCTGTTGCTTTATCAAACAGCAACCGATCATCGAGTTTAGCTGCGTTCTGTGGAGCGTCCCAGCCACTTATCTTCTGTCCAAGCAACACCTCACTTTCACCGAATACAGCCCTGTACTGGGGTGCATCCTGACCCAGGCTTGTACCAGCAACGATCAAACACAACACGGTAGTAATGGCCATTAGTGACAATCTCATTTTACCGGTAGTCCCAACAGCTTAAATGTACGGGCATTAATATCAACGTTACTTACTACAACAACTTGATCAGCAAACGTAAAGATTTGTTCAGCGTCAAAAAACAATTTATTCTCTTCCTGAAGCGAGAAATGATGTTCCACATTTCCCGTCTGCGGATGAATCCACAATATTCCCCGCTCGGACTCCATTGATAGGTGTGCCGTCGTCTGTGGTTTATCCAACGTCAGCGCAAGAACGTGGTCGTTGTGGATGAGAACCGATTGCGGATTTACAGAGACAGGATAAAACCACCTCGTTGCCCCATCCTTCAACTGCAGTGATTGAATACCCGACTGACAAACCAGAATGATCTGTTCGTCAAAAACCCCGACCATCTTCTGCAAGCCAGGATGCTGGTACTTCCACAGTAGATTTCCCGTCATACGATCAAGGCAAACCAGCGATGCTGACCCTTCTACACATAGCAGAATCATATTTCCTGCAACCAGCGGAGTTGTTGGAATAATATTATTGTACAAGTGCTGATCTGCAATTTTGGGGACGCGATCCAACAGTTGAGCCCACAGCAAATCCCCTTGCAGGCTAGTGCTGTAAATTACACCCTCAAGCGTAAAAACAATGTGATCTTGTGCTATCACGCTGCGACCGCGGCGAAATAACTCAGCATCAATTTGCACATTCATCAAGACCGTGTTGGAAATCATTTCACCCGTTGTCGAATCCAGTTGTTGTAGGGTCAAATGTCCGAAGGTGGTCTTTTGCTGGGTGACGGCAAGAACGTAAATTGACGAACCCGCCACAATGGGATCGGCAAAGGGAACTCCCACTGCCGGAGCTTCCCATAAAGTCTTCCCATCTGCCGGATTAAGCAGAGTCCAATAAAACTTCTTTTCCTTGAACACTGAGACAAACACCCCATTACCAAAAGGCACCGGTTGACCGTTATACATGTACTCTGCCGGCATACCCTCGCCGCTGTCTTCAATTTTCCATACAACCTTTTTGGCACTGGGCGAGTAACAGGTTAAACGCGCCGGCTGACTAATCAGCAGGGTGTTCCCTAGGTCCAGAAAAGAGACTTGACGGGTACGGCGAACATCGGCACGCACACTGCCAGGCAAAGACATGTCCAGCAGCGGCACAAGGGAACGGTTTTTCGGCGACAGATTTTGCTTGGCAGGTTTGATGTACTGTCGTCCCCGCTGAGCAGCCAGTTGATCCAAAAGTGCATTAAACTTGTCTTTCGGGATCACTTCTCCCTCCAGTTCAACGTCAATTTCAACCCCGTTGGACGGTTTTTGTCCAGCCAATGCCCGAGCCAATTTGTGTTTTGCAATCCACAAGGCATGATCGCCATCAGCACCAAGCTTTAACAAATCGGCAAAATTCTGAGCCGCCGGAAGAAATTCGCCTGCGGAAAGTTGGTGATTTGCCAGCAACTCAATCGCTTTGACAGCTGCGGGCGTACCACGAAACCGCATCGCAATTTGAGCGACGCCGTTCATATCGGTGGCATCAACCGCTTTCTTCAATCGCAAATCCGCAAGATCGGCGTTATCTCGCTGCATCTTCTCGGCTAGCTTGCTGTTTTGTTCTAGTATTGACCGCAGGTAAACACTGCCGGATTGGAAATGGGTGCCTAGCCCATCCACCGGAAACAGCCCCTCGGGGATTGGATTGCTGGTAATCATCTTTGTGGCATTGTCTAGGTCCTCTACCTTAACAGCCTGCAGGATCTCCCGCATGGCATTGACCGATTCCCGATCTGTCTCAACGCTTGCGGGTCGCTGGATCAAAAAACGAGTCGCATCCGCTGGCTTTATAACCGGCTGCTGTTGTTGTTCAAGGACGTTGGCGGATTCACCCTGCAACCAGTGAGCGGTGCGCCAGGCACTGAACTCCTTATCGCCCAAATTGTTGCCATGCGGTGATAGCGACAAATATTGAATTTTGGTTGTGAAACCATAAAGTTCCTGCCAACGTCCTCGATGCCGAAGATGATAGAGATACAACCGTGTTAATAATTCCGGAGTCACCGGCCTTAGCTCGTATCGCTCGCGCCCCCCCGCTCCCGCGGGTAACATCAACCAGCTATCGATCAATGATTTCAATTGATCTGTCTTTTCTTCAAACCATAGCCGACTTGCCAACAGATCAAACAGGTATTGAAGATTCTGCCACGAATGCAGATAGGCGTCCGCTCGCCGAATTTGCAGGCGTTGGGGAAACTTGACCAGTGCTTCATAAACTCGCGCCGTATCGGGATCATAGAGGATTGCATGATGCAATAATCGCACCAATGCCTCCTG
>JABJJO010000195.1 GCA_018660825.1 Planctomycetaceae bacterium | reverse complement strand
TGCATGCACATTCTCGATTCCAATCGATACGCTCGTGACCCCAGTGGAGTTCAAGAGTCTTTCGATAGTACCGTTACGAAATTTGATGGAGAAATCCTTGTTTCGCGACTTTGGAACGAACAGAAACTTGCCTATCTCGTCGATGGTCACCGTAAAGGGACTTATTGGCTTAGCTACATCCGAGTCGAAGGATCACGACTCGTTGAAATGGAACGTGCCTTCCAACTCAACGAGAATGTCCTGCGAACTTTGACTTTGCGACTTGACGAACGACTCGTCGAGCCGTTAGTTGCTCATGCTCGAGGAGAAACTGTACAAAGTGCCTCCGGTGAAGATGATGCTGTAAGTGGTCAGAGCGATGCGAATAGCAGTGAAACAACGGAATCGGCCGAAACAACGGAATCAGCCGATCAACCGGTAGCTGAAGAAGCTAGTAGTGAGTCGTAGATAAGGTGATACGGTTTTGTGACGTCATATCATAATATTGCCGTCCACACCGGTTCAGGTAAGCGGATGTGCAGCAGACATTGTCAACTCCAAACTTTTCATACTATTATTAAGGAGTGTCACCAACATGGCCAGTTTTAATAAAGTTATCCTAATGGGTAATCTCACTAGGGATGTTGAATTACGGTACATACCTTCAGGTACAGCCGTGACCGAAATAGGGCTCGCGGTAAATGACAAACGCAAAGACGCCAATGGACAGTTGGTGGAGGAAACTACGTTCGTTGACATTACTTTTTGGGGACGAAACGCCGAAGTTTGCAATGAGTACCTGGGCAAGGGTTCGGGAATCCTAATTGAAGGTCGACTGAAACTTGACCAGTGGGACGACAAACAGACGGGACAAAAACGAAGCAAACTGCGAGTGACTGGTGAACGCTTTACGATGCTTCCACGTGGTGACAACCGTGGTGGGGGCGGTGGCGGTGGCGAAAGCTTCCGAGATTCCAACTCGGCACCTCCAGCTCAATCATTCCAACAGCAGCCTCAAGGCAATCAAGGTACACAGCAATTTCAATCAGAACCGGCATCCTTTGATAACCCACCATCATCACCACCTCCAGTGGATGATGATATCCCTTTTTAACATCTACAACATACAAAACAATTTCAATCCAACACTCTTTCATTAAGCGACTCGGAAAATGCCCAGAAGCCCCGATACAAAACGATCCTACAAAAGACTCCCCAAAGGTCCTAACGGGGGAATCGAATTACTGTTAATCCAGTCTGTCGATAACCTCGGACACGCTGGTGACATTGTTGAAGTCAAACCTGGATTTGCAAATAACTATTTGATTCCAAATGCGATGGCCACGATTGCATCGGAACACCATAAACGAATGGTCGAAAAACACCGCGCCAAGATCCAAGCTCAGGCTCAAGCTCGCTTGGCTGGCTTGCGTGAAATCGCTACTAAACTCGCCGAAGAAAGCGTTACGATTGAGTCCAAAGCCAACGAAGAAGGCGTCCTTTACGGTAGCGTCGGCGTTAACGACATCGTTGATCATTTACGTGGTAAGAACTATACAATCAACAGCGAAAACGTCATCATCGACGGACAAATCAAAGAACACGGGTTGTTTACTGTCAAATTGCACTTGCACCAAGACGTTGACAATGTTGAATTAAAGGTGTGGGTTGTCCCACCATCGTCGGAATAGTCTCCGCTCAATCCGAAACCAACCTAGTACGACACACATAAAAGCTTTGCCGACAAATCGGTCGAGCTTTTTTGCTGCGCGGTCGCGACAAACCAATGCATTAATCAGCGATGCCGTGTACAATGACGGCTTACTTATCACACTGGCTGAAAAATAATACCTTTCGTTTAGATCACTGCGACTTAATGGCAATAGCTCCCGACCAACGCACTAACGGTAATTTCTCAACCACTGCCGACTTTCTTGAACGGCAACCGCCCTATGATCTCAATGCGGAAAAGGGAGTCCTCGGCAGTATCCTACTGATGCCTGAAGTGATCGATGAGGTCATTTTAATAATACGTGCGGAAGATTATTTTGATGAAGCCCATCAAAAACTTTACCAAACAATGAAGGACATGCATGACGATGGTCAAAAAATCGACACGATGCTACTCGTTGATCGCTTAAAAACTGCAGGGCTCTATGAACTAATTGGCGGCGCAGGATTCCTGGCGGAAATTGGGAAAGCTGTCCCCAATGCCGCACACGCAGTTTATTATGCAGAAATCGTCCGCGAAAAATCCACCTACCGGTCACTAATCGATGTGAGCACGGAAATCTTAAAAGACGCTTACGATCAAAACAACGACTCGCGAAACTTGCTCAGCCAAGCAGAACAAAAAATATTCGGTATTGTTGATGACCGTGGACATAATACCGTGTCGCCGTTAAATGATATTTTGCATGAAGCAATGGATCGGATGGATGCTCGGATGAGTGGCGATTATTCCGACGATGCCGTGGCAACTCATTTCAAGGACCTTGATAACATCACCGGTGGCTTACATGCAAACGAATTGATTATCCTGGCAGCTCGCCCAAGTATGGGAAAAACTGCTTTTGCGATGAATATCACCGAAAATGTCGCGATGCTAACCGAACAACCTGTGTTGTTCGTTAGTTTAGAAATGTCCAAATTGGAGTTATGCGATCGTTTGTTATGTAGCGCTGCTAAAGTTAATGGCCAAAAATTGCGAAATGGGAACATTGGCAATGACGAAAGAAAACAACTGATCGAAAAAGCAGGTGAAATGAGCAGTGCTCCACTATATGTTGACGATGCACCAAGTCGCACTGTCAGCGAAATAGCTGCCTCTGCGAGACGAATCCGCCGACGCCAAGGTAAACTCGGATTGATCGTCGTCGACTATCTACAACTTATCGAACCCGATAATCCACGTGACCCACGGCAAGAGCAAGTCGCAAAAATGGCTCGTCGCCTCAAAGGACTCGCACGTGACCTTTCCGTCCCCGTGCTATGCTTGTCGCAATTAAACCGACAAACTGAGGGCACGGGTGACCATCGACCGAAATTAAGCCACTTGCGTGAATCTGGCGCGATCGAACAAGACGCTGATGTTGTTATGTTTATTCATCGTGAAGCATACTATCAACGCGGCGATGACGCTGAACAGTATGCGGGCCAAGCGGAAATTATCATCGCCAAGCAACGTAACGGTCCAACTGGGGAAATCGAAATGCTGTGGCAAGAAGACTTCACCCGCTTCGTCGACAAAGCACCTGAACGCTTGCAAGCATTCGATGATTTTAACGCCGCACCCGTTGGCGACCCTTTCTAAGAATTCGCGCTGCGGATCCCTAAATATCTCCAACGTGACGGCCCAAAATAATTCGTAGTTGGAAATACGTATTGCCCCAGAAGAGGGAATGTTGTATTTTTCTCCCATCTTTGCAGCCTATTTCTACGTGTAATCAAATCGATAGCATGTACGTTTGCAGCAAACGAATTCATATACATCCGCGAATATAAGCAAGTCGTTTTCGTATTGTCTGCGAATGGACAAACCTATGCACCAACCTACATATGTCAAACACCTAGCCACTTGCAGTGCCGTTAGCATCGCAATATTTCTTTGCAGCAATCTATTGCCGCTGAGGGCTCAGAGTCCCGCTGCCTTCCCTGCGGCAAACAACTCATCAATTCAACAATCAGTACCCGTCGCGCCAACGCCTCCAGACGCACAATCCTCGCCCACAAACGCTGACCAATCCAATCCCCATCTAGAATTCCAGGGGATGCCGGTGATTTCCATTGAATTTAAGGGCAATCGATATTTAACCGCAGAAAAACTCTATGGCACCATCAAGACCCGCATCGATCGTTCGTTCGATTCCGCCATCATCAAAGAAGACGTGCGGGGACTTTACCGCACGGGACTTATCCGTGATGTGCGTTTACTAACTAAGACAACCGCCCAAGGCGTTCAACTTACGTTTGAAATTTTTGAACGACCAACGATCAACACCGTCCGCTTTATCGGAAATCGAATGTTTCTCGACAATAAACTCACTAAACAATCGGATTTACGTGGCGGGGATGCCTTGGATATATTCGCGATTGAAGATGCAAAACGCAAAATTGAAGAACTGTATCACGAAAAAGGTCACCCCAAAGCCCATGTCACGATTCTCGAAGGCAACAAGTCAGACCAACGAAACGTCGTCTTTTACATCGACGAAGGACCTCGTGAAAAGATTGCCAAAATCGAAGTTGTCGGAAATGACCCGCGATTGGCAACCGACGCTCGTTTGAAAACGCAGTTACAGGCTAAAGACAAACTTACCAATTGGCTCTACGGCGGAGATTATGTGCCTAAGGCTATCGATGCCGACGTACAACAGTTGATTAGCTATTACCGCAACCTCGGTTACTTTCAAGCAACCGCTGGGCGGCAAATCGAATACGATGATTCGGGTCATTGGGTAACACTTCGGTTTATCGTCAACGAAGGCCCACGCTATCGGATTGGTTCAATATCGATTCAGGGTAACAACCGAGTCTCATCTCCGACGCTGCAACCGCTACTAACAATTCAAAATGGTGACTATTTCAATCGGAGTGAACTATCTACCGTCCTCGAGTCGTTGAAAGATCTCTACGGAAAACTCGGTTTTATCTATTCAACGGTTACGCCCGATATCCGCTTCAAAGAAATCCCCGGAGAATTAGATGTCATTTTTCAAATAGTCGAAGGGGATCAGTTTAAAATCGGTCGTATAGACGCCCATATCAGCGGACTCAATCCACACACTAAAAATGCTGTCGTCCTCAACCGACTCTCACTCATACCCGGTTATCTAGCAAACAACCGAGAAGTGAAAGCGAGTGAGCGACGATTACGATTTAGCAGCCTATTTAACTCAGATCCTAGCCAGGGTACGCCTCCTTCCATTGTCATCCGTACTGACGCCATCGACGCGATGTTTAGCAACGGGGCAACTCCTGACCAGCAGAAACCAGAAAACACCCAAACAATTCGTGGCCAAAGCCCACTGACAACAAAACCAAACCATAATTCCGTAAATCGTACTTCCGCTTTCCCTTTGCGGTAAGCAATCGGTCACTTCATAGGCTCGCAAATGCAACGCACTATTTCTTCCTCAAACAAGCAGTTCATCTGTAATGCACTCGGTGTAGGGCTTCTGTTAAGTATGCTCGGGTGCTCAATAACCGACTCTACACATAGCGTCAATAATCCCGCTAGTTTACTCGATGATCAACCGACACCTGCTGAGTCCACAGACGATGGTTTTCGTATCGAACCTATTTTCGACAATGCCAACGTCAATACACTACGACAAACATCTCACCAAACAACTACATCCGAGCCATCGAATACGGCAAGTACAGATCTCGAGAACACCGTCGTAATCCGAGGGCAAAGTCCTATTCCAGAAAATAATGCCGGACCCAGCAATTCATCTTCTGCCGATGGTGTTGCATCTGCCGATTTCGTGGAACTGGGCAACCCTAGCCGAGTGCTTCGAATTGATGATCAAGAGTCCTCGAACGTCTCACAAGCTTCTTTCCAGCAGTCACCTTTAGCACCCAATGATGACTCGGTTAGCCCTCTGTTCGATCCTAATGCCAATCTCAATTCCGTTCCTTTTGATGTTTTTGTGGAAGAGGGACGTACGGGCCGTTTCGTATTTGGCGTCGGAGTAAACTCGGATGCTGGCATTACCGGAAATATTGTCATTGATGAACGAAACTTTGATTATGAGGCCGTTCCACGTAATTGGGATGACTTTATCGAAGGGCGTGCTTTTCGAGGTGGCGGTCAAGGTTTTCGCTTGGAAGCAATGCCCGGACAAAACTGGTCTCGCTACATGCTTCAATATTCCAACCCTTACTTCAATGACACTAAGGTCAGTTTCAATACCAGCGCGTTCTTGTACGATCGAATTTACCAAGATTGGAATGAGAACCGAGTCGGTGGTCGTTTTTCATTTGGCTATCGACTGACACCAGATCTTTCCGTAAATACCGCACTACGTATTGAACAGGTCGGAATCAAAAACCCCAGCACACTTGGCGTACCTGACCTCGACGACGCTTTAGGGGACAACAATCTTGTTGGTTTTCGACTGGGCTTGAAACACGATACTCGTGATACCCCCTTCCTCGCGACCGAAGGTCATTATTTTTCAACAAGCGTGGAACAAGTCGTCGGCAGTTTTGACTACACCAGGGGGTCAATCGAATATCGAAAGTACAACCTGATCAGAGAACGTGCGGACGGATCCGGTCGGCATGTATTGTCCTGGGGCCTGCAATTAGACGTAACGGGCGAAAACACACCGATTTACGATCATTATTTTGCCGGTGGTTATCAAACGATTCGTGGTTTTCGTTACCGAGGAGCGTCACCTGTTATCGGTGGTGTACAAACGGGTGGGCAAATGCGATTTCTCGGATCCGTTCAATATATGTTCCCCTTCACTGCGGACGATATGCTAAGAGGCGTCGTATTTACGGACTTTGGTACAGTCGAAGAACAATATTCCATAAACAGCGAAGATTTTCGGGTTGTCGTCGGCGCTGGATTGCGGATTGCGGTTCCATTTATGTCCCAAGCACCCTTCGCATTAGACTTCGGTTTCCCACTCAACAGCGCTGACACGGATCAAAAACAAACGTTTAGCTTCTTCATGGGCTTCAGTCGCGGTTAAACCAATTTCAGCATTACAATCATTGTTACGATGATGATTAACACCCCGATGCCCCAGATAATCACATTCTTCTTCCGCTTGAATTGACTTTTTTCGTCTGGTGTACGACTGCGTAATTCTCGCTTGTTGATACCCCGTCCTACTGTTATGGGTTCCGCGTCAACTCGAACGTCGATTACCACCGTCGCCTCCGCGATTTTCTGGCGATCGGTGGCGGTTTCAATTTGGTCGTCGTCCAATTGAAAGTTTGGGGGCAACAAATTCTCGATGGCGGTGTCCGTTTCGTGGCCTACAGATGTCTCATCCACGTCATCGTTGATAATAACAACCCGCTGCGATTCCTCAGGCACCGCCGTTGGCGCGGGGGTAGATTCAGCGCCTCCACCAGATTCATCCACGTCATCGTTGATAATAACAACCGGCTGCGATTCCTCAGGCACCGCCGGTGGCGCGGGGGTAGATCCTGTGCCGCCACCAGATTCATTCCCGTCACCGTTGATAATAACAACCGGTAGCGATTCCTCAGGCACCGTCGGT
>JABJJO010000076.1 GCA_018660825.1 Planctomycetaceae bacterium | reverse complement strand
TCAGTATTTTGTTACCGGCGATTACTCCGGGCGATGGAATTTTCGGTTTAACGGCGCTCGGTGGCGGTCCGGTCGTCGGCTTCTCTGGAGTCATCTATGGCATCATTGGCTTCGGTTGGATCAAAATGAAAATGCTGCCGCACTTGGGAACCATCATTCCCCCGTTTGTTTTCATCTTTATGATGATCTGGCTGGGCATCGGATTGGTTAGTGAAGAGGGTGGATTTTTTGATGCAATCAGCCACTTAGCACACGCAGCAGGGCTACTCGCTGGTGTTGCATTTGGATATGCTCACACTCGACTAGGTCACTAAAAAAGGCAGCGCTTTCAATGGAACCACCGGACAGCGGGATATGCTTCCCTCACATCTACCTCCCCGCATTTGTCATCGATCTCCCGCTGGAGTAGTATGAACGCTTGACATTTTCATAAACCCACTACTCATCCACCATGCCAGATCACGAAGACAGCCTCGGAGGTGAAACCTTAGACGGCGACGCGAAAGCGGATCGTGCTGAGCAGAGTCTCGGTGACGGTTCTACGCTCGGAGGAGGTGATACTTCATCTCTGAGCGATACAAACGATGGCGAGGGAGATCACTTAGCTGCGGGCTTGCCTGTTATAGATCTGGGAGCACGCTTTGAAATTGAAGGTGAACTGGGTCAGGGTGGCATGGGAGCAGTTCTGCTGGCCCGCGATAAGTCACTAGGTCGACAAGTTGCCATTAAACGCATCTTAGGGACAATGATTCGAAGTTCTGCTACGATCAGCCGGTTTATCATCGAAGCGAAGTCAATTGCGGCGCTGAATCACAATAACATCGTTCAAATCCATGAGTTCGGACAAGACGCTGATGGCCCGCTAATTGTCATCGAGTATGTCTCAGGTGGCAGTCTGCTCGAGAGGCTCAGAAAAGGCAAACTGGATCCGGAAGAGGCGATTAGAATTACCTGCCAGCTTTGCGACGCGTTAACACTTGCTCATGGTAAGGGAATTATCCACCGCGATCTTAAACCCGCGAATGTCTTGATGACCGAAGACGGTGTACCGAAGCTCACGGATTTTGGCTTAGCCAAGGATGAGAGCACTGATACAGGCGTGACGGAGGACGGTTCCGTTTTGGGTACGCCAGATTATATGGCGCCGGAACAAAGGCGCGATAGTACCAGTGTTGACGAACGCAGTGATCTGTGGAGTTTGGCGGCCACGTTCTATCATACGCTCACGGGTAAGAGTCCCAAGGTAATTCGCGAACGTGACATACCTGTGAATATGAGAGATTTTTTGATGCAAGCCCTCGAAGAGGATCCGGCGGATCGTTTTGCGTCGGCAGCAGAGTTCAAGAAAGCTCTTGATTCAACGGCATCAAACGTGATAGCGACGCCTGTAAAGGAGTTGACCTCGGGAGTTTGTCCCGCCTGTAATGCCGTTAATGGCGAGAATCGTAAGTTCTGCGGTGAATGTGCCGAATCATTACGCGCTGTTTGTCTAGGTTGTGATATTGAAATGGCAATCTGGGACAAGATTTGCGGCGAGTGTGGTGGTAGTCAAACTGATTTGCGGCAACAGGCTGCTGAGAAGGAAGCTGAAATTCGAGACTTTTTAGATAACGGTGATTGGAAAGCAGTTATTTTATTAGACCCAAATAACAATGAGGCATTGCGGCTAAAGACTACTGCAGAAAAAGCTGTCGGAGAAAAGGTTAATGCGGAAAAAACTGTCGCCATGGTTGCGGGCAAATATGTAATTTTCGTGATATTTGGAACCGCGCTCGCCATGGCAGTTTTTGCCTGGCAATTTCGCATCAGCGAAGGTGATGGCGTGCTGGATTATTGGGGTGTAGAATCCGCTAACCTCCTGCGTCATGCGAATAACGTCGAATTAATCAAACTCGATTCCGCGGACACTGCCGAGTCGGATTCAACACTCACCATCGACGGCACTCTGCACAACATTTTCCTTGCCAAGGACATCTCTTCGCGCAAAGGACTCATCCACGCGCGCCACATGTTAATTTTGGATCATACATATCTCTGGAAAGAGTCTTCGCCGGTGGACATTCAAAGCTGGGATTTTGCCCTACGCTTTAGAGACGGTGGCAAAGAAGTAACACTCGTGTTTCACACACAATCCCGCACCGTACAAATGCTCAACAACAACAAACCATTAATCATGGGCCCCATGTTTGACAACTTGCTGTATTACCTAACGCCCATGTTAGCGCCGCAAGAACAGTGACGGACAATTACCTAATTCTTACCTTTGTGAGAATTCGTATAAATTTTTGGTTGACACCATCAACTTTTTGACCATCACCCAAACAATGCGGTAACCGGCGCAGCTTTGACTAACTCGCGCGGTTGATTGAGGTGATTGTATTGAATCGTGTTGGGATTGATTCCGATGCTGTGATACATCGTCGCGAGCATCTCAATCGGATGCACCGGATCACTCAACGGCGCGGAGCCAGTTTTATCCGACTCACCATGCACGTAGCCTCGCTTGATTCCCGCACCTGCGGCAATCGCTGTATAACAATATGGCCAATGGTCACGTCCGTCATCGGTGTTGTTATTACCCGACGTACTAACACCACGAATAGGGCTACGGCCGAATTCACCAATGGCGACTACCAAGGTATCTTCTAACATTCCGCGCTCATCCAAATCACCAATCAAGGCGCTCAACCCAGAGTCGAGCATCGGACCAGATTCGTTTTTCATCCGAGCGGATAAGCCAACATGCACATCAAACGAATGGCGATCGGAATTGGCGACTTTAGGCCAAATAACTTCAACCACTCGAGTCCCAGCGGCGATTAACCGCCGAGCTAACAAACAACTTTGTCCAAACGTGGTGCGGCCATAGCGATCGCGCGTAGCCTCTGTTTCCTTGGATAAATCAAATGCATCTCGAGCTCGACCCGAACTAATTAGACTCATCGCTGATTCATAGTATTTATTGAGGCCATATTTTTCTGTGGCGCGATCAATCTGAGGCATCCCGCTGTTGATCAAATCTCGCAATCGCGATCGCCTATTCAGTCGACCCATTGAAACTTCTTGCCGCAATTGAAGATCATCAACATTAATACGATCCATTTTTGTTTGGTCTAAATCACCACCGGGCGGGAAGAGGTAATAAGGATCATAGGCGCGGCCTAAAAAACCAGCCGTTCCCGATTTGTTGACAACGTTACTTTCTTGCAATGGCCGTGGCATCATAACAAACGGCAGCATGTCTTCTTCAGGTGGCTTCATGCGGATAATGTTCGAACCAAAATTAGGAAAGTCTTTTGGGCTTGGGGGTTCGAGCTGGCCCGATGGACTGACTTTATCAGCCGTATAGCCCGTATGAATTTGATAAATGGCAGCCGTGTGATTAAATAAACCAACAGGCGTGTAGCTCATAGAACGAACCATTGTCAACTTGTCAGTGATCTGAGCAAGTTTCGGCAAATTCTCCGTTACATCCATCCCAGGCACTTTGGTTTTGATGCGCTTAAAGACACTACGCACGTTATCCGGCACATCATCTTTGGGATCCCATAAATCCAAATGGCTTGGACCGCCTTGCAAATAGACCAAGATAATACTCTTGGCTTTATTCCAACCGGGGCCACCACCTTCGGTAGCTTCCGCTGCTTGGGCTTGGACCTCCATCATCTGTCCTAGCGACATCCCTAACATCGCCGAACCACCCACACGCATAATATCTCGTCTAGTAACACCTAGGGCTTGATCACAAAGATCTTTTCCAGCTTGTCCGGGAATACGTAACATTATTTTTTTCCAATAAGGAGGGGACTTGGATGTGCAAGTAAGTCTGGATTGGGGACTATGTCTACCGTTCACAAAGTGTGATCCAGCAAACAATCACTGCTATTATTGTAATTCGTATTAAAATGCTCCGTCCATCGAACTAATTTGCTCGTTGTGCAGATAATACTCTATTAATTGTACCGCAGGAACACGTTTTTATTGAACGCCCTTGCTACAAACCAGTCTTTTTCGTTACAAATCTCTCCACAATCCACCAATTTGAGTACTAATGATCTACCAATAACGAACAGGCTTGCACGAGAGAGTGGTTATGAAACGACGAAAATTATTATTGCAAACCATGCACGGCGCCGGTATCGCGGCGATCGGGCTGGTGTTTTCACCGTTGGTGTCGAGTCTAGCGCTGCTGCAAGCCGGTCAGAGCGAGCGCCTCGTTGAACAACTGAAGGCTGGCCTAAAAGTTCGTAAGCCCGCTGAAAAATTATTTGTTGAGCAAGTGGTTCAGTTGGTAGACAAAAAAGTGCTTCCCTTGTCAATGGTTCTCGGCGTTTTTCAATATGCTCGTAAGAAAGAGGACCGATACCCCTTTTTCTACTTCCGCGAAGCGTTGAAAATAAGAGCAGCCAAAGAACTTGGTGTGAAGCTCTAGCCCTGTAAAATTCCTCGTCGGCTAGATTGCTTGTGCACCTTTTGTATATGGATGCATCGGCATCAGATAGCGCAATCATGAAGACACTGATCAAAAACGCTCAAGTCGTACTCCCTACTGAAACGGTACAAGTTGACGTATTGCTTAACGGGCAATCCATCACGGCTCTGGATCCCGCAATCACCGCTGCAGCTGACTCGATAATCGATGCGACAGGGTTGCATTTAATTCCCGGAGTCGTGGATGACCAAGTCCATTTTCGCGAACCTGGATTAACACATAAAGAAGATTTAGCACATGCGAGTCGCGCTTGTGCCAAGGGCGGTGTCACCACATTCTTAGAGATGCCTAACACGATTCCCAATGCCATCACCCAGACACTGTTAGAACAAAAGCTAGCGCTTGGGGCCGAGCATAGCTTAGTTAATTATGGATTTTACATCGGTGCAACCGGCAGCAACGTGGAAGATTTACGAGCGGCGACCCGAACCCCTGGGATTAAAATATTTATTGGTTCGAGCACTGGTGACTTATTGGTTGATGGCCAGGATGACCTAGAGCGAATTTTCGCGGAAACCACTTTGCCGCTGACAGCGCATTGTGAAGATGAAACAACCGTTCAAGCCAATCGCCAGAAATGGGCGGGTACCACCGACGTCCGCGACCATAGCCGCATCCGCGATCATGAAGCCGCTATGATTGCTACGCTACGCGCCATTGATTTGGCTAAGCGCCATAATCACCGTTTCCATGTATTACATGTTTCCACTGGTGTCGAAGCCGATATGTTAACCGCTAACGGGCCATTGATTACTGCGGAAGCATGCCCGCATCATCTGTTTTTTAACGTCGACGATTATGAGCGACTTGGCACGCTGATTCAAATGAACCCCTCCATCAAAAACCGTGCGGACAACCAAAAAATTTGGCGTGCTTTACACGCTGGGCGAATCCAAGTTATCGCCACCGATCACGCGCCTCATACGCTCGAAGAAAAACAACAGCCCTATCCCTCGTCGCCTTCCGGGTTACCAGCAGTAGAAAACTCGTTAGCACTGAT
Organism: Planctomycetaceae bacterium; assembly: GCA_018660825.1. Taxonomy (GTDB): domain Bacteria; phylum Planctomycetota; class Planctomycetia; order Pirellulales; family Pirellulaceae; genus UBA721. Next base: position 53,115 of record JABJJO010000076.1, on the reverse strand, counting down.
GCTCAATGAAGTTCACCATCAACGGTGTACTTTGCAACAAGTCGTGGGATGGATGTGCGACGCGCCGGCGCGAGTGTGGGATATGATCGGCAAAGGTCGAATCGAAGTTGGATATGATGCTGACCTCGCACTCGTCGACTTAAATCGCGACCATGTGATTTGCAACGGCAAGCAAGAAACCAAATGTGGCTGGTCCCCGTGGGATGGCGAAACACTCGTCGGTTCTTGCGTCCGCACTTGGGTGATGGGTCACGAAGTATACCGCGAGGGCAAATTTGATCTAAGCCACCGAGGAAGCGAAGTGCAATATGACCATAGCCGCGGAGGCTATTGGGGTACAGAATAAATAACAACCACAAATTAATATCGGTCTTGTAGCGCTTGTACGTCCATTTCTTCTTCGGTGAGTGCTTCCATTGCTTTGACAGCCGCTTCAGCCGCTTGAATCGTCGTAATACAAGGAACACCATATTGTACAGCGGCGGCTCGAATTTTCCCTTCATCAGTCCTAGCACCTTTTCCATTCGGCGTATTCAAGGCCAGCGTTACATCCCCATCGATTAAATGGTCAATCAAATTTGGGTGGCCTTCGGCGATCTTCTTCACTCGCTGCACCGGAATATCCGCTTCTTCAATTCGAGCCGCCGTGCCCTCGGTTGCCATCAACGTGTACCCCATTGCGTGTAAGCGCTTTGCCAATTCCTTGATCTGTTCCTTATGTCGTTCCGTTACGCTCAGAAAAATATTTCCTTCTTTGGGCAATACAATCCCCGCGCCAAGCTGGCTCTTGGCAAAAGCAATCGAGAACCTATCACTCGAGCCCATCACCTCACCGGTCGACCGCATTTCTGGGCCCAAAATAATGTCTACGCCGACAAATTTACGAAAAGGAAAGACACTTTCTTTAACAGACACACAGCTCGGTATCGGTGCTGACTCTATACCCAGCTCGTCTAGTGTTTTACCCGTCATGACTTGGGTGGCAATTTTTGCTACGGGGAAACCAGTGGCCTTCGCAACAAAGGGAACGGTACGGCTAGCCCGTGGATTGACTTCGAGCACATAGATCACTGGCTGACCGTTTTCCTTTTTGACAGCAAACTGAATATTCATCAGCCCAATCACTTTTAATTCCATTGCCAAAGCAACCGTCGCTTTTTTAATTTCTTCAACAACGGGGCCTAACAAACTATAGGGTGGTATTGCACAGGCCGAATCGCCCGAATGAACACCCGCTTCTTCTATATGTTCCATAATGCCAGCGACCACGACTCGTTCACCATCACAAATTGCATCGACATCCACTTCGGTCGCATCTTCTAAAAACCGATCTATTAATACTGGTTGCCCTTGGGCCACAACAAATGCTTCTGCTACAAAGCGGTCCAGTTGCGTCATGTCATAACAAATTTCCATCGCGCGACCACCTAGTACAAAACTTGGCCTAACCAATACCGGAAATCCAATCTCGGCAACTTCCCGCCGTGCTTCATCCATCGTACGAGCGATCCCATTAGCGGGTTGCTTTAACTCCAGTTTGTACAACAACCGCTGAAACTTTTCGCGGTCTTCAGCTGATTCAATCGTATCCACAGACGTACCAATAATAGGGAGTCCTGCGTTTTGTAGCCCCCGAGCAAGGTTTAGTGGCGTTTGCCCACCAAACTGCACAATGACTCCATCCGGGTCAATGCAATCTGCAATATTCAATACATCTTCGGTTGTCAGGGGCTCAAAAAAGAGCATGTCGCTAGTGTCATAGTCGGTACTGACCGTTTCTGGGTTCGAGTTGACCATGACAGATTCAATGCCCATTTCACGCAGCGCAAAACTAGCGTGACAACAGCAATAATCGAATTCAATCCCCTGCCCGATGCGATTGGGGCCACCTCCAAGAATCATGACGCGCTGCTTACCCGCGGGTTTACTAGGAGCTTCATTCTCGTCTTCGTACGTTGAATAATAATAGGGCGTGTAAGCTTCAAATTCTGCCGCACAAGTATCCACCGACTTAAAGACAGCGACAACGCCTAAATCTTTTCGCCACTGACGAATATCGATTTCATTGCTATCAAGCATCGTCGCAAGTTGACGATCCGAATAGCCAAACTGTTTGACCTTCTTCAACATCGGGGCGTCAATTTTTTCGCAGCTACCGAGGGCAATAATGCTCTCTTCCAGTGCTACGAGCTCGAACAATTGATTAAGAAACCACGGATCAATTTTAGTGATAGCGAACAATTGTTCGGCGGTATAGCCACTTTTAATCGCGTAGCGTAAATGCCAAACTCTATTTTCGTTTGGCACAGCAAGCTTTGCACGAATCTCATCGTCCGTAGGCTGTTCTTCGGTGCCCCACAAATCTTTACCATCACAGCCAAAGCCGAAATGTCCTGTTTCCAGCCCGCGCAGCGCCTTTTGAAAAGACTCCTTAAACGTACGGCCGATTGCCATCGTTTCGCCAACACTTTTCATTTGCGTGGTCAGAGTGGCATCCGCTTCGGGAAATTTTTCAAATGCAAACCGTGGGATTTTCGTCACAACATAGTCGATCGTTGGTTCGAAACAGGCGAGTGTTTCTCGAGTGATGTCATTCTTTAGTTCGTGCAGTAAATATCCTACAGCCAGTTTTGCAGCAATCTTAGCTATTGGAAATCCGGTCGCTTTGCTAGCAAGTGCACTTGATCGACTCACGCGGGGATTCATTTCAATAACAATCATCTTGCCATTCTCTGGGTCAATGGCGAATTGAATATTTGAACCCCCAGTTTCCACACCTATTTCACGGATGACCGCGAGCGATGCATCTCGCATCCGTTGATATTCTTTGTCTGACAGTGTTTGCGCGGGAGCAACCGTAATAGAGTCACCGGTATGGACACCCATTGGATCAAAATTCTCGATGCTACAGATAATAACAACATTATCCGCATGGTCTCGCATCACCTCCATTTCATACTCTTTCCAACCGATAATGGATTCTTCTACGAGCACTTCGGTAACCGGGGATTGGTCCAGCCCATCTCGGACTAACACGTCGAACTCTTCTCGGTTGTAGGCAATGGCCGAACCAGATCCGCCCATGGTAAAACTTGGGCGAATAACCGCTGGTAAGCCGATCGTATCCAAAAATCCGCGCGCATCAGCAATGGTCCGCACGGTCTTGCCAGTACAAACATCCAACCCAATTTTATCCATGGCTTGTTTAAATTGTTCGCGTTCTTCAGCTTTCGCGATCGCCTCTATCCGCGCACCTAGCATTTCGACATTATATTTGTCCAGCACGCCTTCCCGATCTAGGTCCATTGCCAGATTCAGACCAGTTTGTCCGCCGAGCGTTGGAAGTAACGCATCGGGGCGTTCTTTGGCAATAACTTTTTCGACAATTTCCCAAGTCAACGGTTCTATATAAGTACGATCAGCCGATGCGGGGTCCGTCATGATTGTGGCAGGGTTTGAATTAACCAATACAACTTCATACCCTTCTTCACGCAGCGCTTTGCAGGCCTGGGTTCCCGAATAATCAAATTCACACGCTTGGCCGATAATAATCGGTCCCGATCCAATGATCAATATTTTTTTTAAGTCGTCGCGTCGCGGCACGCTAGTTAATTCTTTCTATGTTCTAAACGAACACCCTAATGTTATTTTGGAAAGTACCTGCGAAAAATCCCTGTGGTATTGGACTGCCGTATTTTTAACAGCAGGGAAGCGATCGCCGTTAGTGTATAAAATTTCCTGATTTTATCCCCTCACGCCCCTTTTTCGCAAGTAGCTCGCCGGTTGAATTGTCATAATTTCAATGTATTCCGTCGCTTGCTCAACCATTTGTGATGTTTCACATCGATCCTTGATTGCCTGGGACACAATCAATATTTATTGACAGTCATCGGTGCCGTCTCTAGCATAGGAAGACATGCAAAATCAAACACACTGCTTTCAAGCTCTTTTCCGTTGGACGTATTCAATACGCTCGGCACAACCAAAAAAGAAAAAAGAAAAAACCTGTGGACAGCCCCTCCCGATCCGGCGTCTTTGACGCCGCTGCTGATAATCGCCTTGCTTCATTTACTGAAAGCATTAGTTTTGATGCGCGGTTATATGCCCATGATATCCTCGCTTCCATCGCCCATGCAAAAATGCTTCAGGAAATCGGAATTCTTACCAACGATGAAGCCGTCGCTATCGAAACAGCACTACTCAAGATAAAAACAAAAATAGAGGCTGGTGACTTTCAAACGAATATCGCGCTTGAAGATATCCACATGCATATCGAAACTTTATTGATCGACGAGCTAGGTGATGTTGGCAGAAAACTGCACACGGGTAGAAGTCGAAATGATCAAGTCAGTACCGATTTTCGATTATGGGTGCGGGCTGCCCTAGATAATGTTGATCAACTGCTGCTCGACCTACAGCAAGCCTTCGTCAACCGCTGCAATGACGATCTTGATGTGATCCTGCCTGGATACACTCACTTGCAACGAGCACAACCAGTATTAGCCCCACACTATTGGCTCGCTTATTGTGAAAAACTTCAACGCGACCGACAACGAATCGCAGACTGTCGCAAACGAGTCAATGTATCGAGCCTAGGTGTGGCTGCCGTTGCCGGAACATCCATCCCCATCCAGCGCAACACAACAGCGGAGCTTTTGGGCTTCGAGGGTGTCGCGGCAAACAGCCTTGATGTCTCAAGTGATCGAGATTTTGTGCTTGAGTCAGCTTTTGTGCTTTCCACAATCGCAATCCACTTAAGTGGCTGGGCCGAGGAATGGATCCTTTGGAATACCGCCGAGTTTGATTTTATCACCTTGCCACATGAATTCTGCACGGGCTCATCTATCATGCCACAGAAAATCAACCCTGATATTTTGGAGTTGATCCGCGGGAAAACTGGGCGAGTCGTCGGTTCGTTGCAAACACTGTTAATGATCATTAAGGGGCTGCCTTTAGCGTACAACCGTGATCTGCAAGAAGACAAGCCCGCGTTGTTCGACGCATTTGATGCGGTAACCGCCTGCCTCAATATCGCGGCACCATTAGTAGCGGGTGCGACGCTTAACCGCAAAGCAATTGCAGCGAGCCTTGATAAAGGTTTTCTAGACGCAACCACCTTGATGGAATATTTGATCCTGCGAGGAACTCCCCAGCGGACTGCACACCACCTAATCGGGGCACTCGTTGCCGTCGCAACCAAGGAAAATGTCGCGCTAAAGGACCTTCCACTCAAGGAGTTCCAAAAGCTAGACGCTGATTTGGACGAAGAGATATATGGAGTACTAGGTGTTCAGAATGCAGTTGCTGCGTTTACGAGCTTTGGTTCTACCGCTCCCGATCAGGTCGCTGCTCAAATCGCCGCCTGGAAAGAGCGATTAGGGCTTTAAATTACCTGCGCTTAAAGCCCTTTTATGCGTTTGCTAATATGCCTAACTCCGACTAAAGACCGTCCGAATACGGATTGGTTGTGATGTATCAAAATAGGTTAACTAGGGAATGCAAGTGATGTTTATCGATTATTCACCTTCGGGCCACGTTTCTAAGCCACTTGGTAGATTATTTTTCGGCTTTTTTTTCCTTGCCAGTTTCGTCGTTTGCGTAGCGCTTACGCCGTACGCTGTGCTTGCTCAAGCCAATCCGTTTGGTGGCCCTGCAAAACCTAACGCTGACCCTAATGCCGCCGCAAACCCCGCGGTAACGACATCTAATCTTAGCCTTGACTCCAACCTGATCATTCGTCGTTATGGTGACCTTCGACCCGGTACACCAACAGAATTAGCAGAGGCTATTCTGATTTGTACGCAAATATCTCGCACCGATGTGGCTCGGATCTTTATCCAAGACTTTGAAAAACTCAATGTTTCTGCTCGGCAAGCAACCACTGTTCAAAAACAACTGGGTTCCGCCTTTTTGTTTGAATTATCACTCAACCCAAAAATTCAACCAGAAGGTTCTCGATTCGCAGCCATCGTTAATAAGGGGGCTCTCGCCTACAGGCAAGATGATACTCACATTAAATCCCTCATTGCCGACTTAGCAAGCACTGACAAGCTTACGCGAGTCCGTGCTCGGGACACGTTCAAAACCTTAGATGTGGAAGCAGCGGCACTGCTCGGCAAGGCTCTTGGTGATCCTCAGTACAGCGAAAGCTACCGAGAAATACAACGAGCCATCATTGGCATGGGGAATGTTGCCGTCGAACCTATGATTGGCTACTTAGATGTGGCTGACGAAGAGCATCAAGCGCGAGTGATTGACGTGCTCGGCCACCTAGGAGCTACGCGTGTGGCCGATCGACTTGTCGCTTATGCCGTTTTAGAAACCGCGGATTCCACGCTTGGGGCTGCGGCCCGACGGGCTTTAGTTCAGCTCGTCAAAACATTACCTACTAAACGGGATGCCATGGCTTACCTGGAACTGCAATTAAAACGTGCGCTCCATGGCGATTTAATGCTGCCGGTTGATGAATTCCATCGCGTCACCCTGTGGCAATACAATGCAGAACAAGCTATTGTCACTCCCACGACACATGACGCTCGAGTCGTCGCGTTGGTATTGGCCACGCAGGTTTCCAAAAATTTATATAGCCTCGATCTATCAAACGCTCAGTATAAACGTCAATTTCTCCGAAGCGTCTTAGCCTCAAGTAAAGTTCTCAACGGAATGAGTGAGCCTTTAGCCGACGGCACGATGCAGTTGGTAAGCCAACAATCACCGGCATATGTTCTAGCGCTATTAGAACACTGTCTTGCTGAAGAAAATTATCCTGCGGCTGTCGGAGCTGCTGAAGTATTGGGCGCCATTGGGAGCGGCGCGTTGGTTTATTCACCATCAGGGCAACCAACACCATTTGTTAGATTGCTCAATCACGCCAACCGTCGTGTACGATTCGCCGTGGCCAGTGCGATCTTTAAAATCGATCCTCAACGAGCTTTTCCTGGATGCACGTTTTTAAGCGAAGCTGCTGGGCATTACATTAAAACCGCTGGAACTCGTTCTGTACTAACGGGGGACGTTAAACCCGAGCGTAGTCAAACATGGTCTGGATTATTGGCACAAATCGGCTTCAGTGGTGACCGCGCCAAGAGTGGCCGCGACCTTGTGCGAATGGCTCAACAAAGTGCTGACTATGAATTTATCATGGTGGGCGAAGCTATTGCTGCTCCTCATATTAATGATGTTGTTTATATGTTGCGACATGACCCGCGGACTGCTGGAATACCGATTGGGATCGTTGTTCATGATCTGGATGTGGGTCGAGCAAATCCGATTGCGGCTGTCGATCCATTGACTTTTGTACTTACCGAGCCGCTTTCCGTAGAAGGATTGCTACAACAGACTCGACCCTTGTTATTAACCGCGCAGTATCAAGAACTCACTACTCTCGAAAGACTTGCCCAAGCTAAGGTCTGCTTAGCATGGTTTGAAAAAGTGTTGGTCAATCAGCAGCAATTCGGCTTTTTTAATGTCCAGCGGCAACAACAAGCATTAATTAATGCGTTGTTTGTGCCGCCACTAAGCAAACCCGCCGCCACGGCACTAGCACACATTGGGTCCGATCAAGCCCAACAAACCTTGACAACGTTTGCTAGTCAAGATACCGAAATTATCAATAACCGAGTACATGCTGTGGCTGCCCTAGAACAGAATATTCAACAGTATAAAGTTTTGTTAACACGCGCTGAAATACTCAAGTTGTATGACCTCTACAACAAAAGTTTAGCGTCGCCTCAAGAGAACATCGATGTCCTTTCTGACATCCTTGATGCCATTGAATCGCCCACAAAAACCGCCAATTCAAAACCATAAACCCACTTGTCCTCGATATGAAAAAAGTTGGTTGCTGCTACAATTGGGCGTGTGGGCTTGCACTAGCTCAACATTCCGCGATGTATTGGTCACTTGGATCGTTAACCACCGACCAAAGATAACCAGATAATCATGGCTACACTTGAGCCTAACGGACAATTTGACGATTCTGGCGAGCAACGCTCTCGCTCTGCGCTAGAGGTATCGGGTGACACAACGCCCCTAGACGGCATCATTGGCACTAGCTTGGCGATGCGAAAGGTCTATCAACTTACTCGCAAAGTCGCTAAAAGTGATGCTTCGGTTTTATTGCTCGGTGAAACCGGCACTGGAAAAGAATTGATCGCCAATGCTATTCATCAATTGAGCCGGCGTTCAAACGGGCCATTTGTCAAAGTTAATTGTGGGGCCTTGAGTGAGAGTTTATTAGAAAGCGAGTTGTTTGGGCATGTCCGCGGCTCATTTACTGGAGCTGTTAATAACCGCACTGGGAGATTTGAAGCTGCCCACTCTGGGACGATTTTCTTGGATGAAATCAACTCTACTTCCTTGGAATTGCAAGTTAAATTATTGCGTGTGTTGCAGGAGCGTGAGTTTGAGCGGGTTGGTGATACACAAACCATCAGTGTTGACACGCGTGTCATAGCCGCGAGCAATCGTGATTTAATGAGCGAAGTACGCGCTGGGAATTTTCGTGAGGATGTCTATTGGCGCCTGAACGTAGTACCTGTTGAAATTCCGCCGCTGCGGGACCGTCGCGAAGATATCCCTCAACTGCTTACTTTTTTTCTGCAACAATATAACGAAGTTAATGACCGCTACGTAGTTCATATCCAACCAGCGGTAATTGATGCGATGCAGCAATACACTTGGCCAGGGAATGTCCGTGAGTTACAAAACTATGTCGAACGAGCGGTGGTGTTGGCTAGTGGGGATGAATTTACAACGGACTTGCTGCCGCCATCGGTCTTATCTAATCAACCCCAACAGTTATCGGGCGGGGGCGACACAGTTGAAGATTTAGCTGGATTATCTTTTCGGACGGTACAACAAGGGTTGCGGGAACTGGCGGACAAAGATGGAAACTTGCACAGTGAGATCGTCGATCGCATCGAACGTGAACTCATTCAACAAGTTCTGGCGGCGTGCGGCGGTACGCGAACCAAGGCTGCCATTCAACTTGGTATCAATCGCAACACGCTCCACAAAAAAATCAAAGACCTCCGCATCGATGAATAAAAGATGTCGTCGCGGCTATGGCTCTTTGAGCACCTAGTCTTGTGCCCACCCAATAATCGCGATTATCGGTGTAATCCTATCGTTCTCGTAATAACAGATTGATTCATCTTCGCCCAATTCTATTTTTGCACCCAATTTGCGGTTCGCAGCCACCGTTAAGTGGATAAAATAGAATGACTCACATAGTTTTGGAGTGCTATGTTAACTAGCCATGGAGCCGGCTAACTCTCTTTTTTCAGGGTCGTTTCATAAATTTTTTCATGCTTAATGTAATCGCTATGACTGATTGGTTGACGCGCATTTCACTATCGTGTTTTGCGCTTAGCTACCTAATTGCATTGCTGCTAGAAATATCTCGCTTGTTTTACCGAATCTCGGTTCGCAGCATCGTTATTTTTGCATTGATGCTCGCCGGTATTTTTGCACACACCATTTTTCTTTGGGATAAATTCCAGGCAGATTTTTCTGGTGGCACGCCTTTGGCAAGTTGGTATGACTGGTGCCTCGTCATCTCACTAGCACTCGCAGTCACTTATACGATCGTCGCTTTACAACGAGTGCGCCATTCCGTCGGGATATTCTTTTTGCCGGTGATTTTAGGTTTGATTTTGTTTGCTGTTTCGATTAAGGGCCGGCAACCATTTTCCGCTCAAGAGCGGGGAAACCTCTGGGGCATGACTCACGGCATTAGCTTAACGGCTGGCACTATAGCCATGGCAATCGCGTTTACGACGGGGTTAATGTACTTAGTTTTAGCTTCACGTCTTAAACGCAAATTACCGCCCCGTGCGGGATTTCATTTACCATCGCTTGAATGGCTCCAAGTTTGTAATCAACGCAGTCTATTTTTAGCAACCGGGCTTATTATGATCGGCTTGTTTTCTGGCATCATCATCAACAAACTTAAAAACGTTGTTGCCTGGGACGACATGGTTGTGGTTTCCTCGTCGGTCTTGTTGCTGTGGCTAATCGTCGTCTCAGTTTTTGAGATGCTTTATCGTCCGGCTCGGCAAGGCAAAAAGATCGCCTATTTGACTATAGCCAGCTTCTTTTTCTTAATCATGGTTTTGTGTTTTGTAATTTTTGGGCAACACGCTGAAGCACCTGCGGTCACAATGTTATGGGCAGGAGGTGGTAAATGAAAGTACAGATGATTGGCTGTAGCCACCACAACACCGACGTTACCTTCCGAGAGCAACTCGCCTTTCAGCCTACGCAAGTGACTGCGGCTTTAGCACAAATGCGTCGTCTCTTTCCTCGGACAGAAGCCGTTTTGTTGTCAACTTGTAACCGCATGGAACTCTATACAGCAGCAGAAGATGAAGCGGATTGCCCCACAACAGAACAATTAATTGCTTTTGTTGCGGAATTTCACGGCCTAGTCCCACAGGATATTGCTGTGGAATTACTTAACCTCAGTGGTGAGGAGGCGGTCCTGCATTTATTTTCAACGGCTGCAAGCCTCAATAGTATGGTTGTTGGTGAAGCCCAAATTCTATCTCAAATTAAACAAGCCTATGATTTGGCAAATGCGGGTAATAGCACCGGCCCCCTAACACACAGCACATTCCAAGCAGCGCTGCGAGTTGCAAAACGAGTGCAAAACGAGACTAGCCTACATGAAAAACGTGTTAGCATTCCCTCCATTGCCGTCGCTGATTATGCCAGCCAGTTTTTTGAACGGCTTGATGATAAGGTTGTCCTGATTATTGGCGCTGGGGAAATGGCTCAGGAAACTCTGACTTACCTCGTTGATAAAAACGTCGGCCAAACGGTTATCGTTAATCGCAGTCGGGACCGAGCCGATCAACTGGCCAAACAAACCGGCAGTGAAGCTGCGGACTGGGATCAACTAGAAAACTTATTGGCGGCAGCCGATTTGGTCGTCAGTGCCACCGCGGCTACCGATCCTGTTGTTACTAGCGATCTGTTTCACCAAGTGGTTGAAAAGCGCTTTCAACGCCCCATCTTCATATTGGACTTAGCCGTTCCCCGAGATTTTGAAGCCGCTATTTCTGAATTCATTAATGTCTATCTTTATTCTATTGATGATATTCAAGCGGTTTGTGATGCTAACCTTGCGGCGCGCCAGTTGGAATGGCCCAAAGCTGAGAATATCATCGCTGAAGAAACCGCGTTGTTTATGAAAATCTTGTTTCAGCGAGTTACTGGGCCCTGGATTGGACGACTAAAACAACAAGCAAATGATATCAAAGAGGCTGAACTACAGCGTCTACAAAACAAGCTTGGTAGTTTAGCCGACGACCCTGCCGTTACCAAAGAACTCGAAATTTCGTTAGATCGACTGGTTAATAAACTACTGCACCCACCACTTGAATCTCTACGTGAAGATATTTCCCCAGACACCGGTGCGGGTTTGCTAGACGCGCTAAAAAAACTCTTTCAACTCAAAGATTAGCTCGCTATTACGCTGCTTCCGGGACTTCTAGTGGTGCTGGAAGTTTCATGGTTGGCAAGTCTTCGATTGCTTCTAAACCGAACAAACCAAGGAATGTTCTCGTCGTAGCATATAAATAGGGCCGGCCTAATTCTTCGCTACGCCCAGCAATTCGAACCAGATCGCGTTCCATAAGTTGTCGAATTACTTCACCACACCCAACGCCACGAATCGCTTCAATTTCGGCACGCAGCACAGGTTGCCGATAAGCAATAACGGCTAGTGTTTCGATGGATGGCTTGGAGAATCGCTGCGGCGCTACGGTGTATTCTAACCGCTTGAGCCAACTACAAAACACTGGACGACTCATCAATTGATAGCCTCCCGCAACCTGTTCAATACGATAGGCGCCGTTGGTTTGATCATATTGTTTGTTAAGTTGTTCGATTAATTGTCGCGCCTCTTTTCCATTCCGCAAACGCGCATATTGCACTAGTTTTGTCATCGTAATCGGTTCGCGTGCTATAAAAATAACCCCTTCGGTTATTTGCCTTAACGACTGTACATCTTCTTCGCTGCGTGGTGAAAAAGGAAGTTTATCTTGTTGTTGGCGCAGGCGGTTATTTAGCCTGCGTCTCTGTGGGTTAAGGGGTGATCTTAAGCGGTTTATTTTCGGCTTTGATTTCATCTAAAAACTTGGTTGGAATATGTGATTGGCTCTGCAGATATTAACCTGTAGGTGGTGATTGATGAAAGGTGAGTTGTTTCTCTCATAAAATATATGTGCCTTGTATGTGACGGTTTCAAACAAACCGACTAAACTGACTTACATGGAAACTATTTATTTTGACAACAACGCCACCACCCTAATGGATGACCGGGTCTTTAAAATACTAGTCAGTTCCTTGCAGTTGGGGCTCAAAAACCCTGCTAGCCAACACCAACTAGGACGACAAAGCCGTAAGCAATTAGAAATAACCCGCAAGCTGGTTGAGGGATTATTAGGCGGCCAGCGACAAGGGTCCGCTGAAGATAGGGTTGTCTTTACTTCGGGCGGAACGGAATCGAATAACTTAGCATTACAGGGCATTTGTGGGGCTTTTCCTCAGCGTGGTCGATTAATTATTTCTGGCATTGAACACCCTAGTGTCACGGTGGTTGCGGAAATGCTAAAAAAGGATGGTTGGGACTTACAGATAGTCGACACGCTGCCCAACGGTCAAATCAACCTTGGGCATCTAGGCTCGCTGCTTAATGACAAAACGCGACTCGTGTCGGTGATGCTCGCCAATAACGAGACGGGTGTGATTCAGCCAATCGCTGATATTGTGGCTCAATGTAAAAACCATGGTGCTTTAATACACTCGGATGCTGTTCAGGCTGTTGGAAAAATGGCGGTTGATTTTCAGCAACTGGGTGTGGATGCCCTGTCTCTATCCGCCCATAAAATCCATGGTCCGGTTGGAGTTGGCGCGCTATTAATTAAAAACGGTTGCCCTATTACGCCGGTTTTATATGGTGGGTTCCAGCAAAACGGTCTGCGGCCAGGCACTGAAGCATGTCCACTGCCCGTTGCATTAAGCAAGACGCTTGAACTCTATCTTGACCACCAAGACGCCAATATTGCGCGGTTGCTGGAGCTACAGTTGCGGTTGGAAAATGGTGTTTTAGGGTTATTCCCTACCGCTGTGATCATTGGACACGAGTCGCAGCGACTACCGCAAACCGTTTGTGTTTCCTTTCCTGGAGTGGATCGGCAAGCGTTAATGATGGCCCTAGACGTTGCTGGGGTCTGTTGTAGCACCGGGTCTGCCTGCGCTTCTGGGTCTAGTGAAGCCTCCCCTGTATTAATCGCGATGGGCCTACCTGAGGATGTTGTCGAAGGTGCGATTCGTTTCAGCCTGAGCATATTCAACACGCCTGTGGAGGTGGATGCTGTTATCGATATATTATCCGAAGTTTTGCCACTTTTGGCGGAGTAGCGATCTCTTACAATTCAGCGAAATTTCGGCTTGCCTCTGCTCGATAATCTTGGCAAAAAACCTTATAATAAAGCCTGCGCCAGGGGTGGTTGTTTTCTGGCTCGTGGTTGTTTCTCATCATCCTTTTTTTGTTGGTTGTTGCTTTGGCAAACGGTCTCTTTTCTATTCCGATTTCCTCCCCTTCTGGCGTCTCCACTTCAGGCGAACAGTTGGAGTTGTTTCAACCGAATCCACCTAAGGCTGAACACTGTCAAGACCGGGGAGGATTAGGGGCTTTTGTTTTCGGATCTGAGAACGCCATATTACACTCTGTGCTGCAGTCGGTATTAGAACAGCGGTTTGCCGATAGTCCGCTCGTTTTATATGGTGACCAAGGCACTGGAAAAACCGCGCTCAGTCACGCTTTATTGGTCCAGTGGAGACTCAAGCACTCTGGCTTAAAGTCACTGCACACTAACGGGATCGACTTCGCCCGAGAACATGCGCGGGCCGTACACACCCACTCGCTTCCAAGCTTCCGAAAAAAATATTTTTCGTTTGATCTGCTGGTTATTGATGATACGCAAGTCTTAAAAACAAGGACTTCGGCTCAACAAACACTCAGTCTAATCATTGACACCTTTCGCGAGCAGTGCCATATGTTAGTTGTGTGCACGAACGAATTGCCGCTCGAGTCGTCTGGCCTAGACGCCCGGTTAGCGAGCCGCTTGATGGGTGGTTTGCAAGTGCAAATCGCTACACATGGAAACACTGCCCGCGAAGAGCTTGTTCGGTTGTTATCCGATCAATACGGTGTTGTGTTAGATAACGCTACACAAAAGTCTCTCCTCAACGAAGTCGGCCCGGCTGGGCCAAGACTAAAGACCGTTCCCGAAATGAGGAGCGCTGTTTTGCGGCTTCGTGCCCAAGCCGATCTTGAGGCGCGAGATATTTGTCGTGCTGACGTTGAGCGATTCTTTGCTGATGACGCAAATAAAACCACGCTGAGCCTACGCGACATAGCCACGGCTGTCTCTCGCCACTTAAACATTCGGCTGTTAGACATGAAAAGCTCCTCACGACGACGCTATGTTGTTCGCGCACGTAGCATTGCCATATACTTGTGTCGCTTACATGCAAATAAAAGCTATAGTGAAATTGGTCAATATTTTGGACACCGCGATCACTCCACCATCATGCATGCATTTAACAAAACAAAGTCAGCCCTTGCGTCCGATAGTTCTATTCGGCTTGTTGTCGAAGAAGTTAATACCCGGCTATCGGCTAAATTAAACCCTGGGGCAATAACCTAACAATGAACTTTGATGTTCAACCTATGGACGGTGGAAAAGATGTCGACAGACTGTCTGCTCCAACCCGTTGATTTTAGTTTTTGAACATCAACGCGCTGGGCGTTGACCTTTTACTCATATTATTAACTACTGTTGGTTGTTGAATGCACACCATCTCAACACGTTTTACACTACCCAACTTTTACCGTTTGCACCCTAATGATAGTTTGAAAAGTTGTTATGCGTTGCTTTGTTTACACAACATCGCTAGCTACTTCTACTACTACTTTTTATTTAATTAATATTATATATCACCTCACACTAGATGCTCGTTACCCAACGCCAAAGAGGACACACAATGAAATTTACTTTTGATCGCGAGATGATGTTATCATCTTTTCAGCCAGCCGCCGCGGTTGCTCCCAGTCGCAGCCCCAAGCCAATCTTGCAATCGGTCAAGCTCATCTGCACAGAGGGCGAGAGCGTATTAATGGCCACTGATACTGAGGTGGGGGTGCGGATCGGTGTAGATGGGATAAATGTAGAAGCGCCTGGCAGTATTGTTTTACCAGTAGATTTGTTTGGTCAGATTTTGCGAGAATGCACTGATGAGTCGCTTACCGTCGAAATGAAAGAAACAGAGATCTCGGTTGATGGTGACACAAGTTCGTATAAAATACCATCTCAAAACCCGGATGAGTTTCCCGATGTATCTAGCGTGGATAACGATTCGTACTTGGAATTGCCGGCGCGGTTAATGTCGGAGTTGATCAAGCGTACTTTTTTTGCAACGGACAGCGAAAGTAGCCGCTACGCTTTGGGTGGGTTATTGCTTGAGCTAGAAGGTAATGAACTGATCGCCGTAGGCACGGATGGGCGCAGACTGGCTAAAATGCAGGGACCGGTGGAAATCAATGGTAGTGTCGAATTGGGGACCTCCTCAACGATTGTTCCTACACGATCGATGACGTTGATTTCTCGGGCCATCGTGAACCCCGAAGCGACCGTAAAAATTATGGTCAGTGATAATCAAATAGTGTTCGTAAGCGATAAAATAACACTAACTTCTCGGTTGGTAGAGGGACGCTACCCGAAATGGAAAGACGTGTTCCCCAGCACCACAGAAACAAAACCGATAGTTATCGGTTCAGGAGATATGCTTTCCAAACTTAAACAAGCAGCAATTGTAGCCAACGACGATAGCCGAGGAATCAACTTTACGTTTGCCGATGGTACTCTTACGATGGACGCCCAAGCGGCGGAAAGAGGACAATCTCACACCGAAATGCCCATTGCTTACGAGGGAGAAAAAATTTCCGTTACGATGGATCACCGCTATGTCTCGGATTTTTTGAAAGCGTTAGACGCGACGAGTCAGTTCTCAATATTTATTGAAAACGCTCAAGCGGCAGTGCTGTTTACTACAGAAGACGGCTATTCGTATATTATCATGCCGCTTTCAACAGACAGGTAAGAGCGAACGGAATGATAGATAAAGCAAAAGCAGAACAGCTTTTATTGGACGACCTAAAAAACAAGCAGAGATATATACCGCTACCAGCGAAAATGGATCGGCTAGTAAGCGAGTTATTAACCCGGCGAGGATATGCCCGGGTAAAGGCAGCATCGCAGTTAACCGGTATATGGGACGAAGTCGTAGGGAAGCGGATCGCGGGAATGACGACAGCAGGAACAATTCGTCGCGGCACACTGGAAGTGACTTGTAAGAATTCAGCAGTAATGCAGGAATTGGCATTTCAAAAACATACGCTAGTAACCAAGTTAAATGAAAAAATGGGCAGTAAAACTAATCAAACAAACCAACAAATAATGGATTTGAAACTTCGAGTAGACACCAGATGATGTCCTGCAAACAAACCGAATAAAAATAAACGAACAATGTCCACATCGCACAACAGACGATTGGCTCAGAAAAGGGATTGATATTAGATGAGTGATGAGAAGAAAAAAAACGAATACGGAGCTGATAATTTACAGCACCTTTCCGACAGAGAACACGTGCGCAAACGACCAGGGATGTACATCGGTGATACATTTAACCGCGGCCTGCATCACTTGGTTTATGAAGTTGTAGATAACTCGATTGACGAGGCTATGGCCGACTATGCATCATTAATCAGCGTGGTTATTAACCCAGATGGCAGCATCACGGTAGAAGATAATGGACGGGGAATACCCGTCGAGAAACACGATGCACTTACGGAAGAATTTGACCGAGAAGTATCCACGCTTGAAGGCGTGATGACAGTATTAAAGTTCGGGGGAAAGTTTGATAAGGGGGCGTACCAAACATCCGGCGGTTTGCACGGTGTCGGCGTGACAGTGGTAAACTTTTTGAGCCAATGGTGTAAGGTCGAGGTCGGCAGAGATGGGTATGTTTACCGCCAGGAATACGAATATGGAGAACCGGTGGGACTGGTTAAACGAGGAGAAAAGTCTAATAAAACGGGGACTAAAACAACATTTAAGCCGGATGGCGATATTTTCGAAACGACAAAATATCAGTTCGATATTCTGGCGAAAAGGATGCAGGATCTAGCGTTTCTAAACAAAGGGGTCACGATAGAAATCCGCGATGATAGGTCTGATCAAAAAGAAACCTATTGTTATGAAAATGGAATTATAGATTTTGTTCATCACCTCAACAGAGCCAGCGATGTATTGCACCAAGATGTATTTTATATAGAAGGCAGCGAGACGATCGAAGAAGATAATGTCGTCGGCTATGAGATAGCGTTGCAATATACAAACGATTATACCGAGCACCTACATTCATATGTTAACAATATTCACACACACGAAGGAGGCACACATGAAACAGGTTTCCGCAAAGCTTTAACGCGAGTGTTAAATACATATGGGCTCAAAGAAAAAATACTAAAAGATAGCAAGGAAGTCCCCACTGGCGATGATGTCCGCGAGGGAATGACCGTTATCTTGTCAGCCAAAGTAGCCCACCCACAATTTGAAGGACAAACTAAAACAAAGCTAGGCAACCGCGAAGTGGAGTCGGTCATCTCAGCGAATTTTGGAAAAGCACTGGAAAAATATTTAGAAGAAAATCCTAAGAACGCACGCATTATTATTCAAAAGGGAATAATTGCAATGGAGGCTCGAGAAGCCGCCAAGAAGGCCCGTCAGTTGATGCGCAAGCGAAAGGATGTGCTGGGAGGCGGAAGCCTGCCAGGCAAGCTTAGGGATTGTATCAGCAAAGACATGGAAAAGTGCGAGCTATACCTTGTCGAAGGTGATTCTGCCGGCGGAAGTGCCGAGGGCGGGCGTCTGAAGCAGTATCAAGCGATTCTGCCGCTACGAGGTAAAATTATCAACGCCTATAAGGCGCGCGTTGATAAAGTATTAGCCAATGAAGAAGTTCAGGCCATGATCAATGCTATTGGGTGTGGTTTTGGCGATGACCAAAATTTAGAAAAGTTGCGATATAACAAAATTATAATTATGACCGATGCCGACGTAGACGGTTCTCATATCAGAACGCTATTGCTCTGTTTTTTCTATCGCCAAATGTATTCATTGATGGAACGAGGGCATGTCTATGTCGCTCAACCACCCTTATTCCGAGTGAAACAAGGAAAGAAAATATATTATATCCAAAGTGAAGACGAAATGAAAAATCAACTTTTGGAAAAGGGCTTGGCGGACGCAGTGTTTATCCCAGAAAACGGGGACAAATTGGAAGGCGAGAAAATGGGAGCGTTGTGTCGAACGCTATCTGGCATGGAAGAAGCACTGCTCGCACTAGAACGTCGAGGAATTAATCTTAAAATCCACGCCCAACGGCAAAATGTTGAAACAGGAAAATTACCCATGTTCCATGTGTTTGAGGGAACAGACGACTATTGGTTTAGCGAACGGGACGCGGTCGATGCGTTTATAGATGAGCGAACTCCCGACGAACCAGTCCCACCTGAATCGACAGAAGAAGGCACCGAAGAAGAGGCCCTCGAGGATGTGGCTTCGAGCATACATGTCGTGGAATTGCATGAAGTACGCACAATTAATGCTGGCCTGAAAGACCTACAAAAATATGGATTGGACGTACAGTCACTGCTGCCAGTGGAGCGAACGGGTGTCGAAAACCCTCGGTATATCCTCAAGCGAGGCGACACCGAAATACCATTGAAAGAGCTTCGAGGACTACTCAACGCTGTTAGAGCAGCGGGTGAAAAAGGCCTGCAGTTGACTCGCTTTAAAGGTTTGGGCGAAATGAATGCTGAGGAATTGCGAGATACTACACTTGACCCGAATCAGCGGACATTAGTTCGCGTAACGATGGATGATGTAGCCGCTGCGGATGAAATGTTTCGCGTGCTGATGGGTGATAAGGTTGAACCGCGGCGCGAATTCATCGAAAAACACGCACTTGATGTACAAAATCTCGATGTATAGTCAGTTCAAAACGGCTACTTTTGTCGTTGATATCGATCAATATAGGGTT
Organism: Planctomycetaceae bacterium; assembly: GCA_018660825.1. Taxonomy (GTDB): domain Bacteria; phylum Planctomycetota; class Planctomycetia; order Pirellulales; family Pirellulaceae; genus UBA721. Next base: position 33,939 of record JABJJO010000076.1, on the reverse strand, counting down.
TAAATTCAGGGCGATTTTTCCACTGAGGAAAATAGGTTTGGTATTGAGGTAGTGATAACCAAGAGATCTGTTGTTTTCGACCCAGCGGAAGAACACGGCCCTCGGGATAGTCAATCCCCTTTGCACTACGATCAACCGAAGCGGACCAGGATTCAAAGAGGCGGATGATTTCTGTATGGGCCAGATCTTTTGAGCCAACAAGGTTTTTTGTCTCCGCTGGATCTTTGCTGAGGTCATAGATCTCATATTTACCACTGCCGATTTGCTGTGTTACAAGTTTTAGGTTGTTGTAAATCATCGCCCCCCGATTGGTGTGACGAAAGCCAATAGGGCTTTGGCGGATAATTTTCTCGTTATCGAGCAATGGCCCTTTTAGTGAAATGCCATCAACCAGTCCTGAGATAGAATTCGCATCAAGGCCCGCCAGTTCGATCAATGTAGGAAAAATATCCATCGTGCAACTGGGAAAAGCAGAGATGCGCGGTGTAATTTTGGTGGGCCATTCGAGGATGGCCGGTACCCGTAAGCCACCTTCATACACAGAGTTTTTATAGCCACGCAAATGGGCGACGGTCGTAGGTTTTATGCCCGACAACCCACCATTATCGCCGTTGAACCAGAGGATAGTATTGTCTGCGATGTTAAGTTCTCGCAAGCCAGCTCTCAAAGCACCAATGGAACGGTCCATCGCAACAAGTTCACCATAATGTTTTTTAGATCGAGCATCGAGGGTGGGAAAGGGGCGTTGATCGTTTTGACTGGCCATCCAGGGACTATGGGGAGTGCCGTACCAGATGATGGTAAAAAAGGGCGTGTCTTTAGCAGCGGAGCCACGGATAAACTTTAACGCCTGCTCAACAATGATTTCAGAAGAGTCGCCTTGGTGTTCTTCAAATTTACCATTACGACTTAGAATAGGGTTTAGATCAAAGAAATTAGTAACGCTTAGCCAGGTGTCTAACCCAAAAGCCGATGGGCTGTGATCATCGGTTTTAAAAATAGGAGCGCCAGGCCCAGTGAATCCGTTGAGGTGCCACTTGCCAAAATGACCCGTCGCATATCCCGCTTTTCTGAACGCCGCACCAATGGTTTTTTCTTGCAGGTTAAGCGCGTACCCATGGTTTAGGACACCGGTACGGTCATTGCTGCGGCCAGTCAGGACAGTTGCCCGCGTTGGCGAACAATTGGGTGCACCGGCATAGAAGCGATCAAAACGAAGTCCGTTTTTCGCCATCGCATCTAGATGTGGTGTTTTTAGAGCGGGGTGATCGTAATAGCCAGTTTGGCCCCATCCCATGTCATCAGCCATTACCAAAACGACGTTCGGTTGTTTAGCGGCGAGCAAAGCAGATGGAAAAGCAATCAGTAAGAGCAGAAGACGATATAGCATAAGAACCGAGTTCCCTTAGAACGGCACAAGAATAATCTGTTATTATACATTAGATACCACCCCAACCAGAATTTTAGCCTGACAAAACTAGTCACACCAAGGATCAACAGAAATGTCGCTCAATCAACCATTTAACAAACGAACCAACAAGCTTTTATTAGCGATGTTGATCTTTTCATTGACCGCGAGCTTAATGGCACAAGATGAACAACAGGCGGTTGGTCGGGTCTACCACGACAAGAACTTCAACCAGCAATACGACATGGGCGAGCCTTTGTTGCCAGGAATCCGAGTATCCAACGGCGAATCGATTGTCACCACCGACAGCACGGGGTCTTATGAATTAGCAATTTCTGACGACACAATACTGTTTGTTATCAAACCCCAAGGATGGCGAACACCGATCAACGAGGACCAAATCCCACAGTTTTATTACATTCACAAGCCCGCGGGCTCCCCGGTTGGGTATCGGTTCAAGGGCGTGGCACCAACAGGCCCGTTGCCCAAATCGCTTGATTTTCCACTGTATCCACAAGAGGAACCAGATAAATTCAAGGCGATTTTGTTTGCGGATCCTCAACCGAGAAGCCAACAAGAAGTGGATCATGTGATTCGCGATGTGGTCGAGGAAATAATAGGTACCGACGCCACCTTTGGTGTGACGTTAGGCGATATCATGTTCAACAATTTGGACCTGTTTGGACCGCAAAACCAGGGAATTGCGCTGATCGGTATTCCTTGGTACAACGTGATTGGTAACCACGATAATAACTCAGAAGCGCCCAACGACGAACTAAGCGACGAAACATTTGAGCGGGTTTATGGCCCAGCGTACTATTCCTTTGATTATGGCCAAGCCCATTTTGTAGTGCTTGATAATGTTGAATGGTATCACGACAAGGCCGGTAAAAAAATGAGCTACCGCGGCGGTCTCGGCAAGCGGCAGATGACATTTTTGACGAACGATTTGGCCGATGTTCCAGCTGAAAAACTGGTTGTACTGCTAATGCACATCCCACTGCCGAGCACACGGGAGAAGTCAAAAATATTCCGTCTAATTGAGCAGCGGCCTTTTACCCTGTCGGTTTCAGGGCACCAGCACTACCAACGGCATTTATACTTAGACAAAAAAGATGACTGGCAGGGAAAAACCCCCCACCACCACGTTATTAATGTCACAGCGGGAGGTAGTTGGTGGAGTGGGATGAAACGCTATGGTGGTGCTCCTCACGCCTATAGTCGCGATGGCACACCAAATGGATATTCGATTGTGACTTTTGACGGCAATCAATATGCCTTTCAATATAAGGCGGCGGGTAAACCGGCTAGTTATCAAATGCATATATCCGCCCCAGCAGAACTATTATCTCCAACGGAACCAACAAAGGTCTATGCGAATGTGTTTGCGGGCTCAACAAAAACCCGCCTGACAGCGGTATTGCGTAACAACAAAGGAACACTTAAAAACCTAAAAGTAGAGCATGCTCCCGCTCAACAAGATCCAGATTTAGTTATTCTGGCTGAGGCGGAAGAGTTGTTGCGAACAACATTGGGCAAGCAGGCAACTTGGTCTAAAATGTCTCAACCGATCGCCGTCCACCATCTCTGGGCGATTGAACTTCCTAGTGGTCTCAAGCCAGGAGTTTACGCCATCCAGGTAACCGCTGTTCAGCCAGACGGGACGCAGCATACCGGATTGCGGACCTTGCGGATTGTCGAAAAGTGATAAAGCGCTCGACGTTCGATGTATTGTTTGTTCGCATAGTGCAGGTTATTGTGTTGCTACTGCTGGTGCTCGGCTTCGTTTTGCCCTCAGACGGCATGGGAGTTCCGCTTTGTCTGTTTAAAAGCACGTTTAGCCTACCCTGTCCGGGATGTGGACTAACGAGAAGCGTATCGAGTGTGCTCCACGGCGATTTTCTGAAATCGTGGAGCTATCATCCACTGGGCATTTTCTTTATAGGTGCTGCATTATTGTTCGTGTTTAACTTAGTAATGCCTCGGCGACGAGTAGTAGCAGTACGGCGGTTTTTTAGAAAGCATCACGATTCTCTGGAGATACTGTTAATCGCCTTCACGGCATTCTTCATAGGTTTTGGTTGGATCCGCCTGATGGCCTACGTGGTGTCGGGCGTGAGTTATTAAGCAACTCCTCCAAGGCTCACCGATCGATACCATTAGGCCTGAACAACACAGCCAACCCCAGTCAAACAAGGCATTTTATAATCTCTAGTTCTACAACGCGACTTTTTGCCTATTTGCGGTTGAAGATGGTTGGCGAGCCAGCGGCGACTTGCATCACCTCTGGCGGTAAATCGACTCGTAGTCGCAGTTGAGTGATATCTAACAGAGTGTCCAAACAAGTAGCAATTAGGCTTGGCGAGCGGATAGGCGTGGTCGCTGGGGACCCTCCATCTTTTGCAGATTGCCCGATGATATGTCCTCGCGGTATTCCCGCGCCGTATAGCAACAGTGGCGTAAGGCCGCCCCAGTGATCACGCCCACCACGAGCATTGATTTTTGGTGTGCGGCCCATTTCGCCAGTACACACCAACATAATTTTGTCTTGTAGCCCACGATCTTCAATGTCTTCAATCAATGCGGCAACAGCGTGGTTAAACGGATTGCCCACAAAGTCCATCCCGCGGACCATGCCAAGATTGTTAACATCAGCATGCATATCCCAAACAAACGACGTCGTAATCGTAATGAACCCACAACCACGTTCAGCCAAACGCCGTGCTAATAAACAGAGCTTACCCAGAGAATTCGAGTTGGCTTTGTAGTGGTTCCGGTTGTTCATGTCTTTCCACTGGTCGAAACGAGTCAGTGGCGAAGTGTCATATTTAGCAACCGTTCGCGGGTTCTCTCTACTGAGATCAAAAGCATCAGCCACACCGCCAAGCACAACATCAAATGCTTGTGATTGAAAGCGGTCCAATCCATCAAGGCTGCCATCGGAGTCTATTTTCCGTCGGATATTGTCAAGCTTTCCAAGAAGCTGTTTTCGATCATCGAGTCGCAAACGATCAATGTGCAGTTTGAGGTCATCTTGAAATGATCCACCACTGCCAGGTACGAAAGGTTCATAACCTTTGCTAAATGGCCCGGCGGAAGCGACGCGGCCAAATTGATCAAACGCTGCGGGTTCATCTTCAACCACAGAATTTGGAAATGCTGCCACGTTGGTTGGCATGCCATTTTTAGGATTGTTTGTGCCGACCACCCGTGAAAAGAACGATCCGATATTCGCACCATGGGTGTCGGCACTGACGATGGGTTGAATTTTGTGAGCCGAACTGCCTGTTTGGTAAGAACGGACAACGGTAAACTTATCCGCCAAGCGGGCAAGCTTACCCATAGAGCCACCAAAGGAAGTTCCTGGCACACTGGTGGAGATAGCCCCGGTCATGCTTTGAATGCTGGTAGGCGCATTCATTTTGGGGTCAAAAGACTCAAATTGACTTGGGCCACCCTGTTGGAACAAGAAGATAACAGCCTTGCCGGAGAACAATTCCCAAGGATTAGTCGCACCGGTTGCTTGAGCTAAACCGGTTAACCCAGCCATGTTTAGCCCCGTTAACCCTAAACTACCGACCTTCAAAAAAGATCGTCGATCAAACTTGTCATATAAATTCAGCATGGCGTTATTTTGCTGTGCTTGCTTTTGGGTTCCAAATCGGGGTATCCCAACCAGCAATGTCTGCTGGTTTAACTTTTTTACGGTATCCGCCAAAACTAAAAGTGACAGGATGATATGGACCGACAAACGCAATATCCATGTTGGGCTTAATGTGTTCTTCTAGTCCCATACACCAAAAAACACCGTTGATGATACACCGGCGCACACCATCACTGAGGATGTCTTCGGATGCACCTTGAGTTGTAGCAAACACCCGGCCCTCTTTACCCGATGTTGATTTATAAGTTCGCACCCATATAGCAGGCTGAGGGGGTTTGTTATCCACTGGTTCGGCATCGGGCTTCATGGTTTTTAAAACTTCGTTTGTTGCTAGAATCACTGAATTTGGTAAGGGATCAGCACTATAAGCGCCAGCCATAGCGTGCATATCGGTAACGCCACTCATGACGGGATGCTTGGCCTGGGAAGGAACTACATTCATGCGAGTGCTGAAAACATGGTTGCGACCGTAGTGCCCAGCAGCCGGAGGTCGCCAAGTTTCCCCGAGTATTTGTCGGCCAAACCCATGCCGATAAGTTTCATCAGATGAGTTGTAGTTGTACTTGCTGTTTTTGCCCTTTAGCCCATTGAAGGCATGTGTTGTTGTCCGCAACCCGGCCACTGGCCCACCACGGCCAAGATAGTCAATAATGTGTTGCATGGATTCGTCATTAGGAGCGACAAATCGCAGAAAACAGAACATCATATCTGCATCTTTTAAGGCTTCGAGTCCAGGAATCCGCGAAGAACCCGCTTGAATATACCCCTCAGCATCGAGTCCAAAGAGGACGGTACATTTGAATCCATAACGATAAGCTAAAATCCGAGCAATTGCTGGACAACTTTCTTCACCTCGATATTCATGATCAGAGGCTATAAACACTATATGCTTGCCCTTACCGGGGCCGTCCTTGCCTTCGTAGATCACACCAGCCTCGTTAGCGACAGACGCCAACGGAGAAATACTAAGAACCAACAATCCAAGCACAGCAAACAAACGCATACAACAATTCCTTATAAAATTACGACACCCGCCAAGAGGTTTTTGCTAAGTTAATTTCTGTTCTTCTGTATTCTGTACAATGCAGCACCTAAAAGCCACCTCATATTTCAATACCCTTTATAGCACTATCTTACCGTCGAATTACTAATAACGAGCCAATCTTTAGTACTTATTCAACGGCAGGCTTCATACCACCGCGAATAGCCCCAGCTTCGATAGCCCCATAATTTGTAATAAAAGCGGGATCCAGTGGCCGACTATTGGGCATTGCGAGCCATATTCGCAAGAGATGTCGCCGCTGAGCAAGATTTTGGTGATCCTGAAAAGCATTGCGGCGGTGATAGGTAATCCAGTTATTTAGCAGCAAGATGTCACCGGGTTCTTGCCTGAATTCTACATGCATTGTCTGCCGCTCACACACCGCTTCAACAAAGTCCAAGGCCTCTTTCTGCAACGCAGTCATGTCTGGCGTATTGTGATCAGCATAAGCACGGTCGATCAGCACTCGCAAGAACGCTGAGGCAAACCGACCTTCACAAAAAGAAAAAATTGGCTGCTGACAATATGCGTCCGTATTGCCCGTGTCAACGTTGTGCCGTTTGTAGTAAAAGGGCTGGGTGAGAATTTGTAGCAAATCAGGGCGTTCAGATAGTATTTGGTTATAGACGGCCACGCTGCTAATGATCTGATTTTCACCGCCCGAGATTGCTTGTTGTAGGCACAAGAATGCAATAACGTCACACCGATCAGTATGAAAGTTTAGTCGCTTGCTGGTGTTTGGTCCGCGAGTTTTAACGTCATCGATTTTATACCCCTCATCGCGGACATTAAAAATAATATCTCCATCACTGCTTTGCGAAACAGCCGTTCCCAAATGAGTGGTTAGCCCATAGAACATTCGTTGTGTATCACTTGCAGAAAATCGTTCAATATCACACCCTTTGATTAAGATCGCACCACAGCCCTCTTCCAATTCGGCTTGCAGACGGACCAATTTAGGCGCTAACAGGGGAAGCTCAAAATTGTTCCGCGACAGCGCAGCTAAAGGCAATGCTGCAGTGCTGGCTGCGGCGGCAGTTAATTCATCGAGGTCAGTAGCGGTAAGACGCACTGGCCACTGCTGCGTCTCGAATAACTGTTGTCCCCGCCAGACAGCAGGTCCACCAATAGGCTCAGATTGCATGGTCAAATTTATTTTCCAACGCAATATAATTCTTGCGATGTACGAATTAGGATTTTCCCATCCACAAAAACGGGCGTAGCCACGGCAAACGCTTCCGGCAGCACGTTTTTAGCAACGACTTTACCGGTGTCCGCATGCACAACGAATGTTGTGCCGTCTTCGCGGGTCAAATAGACATGAGCGCCAGCGAGGATTGGCGAGGCAGAGAACGCCAGTCGGTTTTTCTCGAGCTCTGTTTGCCATGTTGTTTTTCCCGTTTTTATAGCTATTTGAGTAACTAACCCGCGATCCGTAGTGAGAATTGCTTTGTCATTAATGGCAATTGGCGTGGGAACATCCGCACAGATATTGTCTACAGTCCAACTGACTGTAGGTGTGGTTGTATTTAGATCAATGGCCGTCAGTGTTTTACCTCGAGCATAAGGCGCTAAAATAATCCCATTGCTGATAGCAGGCGAGGCGATACTGCGCCAGTATTTTTCACCGTTAGGATTTAGCGTACCAATGCGCCAGAGTTCTTTACCAGATTTAGCATCATGAGCGGTGACAAAATCGGCTCCCAGCACAACAATGGATTCTTTATTATTGATGGTGGTTACGACTGGCGTCGAATAACTTTGGGCAGCTTCTAGCGGGGCATCGAGGTTACGCTCGTGTTGCCAAGCAATCGCACCGGTGTGTTTATCAAGAGCTAATAAGTAACTAGGGCCCGTTTGCATGACAGCAATCACCACGTGATTCGTGGTAAGCACAGGCGATGTGCCAAGATCCCACCAAAGAGTGTCCTCGCCGTATTTTTCTTGGATGTTAAGTTGCCAAACGACTTTTCCGGTGAAATCTATGCAAGCGAGGTCCCCGCTCTTAAAGTAGGCATAGATGTGTTTCCCATCTGTGATAGGTGAAGAGTTGCTGCCACTCGCTTTTTTATGTTTGCCACCAGCCGCCTTGCCTGTTTCGCTGCGCCATTTTTCTTTTCCGCTACGATCTAAACAGAGTGTGAGGTTCGCACCGTTTTCGGTTGTTGTAAGAACGATGTTTTTTTCCCACACAATGGGTGTTGAACTGCCGCCGCCCGGCAAGTCTATTCTCCAAGCAATGTTTGAATCCGCCGACCATGTCGTCGGAAAGGGGCCTTTAGAGCCAACACCGTTTTGATCAGGGCCGCGCCACGAGGGCCAGTTTTCAGCCGAGACAGAAGCGGAAAAAAGCAAAACAACTAGCAAACCAATAAAATGTTTCATAATTAATCTCTTGCGTGAAAATCCGAGGTTTATTCGTATTATAATTACTACCTTACTATTAAAACATGAATGCTAAAACGACGAGCACTCACACGTTACACTTCAATATACCAAATGCGAATCCACCGCTGGGCATTAAGTTGCATTACACTAAGTTATTAGAAACAGATCTAAAAGCCCTTATCAACAAGCAGTGAAAATTTTAATGAACAAATTAATACAGTCTCTATTGTTGTTGTCGGTCGCATATTTATTTGGCTGCTCAACGGACAAAGGTACAGGCGAAGCGATAACCAATAAAGGCAAAATAGGCTACTCGGCAATGAGCCTCAAAAACCCATTCTTTGTTGTGATTTCACAAAGCTTGACAACAGCAGCCCAGTCAGAGGGCTATGAAGTTATTACGATGGATGCTGATTCAGATGTAAAGCGACAGGCGAACCAAATAGAAAATTTCATTAGTCAAGGTGTAGCGGCAATCGTGTTAAATCCGACGGATCGATTAGCAATAGGACCGGCTATTAAACAAGCCAATGAAGCGGGGATACCGGTTTTTACGTGTGACTTACAATGTGTCGCTGATGGTATAGAGATTGCGGGACATATTGGCACGGATAATTTTCAGGGTGGCGAACTGGCAGGCCAAGCCATGATTGAAACCTTAGGCAATGAAGGTGGGGAGATATTAGTTTTAGATTTCAAGCAGGCAAATTCGTGTGTTTTAAGAGTGCAGGGTTTTAAGCAAGTGATCGCCAGTCACAACGAAGGCCGCGAAGCGGGACAGATAACAATTGTTAGTGAGATTAACGGTGGCGGTGATGAAAGTATCGGTTACCGAGCGACTGTAGATAGCTTACAGGCGCACCCCAACCTTCGTGGAATTTTTGCGATTAATGATCCATCAGCTTTAGGTGCTTGGGCCGCTACTGATGAAGCGCAGAAAGCGGAGTTGATAGCGATCGTCGGATTCGATGGGGCATTAGCGGGTAAACAAGCAATCGCTCAGGGGAAAATATACGCAGACCCGATTCAGTTCCCTAAGAAAATGGGCCAAGTGATAATGGAAAAATTTGTTGCTTTTCAAGCTGGTGAAGAATATAAACAAATCGAGCTCATTCCAACATCCCTGTATCGCCAAGCCGATGCAAAGTCCGACCCGGACCTGCAGTTGGATCAATAAATGTCAGCCACTCCCCCGCTGCTTGAAATCGCAGGCTTAACAAAGAGCTATCCAGGCGTACAGGCTTTGTCAGACGTTTCTTTAACGCTTGCTCGCGGTGAAGTCTTGGCACTACTGGGTGAAAACGGTGCCGGTAAAAGTACACTTATCAAAACGCTCGGCGGTGTTCATCAAAGTGATCGCGGTAGTTTTAGAGTTGATGGTGACCGCGTAACGATTGCCAATCCACGCGATGCTCGGCGATTGGGCATAAGTGTTATTTACCAAGAATTTACGCTAATTCCAACATTGAAAGTTAGAGAGAATGTTTTCTTAGGCCACGATCGGCAATGGCTAAAACCAATTTCACAAAAAACAGAACGCAGGCAAGCAATAGCGTTGTTAAATCGAATTGGCAGCCAATTAGATCCGGATAGGCTTTGTAGTGAGCTAAGCGTCGCGGAACAGCAGGTTGTCGAAATAGCCAAGGCGTTGGCGTTAAATACAAAAATTATGGTGATGGATGAGCCCAGCGCGGCGTTGTCTCCCCGCGAAGCCGAGGGTTTGTTTGGCATCGTTGAGGAATTACGTAGTCAAGGAATTGGCATAATCTATATCACCCACCGTTTGAATGAGGTCGAACAACTGGCTGATCGCATTATGATATTGCGAGATGGTGAACATATTACGACGCAACCAGCGGGAGACCTAAGCCGCGACAAAATCATTGAAAACATGGTGGGGCGTTCGTTGGCGGAAGAATTCCCGCCGCGGTGTTCGGTGATTGGTGAGCCACGGTTGCAGGTTGACGGATTAACTCGCGGTACGGCCGTCGAAAATGTTTCCTTTGCGGTTCACCGAGGAGAGGTGCTGGGAATTGCGGGTTTAGTTGGCGCAGGGCGAACGGAAGTGGCTCGCATGCTATTCGCAGCTGATTTGCCAGACCAGGGGACAATAACGCTTGATGGCGTGGTGCTCAATTTGAAATCTCCGCGGCAAGCGATCGCAGCGGGAATTTGTCTATTGACCGAAGACAGAAAGAGCCAGGGGTTAATACTGAGCCAATCAACGCTGCACAACTTTGGACTTCCTAACATGGCGGACTTTTCATCAAAAGGGATGCTGGTGCACCGCCGCGAACGAAAGGGCTTTCAACATTATTGCGAGACGCTTAATATTCGCATCTCGGATTTGCAGCAACGAGCAGAAACGCTATCCGGAGGAAACCAACAAAAAGTGGTGCTCGCTAAATGGCTGCAGAGCACGGCGGAAGTTATTATTTTTGATGAGCCAACGCGGGGGATTGATGTTGGCGCCAGATATGAAATTTATCAACTGTTGAATGAATTGTCCGAGCAAGGGAAGGCAATTATTATGATCAGCTCAGATTTGCCAGAGGTGTTAGCCATGAGTGATCGGATTGTTGTAATGCGCGAAGGACAAGTAACGGGCATCTTGGACAATAAATCGTCGCAGCAAAAAGTCACCCCAGAAGATATTATGCGATACGCGACTAGTGACCAATCACTAGAAGAGCCTTTGGTGACTCCAAAATCCTTTCAATGAGAATAAATTCTATGAAGAAACGGCGGAATCCGCGATGATCGATGAAACAGACGGCTTAACCGAAAAAACACCTGCCGAAACCGGCCTAACCGCAGAAGCACCTGCCGAAACCGGCCTAACCGCAGAAGTACCTGCCGAAACCGGCCTAACCGCAGAAGTACCTGCCGAAACCGGCCTAACCGCAGAAGCACCAATAAAAAAATGGTCCCTAAAAAAACAAATCGTGGATCATGGGATGCTGCTTGTCCTGTTGTTGCTTTGTGCAGCGATTAGCGCATTGACGGTAACGGATATTCATCCGGAAGACCCAGCGGCTGGCCGCCAGTTAGCTAAACTCGCGCTGCAGGAATATGGGACGCAGCCGAATGTATTAATTGTTGTACGGGACACAGAGGCCGATCGAGCATTTGCGCAAGCGATTAATGACGAGCTGATTGCTGGGGGCGGAAATGTTGTTGGCATTGCAAGTGGTACGCCGCGCAGTGCGATCTTGCAGCTTACCCAGACTTTGGCCGCCGGGGAAAATGTCGACGTCATCGCTACGCACCACTTTGCTTCGCAATGGGAAGTCTTGAGTGCATCCAGGCGCGCCCAGGTCAGCGATAAACCGATTAAGGTAATTAGCCCACCGAGTTATCGCTGGCCATCCTTTTTGACCAAGAATAACTTATTGAGCATTTTGAATCAAAATGCGCCGATCGCGATCATGGCGATTGGCATGACTTTGGTTATCATCACGGCCGGCATAGATTTGTCGGTGGGCAGTTTGATGGCACTTGCTGCAGTGGTCACCGCAGTCAGTTTGCGTGATTATCTAGGCGGCGTTGATGCGAATGGTGGTTCGGTTGCACTAGCCTTTGGAATTGGCATGCTGGTCTGTGCTGTCGTCGGTGCAGTGGCCGGCCTGTTAATTACCGTTTTTAAGATCCCGCCGTTTGTGGCCACGTTAGGACTGATGATGGTCGCTCGGGGCGCGTGCTATATTTTGGCTGGTGGAGCAGATGCCGTTAAGATAGACGTGCCTGCAATTAGCACCCTTTATGATGCATCAGTGTTGGGTGTTTCCAGCCAGATTATTTTGATGGTAATACTGTTTATTACCGCTCATGTTGTCATGACACACACCCCGTTTGGAAGGTATGTCTATGCCGTCGGCGGCAATGTGTCCGCCGCTCGGTTGTCCGGAGTGCCAGTGATGGCCGTTTTGATCACGGTCTATATCGTGTGTGGCTTATGCGCTGGTGTGGCCGGTGTGTTAGATGCATCTCACTTTTTAACAGGTAGACCCAAAGCTGGCGAGTTCTATGAACTACAAGTGATTGCCGCCGTAGTGGTCGGTGGCACAAGCTTGATGGGTGGCGAGGGCAAAATTTTGGGGACGTTAATTGGCGCTTTGATTTTGGGCGTCATCCAAAATGGACTGAATATGGCCGGAGTGGATTCATATCGACAAATGGTGATATACGGAGCCTTGATATTAGTTGCCGTAGTGGTGGACCAGCTCAAGAAAAAGGTAATAAACCCCGGCGTGGTCAGCGATTAATAAAGGATTTGAACAGTTTTCCTCAAAACTCAATAAACTACGTATGCAGGTGGTTGACAGGCACCGGTATCGGCAAGTAGTTTATTGTTTTGCACCATGGTTAGTTTCTCTAAATTGCGTGATAAGCGCATTTATTTGGAGCGGCTTTTGGAAAGTGAAAACAGAAACAAACAACAATATATTTGGTTTGCAGTAACGACTTGCTGTAAAAAGACCACCTCTAGACTTTAGATTTCGTAGGAGATAGTTTCGTGAATAAATTTGCAAAAATTGCAATGTACAGCCTCGCTGTTGTAATAATGATGGCAGCACCAGCTTTTGCACAAGGCGGTGCAGCAGTTACGGAAGACGGTGCAGCAGTTGCGGAAGCCGCGGATAGCGGTCTTGTTGCTGGCCTTGCTGCTGGCCTTGGTGCTGTTGGTGCCGGACTTGTTTGCATCGGTTCAGCCGGCGGGATTGGAAAACTAGCAGCCTCAGCTTTTGAAAGCATGGCTCGTCAACCAGAAAAGGCTGGCCAAATCCAGACAGCGATGATTATTGCCGCTGCTCTGATTGAAGGCTTTACGTTCTTTGCCTTGTTTATTTGCATGAGCTAAGTAGCGGCGGGCTTCGTGTCCAAACACAATCTATAAAAACGACCTGTTTCGACGGGTCGTTTTTTTATGCGCGGCGGGGCTCTTGCGATCGATGTTAATTCAGGCGGAAAATTCGACTTTCCGCCGCGAATCAGTCATACTGTTGGATTGTCGTCAGTTTGTCCAATCAACCTTATAGTTGCTGACGAGTAGATAAATAGGCAGAGCGGAAGATCTAGTCATATGGCATTAGCCGACAATCGCGCCCAACGAATTTCCACCCTCTGTGCGCTCTATCTAGCCCAGGGCATACCCTGGGGATTTATGACGATTACCCTGGCGAATTATATGTCAAGCAATGGGTTGTCGACTGCCGAAGTGGGCGAATTAACGGCCTTCACATTATTGCCATGGACGTTCAAAATCATCTGGGCTCCCGTGATCGACTCATTACAACTCAAGGCCATGGGTAAGCGGCGCCCGTGGATCTTGCTGGCCCAGTTGCTGATGACACTTAGCTTGATAGGGATCATCGTGATAGAGCCTTATCTAGCGGGTGAGAATATGGACATGAAAATCTCGTTTAAATACTTGCTATGGATTTTCTTTGTCCATAATATGTTTGTAGTTTTGCAAGACGTGTGTACAGATGCGTTGGCAGTGGATATTTTACCGACCGAAGAACAGGGTCGAGTTAACGGCTTGATGTGGGCGAGCAAAATATTAGGGTTATCTGCCGGTGCTGCGATTTTAGCATCCGTGATGGACGAATACGGAATCCGTGGTGCCGTGTTAGCTCAAATGGCCGTGTTGTTTGTCATCATGCTGTTCCCGCTATTTTGTGTCGAACGAAAAGGTGAAAAGCGATTTCCTTGGAGCAAAGGTAGTGTCACGGAACCCTGCAGGGAACCCACAATTGTTACTCGGCCGATCAGCGAAATTGTACGAGATTTACTGCTGGGATTTTCTTTGCGGACCACATTGTTTTATTCCGCAATGATTCTCATCAGCTTAGTTGGCTGGGGAGTGATGGAAACGACATTGAAGACGGTTTGCAATAGCAATGATTGGATAGGCTGGAGTTCTACCCACACATCTCACGTTATGGGATTTGCTGGGATACCAGAATGCCTGATGGCTGTGTGTGCTGGGTGGCTTGGTGACCGCTTTGGCCGAAAACCAATGATGGCAATCGGATTGATTGGCTATGGCTTGTTGTCGATAGGCTTTGCTTTAAGTGTGGATCATTGGGGCGATGGGCTTAAAACACAATGGGCAGCAGACGGAACGTGGGATAATTATATTGTTTGGTGTTATACGGTGGGATATAAACCGTTGTTATCTATTTTTGTTGTGAACTACATTGCGGATTCAATGAAAATGTCTTGGACAACTTCTTCGGCCACGATGTTTACGATCTACATGACATTATCAAATATTGGTCATGTTGTTGGCAATAAAATAGCCGGAAACGTAGAAACTGCGTTTGGCGTGCCCAATTCCTTTATGGTAATGGGCATCGTGACCGCAGCCACTTCTTTGCTATTGCTGTTTGTAAATGCCGCCGATGTTGAGAAGCGGAAAACTCAATTGTTGGATGCGGGAATAAGTCAATAAAGTTTATATCCGGATGACCGTCACCAATCTCCACGAATTAGCACGCAGCATCTGTTATTCTAAGAGATATGAAATCTCTGGTAATATTACTACTTGCTATCACACCATCCGTGCTCTGTGCGGACGAGCAAGATCCATGGTTGCAAAACTTTCAAAATAAGGTTGCTCCGATTCTGCAGCAGCACTGCTTCGAGTGTCACAATACCCACGATCATAAAGGTGACTTTTCTTTACAATCCTATGATGAAATCCAGGCAAGTGGTTTCATCGAAGCGGGCGATCCGGAAAATAGCCGTTTCATCGATGTTCTTAAAGCGGCAGAAATGCCGAAGGACAAACCGGCACTCACCAAAGAACAAATAACAGTATTGGAAACATGGATCACCAAGGGTGCGCCATGGCCGCAAGATTTCAAACTCAAAGCCCCAGCGATCTCCAACAAAGACTGGTGGTCTTGGCGCCCGCTAAAGGTGGTACCGACCCCGCAAGTTGCAAATCCATTTTTTGACACATTTCCCAGTCGGACCCCAATTGACCAATTTGTAATTCGCAAGTTGGTAGAAAAACAATTGAAGCCCACCGTCCCGGCGGATCGCCGTAGTCTTATTCGGCGGCTGACATACGACCTGACGGGATTGCCACCGACGCTGGCAGCAATCAATGATTTCGTTGCCGACCGTGATCCGCTGGCCTACTCAAAACTGGTAGATCGGTTATTGGCATCGCCAGCCTATGGAGAACATTGGGGCCGGCACTGGTTAGATGTTGTAAAATACGCTGACACGTGCGGTTATGACAAAGACAAGCTACGACCCAATGCCTGGCCCTATCGCGACTATGTCATCCGCAGTTTTAACCAAGACAAACCATATTCGCAATTTGTACAAGAACAAGTTGCTGGTGATGTGCTTTATCCACAAACCGCTGATGGGATATTAGGCTTAGGTTTTATTGCAGCTGGGCCATGGGACTTTATTGGGCATGCGGAAGTAGCGGAGTCCAAGTTGGATGGACAGATAGCCCGTAATATCGACCGTGATGAAATGGTTTCTAATACACTCAATACATTTGTTAGCACCACGATTCAATGTGCCCGTTGTCACAACCATAAATTTGACGCGATCACGCAGCGGCATTATTACAATCTACAAACCGTGTTTGCAGCCGTCGATAAAGCAGACCGAGTTTACGATGCGGATCCGCAAGTTGAAAAAACCCGCCAGCAGCTGAATTCAAAACTAGCAGCAGCCACTGCTGAGGTTAAACAGCTTGAGCAAGAAATAAAGCAGGCCGCGGGGGCGGACCATACCGCTGCAGTTGCCAATCGCGATAAGTGGCAACCAGCAATCCAGCGTGCGGAGCGACCCGATGCATATGGGTTTCATAGCTCTATTTTGGACTCGCCTTCGAAAGCCCAGTGGGTTCAAGTTGATTTAGGAGAATCGACAACAGAGATAACGCGCATCCGACTTTATCCAGCGAGCGATGATTATGCTGGCGTTGGGGACGGGTTTGGATTTCCTGTTCGGTTTCAGGTGGCGGTTTCCAATGATAAGTCGTTTAACACCAACACGGTAATCTTCGATCATACCCAAGAAGATTTTCCAAATCCGAAACTTGCGTATCTTGAGATACCCCACCGCGAAAAATCACCGATACAATATATCCGAGTCACGGCCACGAAGTTAGCCGAGCGCAGCAACGATTATATTATGGTGCTCTCGGAGATCGTAGCGTTGGACCAAGATGATGCGAACAGCGCACACGGAATGGCGGTGACAGCATCCAGCTCAATCGAAGCACCGGTGCGGTGGGCGCGGCAAAATGTCACCGACGGATTGTGGCCCCGACCCGTTAGTGACGATGGAGCCCAAAAGTGGTTTGCCGCAGCTCAACAAGTTCAGCGATTGTGGTCGCAGGCTAATACTGCCGAACGTAAGGCACGCCAGCAAAAATTACATGAGCAACAAATAACATGGCGATCCGAGCTAACGGCCATTCCCGCCGGAGCTATGGTTTACGCGGCGGCCTCGCATTTTAAAGCGCAAGCAAATTTTAAGCCGACCAATGGTAGTCCACGAGAAATCCACGTGTTAGCACGAGGTGATATCCGCAATCCCTTAGAACTAGCAAATCCAGGATCTATTCCGGTGTTATCCGAGACGGGGAGATTTGAATTAGCAGATAATCATGCCGAGGGAGATCGTCGTGCAGCGCTGGCGCTGTGGTTAACGCAGCGCAAGCAACCATTAACGTGGCGGAGTATCGTGAATCGTATTTGGCAACATCATTTCGGCAAAGGGATTGTCAATTCACCCAATGACTTTGGCCGTATGGGACGATTGCCGACTCATCCAGAATTATTGGACTATCTGGCGCAGCAGTTCAGAGATAACGGCCAATCAATTAAAGAACTACAGCGCCTAATCGTGACGAGCAGCGTTTATCGGCAGGGCTCAAAGCATGATACTAAGAATCATCTGATTGATAACAGCAATCAATATTTATGGCGAATGAATCGGCGGCGGTTAAGCGCTGAGGAAATCCGAGATTCAATATTAAGTGCGACGGGATTGTTAAATGATACACAGGGCGGGCCAGGGTTCTACTTGTTTAAATTAGAGCATCCCGAGCATTCGCCACATTATGAGTATCATAAATATGATCCGACAAACCCGTTGTCTTATCGTCGTGCGGTTTATCGTTTCGTGGTTCGCAGTCAGCCGGATCCCTTTATGACAATTTTAGATTGCGCCGATTCTTCGCAAAGCACACCTGTGCGTGACGAGACGATTACGTCGGTTCAAGCGTTGGCTTTTTTGAATAACAAGTTTAATTTAGCGATGGCCGAGCGTTTTTCGGAATCACTGCAGGATGAGGCGGCAGATATTACCAGTCAAGTGCGGACAGCGTTTAGCCGCATGACTGGACGACTGCCCACATCGCAGGAACAAGCAGAATTTGAACAGTATGCTCGAAAACATGACTTGAAGAATTTTTGCCGCATCTTGTTTAATTTAAACGAGTTTATTTATTTGGATTAAATGAATCGCTAGTCGCATATGAATTTATATAATACCAACCCCCCGCGACCCTGCTCGCGCCGTGATTTCCTCTGGCAATCTGGTGGCGGCCTCGGGGGTATTGCGCTGGCTGCTATGGGCGTTAACGACGCAGCGGGTGGAGATGGTGTGCTGGGCAATAAACTACATCACCCCCCGAAAGCCAAGCGCGTGATACAGCTTTTTATGTCGGGCGCCGCAAGTCATCTCGATTTGTGGGACCACAAACCGTGGTTAGATCAGCATCATGGTGAAGAAGCCGATTTTGGTGAAAAAATCGAATTGTTTCAGAGTGGCTTTGGGCCGTGGGCAAAATCGTATTTTAAGTTTCGCCCTTATGGTGGATCAGGCAAACAATTGAGCGACGCGGTTAAACCAATAGGTGATGTTGTTGATGAGATGGCATTTGTGCATAACATGGTTGGCAAGACCGGCGTGCACAGCCAAGCAACGTTTTTACAGGCAACGGGTTTTCAGGACCCAGGGTTCCCTGGCATGGGCTGTTGGGTGAGTTATGGATTAGGCAGCATGAACGATAACTTGCCGACGTTTGTTGTGTTACCCGATCATCGAGGCTATGCATCCAATGGACCTAAAAATTGGGGCTCTGCATTTCTACCGGCATATTCACAAGGGACCACGGTATTTCCTCAACGAGAGAACCCCATTGAAAACTTATTACCTCAGGCTGAATATATTACGTCGGGCAGCGAACGAGATGGAGCTGATTTATTACGCCGGATGAATTCCAAATACAATGCTTCGCGGCCAGGTGACTCGCGATTGGAAGCGAGAATTCGCAGCTATGAACTCGCAGCAAAAATGCAGCTCAGCGCCCCAGAGGCAATGGATTTGTCGAAAGAGACGGCCGCTACGTTAAAGGCATATGGTCTTGATCGGCCAGGTACGAGCTATGGTCCGGACATAAACGTTCCAGAAGAAGCGGAATATTTTGGCCGCAAATGTTTGATTGCTCGGCGGCTAATTGAACGTGGTGTGCGGTTTGTGCAAATTTGGTCCGGTAACGACAATGGCTTTCCTCGGCGTAATTGGGATAGCCATGAAGATATACAGCGCGATCATGGCCCGTTGGCAAATGGAATGGCGATTGGTACCGCGGCGTTGATTAAAGATTTGAAACAACGGGGGTTGCTCGAGGACACCATTATCTTGTGGACGACCGAGTTTGGCCGCATGCCCAGCAGCCAGCGCGGCAAGGGCCGGGACCATAATCCATTTACATTTACGAATTGGCTATGTGGTGGTGGGATTCGTGGTGGGGTGACAGTGGGCGAATCCGACCAATGGGGCTTTAAACCATTAGATCGAAATAATCCGACGCAAGTCTATGACATCCACGCCACGATGTTACATCTGCTAGGCATCGACCATGAGCGACTGACAGTGCGAAACAATGGAATCGATCGCCGGCTTACTGACGTTCATGGCAAAGTGATCCAAGGATTATTGGCCTAAAAACACGAGCGTTAATAAATAGGGGCGCACACTCTGCGGTTATTGGGCAGCTAGTTGATCACGAATAGGCGCTAAAATATCACATTCGGTTATGGAAATCGGTTCGCCACGACATTAGGATGATATTGAGTAAACCGTAGTATCCTATTAGATCTTCTTTCGGAGTTAGAACGTTGAGTTTTTACAAGACCTTATTGTCGTTAGTGTTCGTTGCGATTTTTTCTGTCCCTACCATGTCTGCTGAACTTAATGTTCCACCGCAGGGATTCAAAGCACTGTTTAATGGAAAAGATACATCTGGCTGGTATGGCTGGAAAACAAAAAATCCAGAGGATCTATGGAACCAATCTGCGGAGGATCAAGCGGCCTATAAAAAGGAAAGCCGTAAAGACATCGACCAACATTGGACTGTCGAGGATGGCGAGTTAATCAACGACGGTCATGGGATGTATTTAACATCCGAGCAAGAGTTCAGTGCCTATGAATTGATGATTGATTACAAAACGGTTGCCAAGGCTGACAGCGGCATTTATCTCAAAGGCGTTCCCCAAGTTCAGATTTGGGATTATACAGATGAAGCAAAATTTGGAATTGGAGGCGATAAAGGTTCCGGCGGACTTTGGAACAATAGCAAGGGCGCAAAAGGCAAGGATCCTTTGGTCTTGGCCGACAAACCCTTTGGACAGTGGAACAGTTTTAAAATTCGCCAAATTGGCGCTCGCACTTCTGTGTGGCTCAATGGCAAATTAATCGTCGATGATGCAGTCATGGAAAATTACTTTGACCGCTCGCGTCCACTGTTTCATCATGGACCGATTCAACTACAAACGCATGGCGGCGAGATTCGCTGGCGAAATATTTTTGTCCGTGAAATTGGCGCTGATGAAGCGGCTAAAGTTCTTCGTGGAGCAGAAGGCAGCAAAGGGTTTCAATCAATTTTTGACGGTAAGAGCTTTGATGGTTGGGCCGGATCTGTCGATAACTATCAAGTTGTTGATGGTGCAATCCAATGCCTAAAAGGTAAAGGCGGAAACTTGTACACGAAAAAAGTGTACAAAGACTTTATTGTCCGCCTCGAAATCAAAACACCTCCAGCGGGCAATAATGGCCTTGCCATTCGTTATCCAGGGTCTGGCAATCCTGCTTATGTAGGTATGACGGAACTTCAAGTCTTGGATGTTGGGTATCCAGGCAAGCTTGCTCCCTACCAATACCACGGATCGGTTTATGGTTTGATTCCAGCAGCCCAAGGATATTTGCATCCCGCAGGTCAATGGAATTATCAAGTCGTGACTGTCAAAGGATCAACCATTAAGGTTGAGCTCAATGGCTCGGTGATTCTTGATGCGGATGTGGCAGATATTAAAGATGAAGGAAAACTGAAACGGCATCCAGGCTTAATGCGACCCGAAGGTCACTTTGGATTTGCCGGACACAATGATGCGGTTCAGTTCCGTAACATCGAAATCAAAGAGCTAAAACAATAAATTTTACGCTCAAGAGACGTGCTTAAAATGGGAGCCGAAGATGAATTCTTATGCAGGTGCTGTGTGCGCGGTGATATTACAGGCGTTTTTTGTTTCAGCAGTCACGTCGCCAACCATTGCACAACAACGAATTTATGTGGACGGTGAGAAACCGGCAGATAGTCGCTTGGGTGAACTACGACACTTGAACAACTATTTCCCGTTTCATGTTCCCGATTCGCTCGAGGGCTGGAAGGCTCGACAAGATCAGCTTCGCACACGGATTCTAGTGGCCAACGGGATCTGGCCGCTTCCGGATCGCACGCCTTTAAATGTAAAGATTTATGGGCGGGTAGAACGCAAAGGCTTTACCGTCGAGAAGGTTCATTTTGAAAGTTATCCGGGACACTTTGTTTCAGGATTGTTGTTTCGTCCGACGTCTTCCGGGAAGCACCCAGCTGTGTTAACACCCCATGGACATGGTGGGCGGATGCAGGACCATGGCGATAACATTGCGGCGTTGATTAAAAGTGGTGACGAGAAGCATGTTGGCTCTGGAAGATTTCCAAAATTGGCACGCTGCGCACAGCTTGCGAGAATGGGATGCGTCACATTCATTTTTGATATGGAAGGGTATGTTGATGCAGTGCAAATACCGATGGGGGTTTCGCATCGTTTGACAAATCGCCGGCCTGATTTAGAAAGTCCAGAGCGATGGGGGTTCTTTTCTGCTCAAGCCGAAATGCGGCTGCAAAGCATCATGGGCATTCAAACGTGGAACTCAATTCGCGCGTTAGATTTCCTAGAAACTCTAGACGATGTGGACGCTAAACGAATTGGAATCACTGGAGGCAGCGGTGGTGGAACACAAACCATCCTACTCGGAGCGATCGATCCACGCCCGATCGTTTCATTTCCTCAAGGGATGGTCTCCACCGCAATGCAAGGTGGATGTACTTGTGAAAACTGCAGCTTGTTGCGAGTGGATACCGGTAATGTCGAATTAGCAGGCTTGTTTGCCCCGCGGCCATTGGCCATGACCGGTGCCAACGACTGGACCAAAGAGATTCAAAGCAAAGGTTATCCGGAATTACAACAGCTTTATGGGCTCTATGGAAAACAAGAAGACGTGTTTTGTGTTTCTTTTCTGCACTTCGCTCACAACTATAATTATGTGACTCGGCAAGTTATGTATCACTGGTTTAATAAACACATGGAGCTGGGACTAAAAGAGCCGATTGTTGAAGATGATTATGAACTGTTGACTACCGCAGAAATCACCGTTTGGGACGATGAGCATCCGCAGCCGGAGTCGGGCGTGGAGCATGAAGTGAAGTTGTTGCGAAGCATTGCTCAGTCATCACAGCAACAGATTTCTAAGTTGGTAAATACGGCCGAGGATCCAGTTGCCAAGGTTCGAGAGATTGTTGGCACAGCGATTCAGGCAATAGTGATGCGAGATTTACCGGCAGCAGGAGAAGTGGAACTCGAAAAAGTTGGTAAAACAGAACACGCTAGTTATCTGGAATCTACACATATATTTCGGCATAAGGCTGCAGGCGAAGAGTTCCCGGCAGTGGTGTTTTATCCGAACACTGTTGAGTGGAACGGTACGATGATCTTGTGGATTGATGGACAGGGCAAGGCGGGCATGATCGGTGAAAATGGCAAGCCTAACAAGGCTATCGCCGCAGCGCTTGGCAAGGGTAGTGCCGTTGTTGGCATTGACATGTTGTACCAGGGCGAGTTCTTGACAGCGGGTGAAACGTTAGATGAGCAACGCAGTGCGCCGACCACAAACCGTCAAGTTCCGGCATTTACATTCGCCTATAACCACACATTGTTTGCTCACCGCGTCCATGATGTGTTGTCACTGATTTCGTATATGAGCACTGATAGGCGCAGTAAGAAGGAGATGAAACTGATCCTTGTGGGAACAGGTGGTGCAGGTCCGATAGCAGCGACTGCTGGGGCGATCGCCGGCGACGCCGTGCAACAGGCGATTATTGATACGCAAGGATTTCGCTTTGCTTCGATTACTTCATACTTGGACCCTAACTTTTTCCCGGGCGCTATCAAGTATGGTGATTTGCCCGCGATATTGGCGTTGAATGTTCCTCGACCGCTCGTTTTGATTGGTGAGGAAACCGTGCCAGGTAAAACAGGGTTTCTTTATAGTCGCATGGGCAAACAGGTTCGCTTAGCGGACTCCGTGTTGTCGGCATTACAGTTGAAATAAATTTGGTTAGATTAATATGGGAGAGTTGTACAATGGAAGATTTCAATAGGAGACAACTCCTCGGAGCAGCCGCATCGATTGGAGGCGCAATGGCAATTTCCTCAACGACATATGGTCAAGAAAGCCAGGATGTGACCAAGCCCATTCCGCGAGTAGCGAAAAAGGGCAACATCAAACATTCGGTTGTGAATTGGTGTTTTAGCAAATACTGGAAAGCCAACGAGCTGATCTCGATTGCCAAGCAACTTGGCTTGGCGAGTGTCGAATTAATATCGCCGCAACATTTTCCAGAGATCAAAAAACAAGGGCTCGAATGTGCAATAGCCTCGGTCAATATTGGCGGTCCGCCGTTTGTAAAAGGATATAACAATCCTAAGTATCATGAGTTAGTGATCGCCGCGACGAAAAAATCTATTGATGCTTGCCACGAGTTTGGATTCAAAAAAGTGATCGCATTCACGGGGTTTGCCGAGGAGTTGAGCAAAGAAGAAGGCGCGGCGAATTGTGTGAAGGGCTTTAAGGAAGTGATCGGCTATGCGGAAAAACGCGGAGTAACGATTTGCCTCGAACACTTAAACACTCGAGATGATACGCACCCGATGAAAGGCCATCCAGGCTATCAGGGTGATGATGTCGATTATTGTGTGGACATTATTAAGGCGGTTGGCTCAGAACATTTAAAACTGTTGTTTGATATCTATCATGTATCCATTATGAACGGTGATATTGTACGGCGTATTCATCAACATGCAGAATACATTGGTCATATTCATACCGCAGGCAACCCTGGCCGCGGTGAGCTCAATGGCGAACAAGAAATCCAATATCCGGCTTGCATGCAAGCACTCGTTGAAATTGGATATGACGGTTTCGTCGGACACGAATTTATCCCGACCGGTGATCCGCTCCAGGGCTTAATCGAAGCGGTACGGTGGTGCGACGTCTAACGACGAAACGCTCACATTGATTCGAAGTGCGATTAAAGCGCCGACATAGCACACCAACTTCTGGTCTGACGGTTGGCCGCCACGACCCACAGGACAAGTAGAAGAACAGTTCGCCGCATCCTGACCATCAACCGAACTGGTGGGCATCGTCTCCTAGGTTCCACCCGTCGGGGGCAGGAATCCCTGGAGTTCTGCCGCCGTGAGGCCATACTGCTCAGCCGCATCCTCCGCTGCTTCCTTGTTTGATTGCAACGCACTCAGAAAACGGTCATGGGAACTCGGATGCGTGGTGACCTCGTTCGTGGCAGCTGCATGGTCCATCCAAGAGAGGATGACCGTGGCAAAGACCTGCCCCAGAAAGAGCTTGTCACGAAAAGGACTGGTGGAAAGACAGGAGGAGGCAAAGCTATCCGCTTCCCGTTCCTGGTTCCGACTCATGTCATAGCTTAGCGTGGGGCCCAGCGTGTGCCCCAGCGCGATATGGCCCGCCTCGTGGGCAATCACGTACATTTCCATCACAGCACCGAAATCCCGTGCCAGTGAAACAAACCGGTCCGTCCCACTCTCAAAAGCGGCTTCGATTTCCGCGCCCAAGCATTCCGAGTAAAGTTCTTCACCGACCTGCTGGGGAAAGGCCCCTTGATTCTTGCTAATGCCGTTTCCCAGATGCTGAAAGAGCCGTCGCAGGTGAGTCGGAGCGGTACCCTGTTCTCGTAGTTGCGTATGCAATGAAAGTCCCGCCGCACTGACCCTTATCGCCCTGGCCATACCTCCCATGAAAATGATCTGTGGGCTGGGATCATCCGTCGCATACGCATTGACCGTTGGATTCTTTAACCGGACATCCAGCTTCACCGAATTAATGCGTTGCTTGTAGTGGCTGTTACTTTGAATGAACTCGCTCTTGAACACGAAACTTGCCGACTGCTCAATCTGGTGCTCAAAGGGAAGAACAAACGAGGCGCGTTCATGCTGGTGGACGAGGGACCGGTCATGTGGAGATATCTCGGCAGGCCTACCAGGCCCGGGCTGCAGCTGGGCACTACCCCCTGCCACGGCGGGCGCCGCCGGCATCAACGGCGTTGCACCCTGATCAACGCCTGTCCCCGGCATATTCAATTTAACACCGGCCAAGGCTTGGTCCAGTTGCTGTTGAAGCTGGTCATCGATCTGCTGGCCCATTCCACTGAGCTGTTTATCGACCTGCTTGTCCATATCATTAAGCAGGTCATCGATTTTTTCCAGGGGATTAGCCACAGATTGTAACGGGCTTCCACAATGCTGACAGGTGGCAGATCCCGCAGCATTTGCATTTTGACAATTCTGACATTGCATGAAGTCATCTCACTTTCGACGCAGGGAAGGCCGAATCTATTCCATTCACACAACCAAACGCATATCTTCGCTATAATAGCAGACTTTTCCTGCCAAAGCCAGTTAAAGCCGACCGGTGATCCGCTCCAGGGCTTAATCGTAGCGGTGTGGTGGCGCGACGTTTAGCGGTGAATCACTCACATTGATTCGAAGTGCGATTAAAGCGCTGATATAGCATATCAATTTCCGATTGGTTTTTTGTAGTGAGATTGGCTCAGCGGCGTGGGCGCAGTTATAATAAAAACACCATGTTCCCCCGCCTTCCCACCTTCCTTGCTGTAACACTGCTTGCCGCACTCATGGCAAGTTCTCTAAATGTTGGTATTGCTGCGCCGGCTAGTTTCACTTTTGAGAACGATGTGCAGCCGATATTGAAAGCCCATTGCTTTCATTGCCACGGAGAATTGGTGGAACATCAAGGTGAACTTGATTTGCGATTGGCGCGACTTATACTCACTGGCGGCGCTTCTGGTCCGGCGATCGTCAAAGGCCAACCGGATCAAAGTTTACTGCTGGAATATCTTCGTGACGGTACGATGCCTCCCGCGGATGTCACCCATCGCCCGACGGACGCCGAGATAACAATCATTCGGAAATGGGTTGCCGGTGGCGCACTGACTGTTTATGAAGAACCGGAAAGCTTAGGCGACGGATTTTATATAACACCAGCAGAACGAGAGTTTTGGGCCTTTCAGAAAATCCAGCGACCGGAATTGCCGCAGCTATTTGGAGGGCTGCCAGCAGAGAATGGCATTGATCATTTTATCGGTGCAAAGTTGGCAGCAAGCGAGTTGACATTTTCGCCGCGGGCAGAAAAAACAACCTTACTGCGGCGGGCGACTTTGGACCTAACAGGGTTACCGCCAACCCCAGCAGCTTTGGGGAAATTTAAAAATTCAAGGAACCCAGCAGCGTACGAGGAATTGGTTGATCAACTTCTAGCCTCGGTATCGTATGGCGAGCGGTGGGGTCGTCATTGGCTCGACGCCGCTGGCTATGCTGATTCAGAAGGTTACACAGATTCAGACGCCCAGCGTCCCTGGGCATTCAAATATCGTGATTATGTCATAGCCAGTTTCAACAAAGACAAGCCGTATAATCAGTTTATCCTTGAGCAACTTGCTGGCGATGAGTTGGTCGGCAAGCCATTGGAAAATTTGACGCCGCAGCAACAGGAATTGATTGTTGCCACCGGGTTTTTACGGAATGCTCCGGATGGAACGGGCTCGGGAGCAGCCACAGAAGAAGCTCGCAACGCAGTTGTTAGTGAGACGATCAAACAGGTTACGTCGTCATTGGTGGGTCTGACGGTTGGTTGTGCACAATGTCATAACCATCGATATGATCCGATTTCCCAGAAGGATTATTATAGACTGCGAGCGGTTTTTGAACCCGCCTTGAACTGGAAGGCTTGGAAGACGCCGGCTCATCGCCGAGTTTCACTATATACGGAAGCCGACCGGCAGCGGAAAGCGGAAGTCGAATCCCAAATAAAAGAGATCGCAACTCAGCGGAGCAAAAAACAGGAGGCATATATTGTCGCAACGTTTGAAAGTGAGATCGCAAAATTGCCGAGTGAAGTTCAGGCGGAGGTCCGCACGGCCCATGACACAGCGGAAAAAGAGCGCAGCGATGCCCAGAACAAGCTAATCAAAAAGTATCCTAGCACGGTTGTTACGGCGGGCAATCTGTACCTGTTTGACAAAAAGGCCGCCGCTGACTTAGCGACGTTTACGACAAAACAAGAAACCTTGCGCAAGGCGATTCCTCTCGAAGAATATGTTAGGTGTTTAACTGAGCCCCATCAACAAAGTCCACCGACAACATTCGTGTTTTCGCGAGGTAATTTTAGTGCTCCCTTAGTAGAAGTTGAACCGCGCGAGCTTACGGTTTTAGATCCTCAAGGCACGGCGTCCTATGTTGATCGGATAGAAAACATTCCCACAACCGGGCGCCGCTATCAATATGCCCAATGGCTGACTTCCGCCGAGCATCCTTTGCTCGCTCGCGTTATTGTTAATCGCATTTGGGCGCATCATTTTGGCCGAGGTATCGTCGATACTCCGGGTGATTTTGGTGCTCTTGGTGGCCGGCCTTCGCATCCGCAATTGTTAGATTGGCTGGCTGCAGAATTGATGCAAAATGATTGGAGTATTAAGCATATTCATCGCTTGATCATGACGTCGACAACCTATCAACAGTCATCCACTCGACATGAACTTGGCAATAAGATTGATCGGCAAAAGCGCATGTTGTGGTCGATGCCCGTGCGTAGGTTAGAAACAGAGAGCATCCGAGACACAATTTTAGCGATTTCTGGGATGCTTAATACGCAAGCAACAGGCGCGGCTGTTCCTGTTATGGCAGATCGTACGGGCCAATGGATTGTAGGTAAAGAAAATTTAAATGCGGGTCGGCCTGGTCCCGTGATTGATATGCTTGGACAGCAATATCGCCGCAGTGTTTACATTGAAGTTCGCCGCAGCCGGCCACTGGCGGTATTAGAGCCATTTGACTTGCCAACACTATCGCCGAATTGTAATCGTCGCGCGTCATCTACCGTGGCACCGCAATCATTGCAGATGCTCAACAGCGAATTTATTACTCAACAGTCTCGTCATTTTGCCGATCGTCTTCTGCGTCTTTCGGATTCCGCCGAAGACCGAATCCGTGCAGCCTGGCGACTTGTTTATTCAAAAGAGATAACCGCAGAGCAGTTTGACGAGGCACTAGATTTTATCGGGACAAGCGAAAAAACACTTACTGCAGATTATCAAGACAAAGGTATTAAGGACGACGCCCAACGCGATGCATTGGCGTTGCTGTGTCAGGCACTAATATCGAGCAATCAATTCATTTATATCGAGTAATACGATGAGTGACCTTGGGACAATGAATAGGCGGCATTTTATATCCACAAACGCAACCGGCCTGAGTGGATTAGCTTTGGCACTATGGGTTCAACAGCAAGCTGCGCAAGCGAACCCTAAAAAACCTGATTTGGTACAACCAACATTTGATACGGTGCCCAAAACACCGCATCGGTTTGGGCAAGCGAAGGCGATGATCTCATTATGGATGCAGGGTGGGCCAAGCCAAGTCGATCTGTTTGATCGCAAACCGGAACTGGAACGACTTGACGGTGAGACGTTTCCGGGGGAAGTAAAATACGACAACGCGGCTCAGGCCAGTTCTAAAATATTGGCAAGTCCCTGGAAGTGGCGGCGATATGGCGAAGCGGGGATGGAGCTTTCCGAATTGATCCCACACATGGGTTCGATTGCGGATGACATTACCCTGATTCGTTCGATGCGTACGGGCGTCAATAATCATGGCCAGAGTATTCGCGCTATGAACACCGGAACGACGATAGCGATGCAGCCGACATTAGGAAGTTGGTTTTCCTATGGCCTAGGATCAGCGACCGACAGCCTGCCATCCTATTTAGCGCTCATAGATCCAGGACAACTGCCAGTTGAAGGGGTTGCGAATTGGAATAATGGCTATCTACCGTCCGTCTTTCAAGGCACGGTGATGCGACCAACAGAACCACGGATATTGAATCTTACGCCACCTAAACGTCTTGCAGGAAAACCACAACAGCAACTGTTAAGTTATCTTGAACGACTCAATCAGCAGCACCTCATCAACAAGCCAGGGGAACGAGATTATCAGGCACGCATTAATATGTATCAACTGGCAGCGCGGATGCAGACGTCGGCTGTGGAGGCTATGGATTTAAGTCAAGAAACCGCGGAAACGAAAAAACATTACGGCATGGACGATCCAGTAACCAAAGATTTTGGAGAACGGTGTTTGATCGCTCGGCGACTTGTTGAGCGTGGTGTTCGATTTGTACAAGTTTTTACACAGAACCAGTTCTGGGATCATCACGGCCGGATTAGGACTAGTTTGCCAGCAGCCTGTAAAAAAGTAGACAAACCATCAGCAGCCCTTGTTAGTGATCTTAAGCGACGAGGCTTGTTGGATGAAACGATCGTGCATTGGGGCGGCGAAATGGGCCGACTGCCAGTCATCCAAAATGATACGGGAACGAAAAATGTCGGGCGGGATCACAACACCAAGGGCTTTAGTATGTGGATTGCCGGCGGTGGATTCAAGGCTGGACATGTACATGGAATGACAGATGAGTTTAGTCATCAAGCGGTTGATCAAATCGTAAATCACTATGACTACCACCATACATTGATGCATCTATTTGGTTTAGATCACCAGCGGCTGACGTTTGAACATAATGGACGTAGTCGAAAGTTAATTGAAACAGACAAAAGCCGACTAATAACGGAGTTAATTGCTTGATTGCAGCATGAAAAATACGGGATAAAAATAGCAAGGTATAAGTCAAACCCCCTAAACCCCCCCATGTTAGGGTTGTTTTAGTGGTTTGTATTTATAATTGGGTGGCACTGGAGCAGGATTCTTCTAGTTGGCAATTTAGTCCTTTGATAAAATGTACGATATGAAGGACGAGTGTTTAAGAAGTAGGCCCAGCAGGTAAATAACTGTGGTGGCTGATCAATAGCGCAGTTGAACAACGATTAAAGACTGATTGAGGGTAGTTAACCAATGGCGGCAGAACATCCAAAAGACCATTATTGCGATGGCGTAAACCGCCGCAGTTTTTTACAGATTGGTGCCCTTGGTGGTCTCGGGTTGTCCCTGTCGAGTTATCTTCAGAACGCCGCTGCGTCAACAGCTAAATCACCCACTAACTGCATCTTGATTTGGACTCGAGGCGGAACAAGTCACCACGACACGTTAGACCCCAAGCCAGATGCTCCCACGAGCGTCCGCGGCGAGTACGGCGTAATTGACACGGCGATTCCCGGAGTCAAATTCACAGAGATATGTCCTAGCTTAGCCAAACACGCCGACAAGTTTTCGGTTTTACGTGGTTGGAATCCGCGCAACGGAAGTCATGGAACTGCCGACCAATATGTGATGAGTGGGCGGAAATTCAATCAAGCGGTGGCCTATCCAACATTTGGCAGTGTGCTGAGCCACTATCACGGATTCCGTACAGCGATGCCTCCATTTATTCAGCTAGGCACGAATGTTGATCGTCGATTTGGCGGTGGCAGTTCAGGTATCTTGGGCTTAGAGCACATGCCGTTTGAAATTGATGCGGATCCCAATGCCACTAAGTTTAGCGTGCGAGACATCACTCCACCGACCGGCGTATCCTTTGAACGAATTGATCGCCGCAAGAGCGCGCTGGCTCGCCTCGATGCGTTGCAGCGAAATACCGACGTACAACAGCCAGCCTTTGCTGCTCTTGACGAACACTATGAAGCGGCCATCAACATGATCACCGCTCCGGAAACCAAACAAGCATTTGACCTAGAAAAAGAAGAGGCCAAGTTACGAGAAGCATATGGCAAAAACCGTTTTGGGCAAAGTTGTTTATTGTCGCGTCGATTAATCGAAGCGGGCGTGCGTTTTGTCACGGTTACCGATGGTGGTTGGGATACGCATGCTAACAATTTCAAAGGCCTGAAAACGCGTATTCCGCCCGTTGATCAAGCGTTACCACAATTGCTGATTGACCTTGAAGACCGAGGAATGCTAGAGACGACGTTAGTTTGTTGGTTTACCGATTTCGGTCGTACCCCGAAAATTAACTCGGCGAGCGGTCGCGATCATTGGTCGACGGCGGGATTTGCTGTAATGGCTGGCGCGGGTATACCAGCCGGTACGATACTCGGGGCGACAGATGCCGAAGGCGGCTTTGTTTCCAAAGATGAATACTTTACGGACGATATTGCTGCCACCGTGTACAGTAAGTTAGGTTTGCCAACAGACTTAATTGCTCGCGCACCGGATGGTCGCCCAGTACGTCTTATTGAAGGACGCCCAATTAAGGAGTGGATGTAATACCTACCGCAGATTTAATAGGTATCCAAACACATGCTTAGACTAACTGGAAAATCAACAACACATTGTGATGGAGTAACGCGGCGTGAATTTTTGACTGCGGGGTCCGCTGGTGTTGTAGGGTTAGGTTTAGCAGATTTATTGCGGGCGGAGGCAGCTGCAGGCGTAGGGTCGTCTAGCAAAGCCATCGTCAATATTCATCTTGATGGCGGTGCACCACAGATGGATACGATTGACATGAAGCCAACAGGCCCGCGAGAAACTCGCGGCGAGTTTCAGCCGATTTCGACATCGGTAGCAGGCATCCAACTTAGTGAGTTGTTACCGAATATGGCAGCTCAAGCAGAGGATTTCGCCTTTATCCGCAGTTTGGTTGGCTCCGCAGGAAGACATGATGCATTTCAGTGCCAATCTGGATTTGATGCTAAAGAAAAATCTAGTATGGGTGGATATCCTGCTGTGGGTTGCGTGCTGAGCAAGATGCTTGGCCGCGTGTCCGATCCGGCACCAACGTTCGTTGATCTCATGCAGGGCCGTCCATTGGTCCGCAACAGCGCTCGGCCAGGGTTTCTAGGGCCCGCCTATAAACCGTTTCGGCCAGATTTGTCGAGCATGTTTGATCGTCCTTTGGAAACCGGGATGAAAGGCGAATTAGCTAGATTAGGTGCTAATCACACAACGAGCTTATCACTGAATGCCGAACTCAATGCGGAGCGGTTACACGATCGCAATTCGTTGCTCAATAGCTTGGATTCAATCCGTCGCGAGACAGATGGTAGTGGCATGATGGATGCAATGGATCGGTTTTCGCAACAAGCAACGGGCATCCTGCTGTCAGGCACATTCGCCGACGCATTGGATTTGTCCAAAGAAGACCCCAAGACGGTGTCACGCTATATGCCAGATCACGCTGGTTCAGGCTATCGAAATGCTACAGCCGATGAACCGAAAGCCGCGCTGAAGCTATTGATCGCTCGGAGATTGATCGAAGCGGGGGTACGGTGTGTCAGTGTCACGTTTAGTGATTTCGACACACACAGCAAAAACTTTAGTCGCATGCGATATACATTGCCAATCGTTGACCACGCTATCGTGACATTTATTAATGACTTGAAAGATCGCGGCATGTTGGATGACGTATCGATTGTCTTATGGGGCGAATTTGGACGGTCACCTAAAATCAATGAAAATGGGGGTCGTGATCATTGGCCGCGAGTTAGTCCTGCGATCATGGCAGGCGGCAAAATGCGCGGCGGGCAAGTGATTGGTGCAACGGACCGCACGGCTGGGGAAGCCATAAGTCGGCCAGTTAACTATCAAGACGTTATGTACACGCTTTACCACAATCTAGGCATCGCTGCGGATCGAGTGACGATTGAGGATCCAACGGGACGCCCGACATACCTATTAGACCAAGGCGCGCTGATTAGTGAATTAGTTTAAGGGGCACGTGGTATATTGAGGGCCAGCGGTGGTTTGCAAATTAGATAAAATATGAGGGGAAAATGGCTATGCGGTGGTGTTATTTATTACTATTGGGCGTTGTAGTGAACTTTTCAGCATCCGCTGCTGAACGGTCCGAATTTGGTTTAACATTGCGATCGCAAACGCCAACGTCGGCCGACAATATACGCTTTCAGGCGCGCTATGATCAACAACAATGGAAAGCCAGCGAAACCGCAGTGATCGTTTGCGACATGTGGAATCTTCACCACTGTCTGAATGCAACTCGCCGTGGCACAGAAATGGCTCCCCACTTGAATCAGTTGCTGAAACAATCTCGTCGACAGGGTGCTCTTATCATCCATGCCCCAAGTTCATGCACCGCGCCTTACAAAGATCACCCAGCCCGAGCAAACGCCTTGAATGCTCCGGTGGCAAGCAACCTGCCCGCCGAAATCGGAAAATGGTGTTATAGCATTCCATCCGAAGAACAAGGAACTTATCCAATAGATCAATCTGATGGTGGCGAGGATGATGATTTAGCGGAGCACGCCGCTTGGGCCAAAAAATTAGCTGGCATGGGAGTCAACCCACGTAGTCCGTGGACAAAACAAACAGATTTGATCGACATACATGACAAAGATGTGATTAGTGATAATGGTGAAGAAATTTGGAACGTGCTGCAACATGCAGGAATAAAAAACGTTGTGCTTGTGGGTGTGCACACCAACATGTGTGTGTTGGGCCGACCTTTTGGGCTGCGGCAAATGGCAAAAAATGGGATGAACGTAGTGCTGTGCCGTGATTTGACCGACACCATGTACAATCCAAAAATGAAGCCGTTTGTGAGCCATTTCACGGGAACTGATTTAATAGTCGAGCATATTGAAAAGTGGGTATGTCCGACGATTACGAGTGATCAAATTCTTGGTGGGAAGCCGTTTGTATTTTCAACAGATACCAGAAAGCACGTTGTTATCCTGATTGCTGAACGCGAATATCGAACAAACGAATCTTTGCCGCGATTTGCTTTAGAGCATCTGGGGCAAGATTACAAAGTGACGATTGTTCATTGTGA
>JABJJO010000037.1 GCA_018660825.1 Planctomycetaceae bacterium | reverse complement strand
ATGGTGGAACGAAGCCTGGATGGGTTGGCCTGTGGGACCCGAATACGCCGAAAGTTCCAACGTGACCCATGCCCATAAGCTTCAAGGAAAGCTGCTGCTGATCGTGGGCGAGTTGGACCGCAACGTCGATCCGGCCTCGACCATGCAGGTCGTCAACGCCTTGGTCAAAGCCGACCGCGATTTTGACATGCTGATCATCCCCGGCGCCGGCCATGGCGCGGCTGGCTCTTCCTACGGGAAACGCCGTCAGAAGGATTACTTCGTCCGCAACCTGCTCGGTGTCGAGCCCCGATGGAAGCCGTAAGAAACTCGCACCGCAGAGTCAACAAGTGATAGAAGCCCGCGAACCGATAAAGGCGGCGGTGATTATAGGAATTAAGGAAGGCTAAAATGAATTATCATCACAAAATCAAACTACTTCTAATCACACTCTTACTGTGCTGCGCCACACTACAATTGCAGCCACTCTCCGAAGCGGCGCCGTCCCCCTGGCACATGGAGAACGCCGAGCCGCGCGGAGGTCAAGGTGGCGATGAAGGATTCGCGGCTGCGGATTCCGCCGCAGGCGTATATCGCCAATCCGAATCCGCTCGACATCACGGGCGAGCTAGCCGGCTAGATAATCTCCATGAAAACGGCGAAAGGCAGGTAGAATACCATAGTCGCCTTTCGCTTCGAAGTGGCGTCGCGCAAACAGGTAGAAACGCTCAAACAGACCACAACACAGTGCAGCAATGCCTCGGGTGGTGATCCCTTTTTTTAGCTATTGGAACAGCTCGTTCAATAATTAGATAGGGTTTTAACCATACCGATTTTTGCATTTCACGGAAAATAACACTCGGGCAGAAAGACTCGCGCTGAAGTTGTTGGGTTTACTCGAATTGTGGAAATATTTCTGGCGTTGGGTATCGTTCCAGAAGCCCCTTCTTAATGTATTCTTCGCGAGGCAAATTCGGCGTGGGCCAATTGCCCGGCCAAATACGCACTATCCGACCGGGCCGAACTCCTTCGGTTATCAGGTCCGTTTTGAGTTGAATTTGAATTCCACTACTACCAAGAGGAACGGCACCTGTAACTTTCCGGACATCTAGAATGGGACCGCGACACGCCATATGACTGGGGCCATATGCGCCATGATTATGCTTGAGTGTATCCGTGACCGAGTTCATTCTGGCGGATGCTCCCTTCTTGAAGTCGGCGTATAGGCTTGCGTCCATCCCTCCAAACAAGGTAGCTGTTACAGTCGCTGTCCCAAATTTGCCATATTCTACTTTGTCAATCCATGCAGGCATCCAACGCGACCGGATAAACTCTTTATGAATGGCGGTTTGGCTTTTTGTTGCTCGTCTGATGGCAATGTCATCAAGCCAAATGTCGGAAACGTGGAATCTAGTGAAGATTCCATTTGGAGTTGGTTTCCACGAAATTCCGATAAGCACCCGAAGCTCTAATCGGTGTTTGCCGCTGCTAGGCCATGTCCCCTCGTCAACCAGTTCCGCGACGGATAATAATTCACGACCTCGCCAAATTCGCGTTGCGGCATCGAAGGTCATGGTTTCCTCTGGCGTCGATGATGGCATTTGTTGCTTTGCACTCCTCACACCTGTGATTTTGCCTTGGCTGCCTTCTATCTCCAGGCTCTTAAGATTCCAAACAAGTCCGGAACGCAGGCAGTAGCTGGGCTCGTCCTCGAGAAGTAGCAGGTGATTTTCAGCTGGAAATATTCCAGTACCTCGATTATGGTTGGCGTCTTTGGATTTGTTGTCTACCGCGAGCACGGGAACAGGGGATGTTCTGGGGTCGGGTGGCAGGAAGGCCTTTACATGCATCACCGTGCCCAAGGGAATATCGCGTAGGTCAGAGGGTGCACCGTGCCGTCGAATCATCCCATAGGGCAACATTGCGAAGGGGTGGGGGGAGTTTCGAAAGAACATGCCCGAACCCTCAACTCGGATACTACCGCGCCGATTTGCATGATCCACAAAGACTAATTCACCGCGGTATGTATGCGCTTTTTCCATAGGAGCAAATACGCCGGGGACGGGCCTAAAAGGTTCATCGGCAAAAGAGATGGAAGGAAGAAGTAGCAGGACTGCGGTTAGGAAGTTTGTGGTGCCGTTCATATTTCTAATTACCTATATTTTGGGAAGATGTCCGGGGTTGGGAAGCGATCGTTGATAGTGTTCCGCCCATCGTGAAGATATTCATTACGCGGTACCTCGACAAGCGGCCAGTTGTTCGGCCTAATGCGTACAATCCTTCCGGGACGAAAACCTTCTGTGACGAGATCCGTTTCCAGAGTAACCTGGATTCCGCTGCTTCCAATCGAAGTGTTATCCTTCTTCCTCTGGACCATGGTTAAAACACCTTTGCTAGCCATCTGGGCAGTGCCTGCAGTACCACTTGCCCAGTGTTTCAGGGTGTTTTCAGAGGCAGCCATCATGGCTCCGCTTCCATTCTTGAAGTCGGCATAAAGGGACTCGTCCATACCGCCAAATAGGGTTGCCGTCACTTTGGCGTTCCCAAATTTACCATACTCAACAGCGTCAACCTTCGCGGGCATCCAACGGCCGTGTATGAAGTCCTTGTGTTTTTCACTCTGACGTCGAGTGGCGCGAGTCAAAGAGATACCATCCAGCCAGATATCAACGATGTGGAAACGGGTAAAAATAGCTCCCGGAGTGGGCTTCCAGGAGATTCCGAGGTGTACCTCTTGCCTGTCGAGAACCTTTTGCCCGCTTGCAGGCCAGGTCTGATTGCGGATCATATCTGTTAACTCGAGAA
The DNA here is from genome assembly GCA_018660825.1 of Planctomycetaceae bacterium. Taxonomy (GTDB): domain Bacteria; phylum Planctomycetota; class Planctomycetia; order Pirellulales; family Pirellulaceae; genus UBA721. The sequence continues at coordinate 3,130 of JABJJO010000037.1, read as the reverse complement.
GTTCACGCCCGCGCCAAATGCGGGTTGCGGCATCAAAGGAGAATGTTTCACTTCCGTCTACTGCGTCCGAGCCGTTTACAGTTCTTCGAGTGGCCGTAAGTGTGCTTCCTTTGGCTGTGACGTTGATTTCAGTCAATTCCCATTTCAGGCCAAGACGGAGGTTATGACTGAGATCATCTTCGAGAAGAAGTACGTGGTTCTCTGCGGGTGCGACGCCAGTGCCAGCGTAGCCGAGTTTTTTTAGGCGATTGTCGGCCGGTAAAACCGGTACGGAAGAGACGTGGGGATCAGGTGGGAGAAATGCTTTTACATACAAGAGTGTCCCTAAAGGGATATCGCGGAGATCAGCCGGGGCGCCTCGATAGCGAACTATGCCGTACGGGAGCATGGCGAATGGCGAGGGACTCGCAAAGCGAAATCTACCTCCGCCATCGATGCGGATGCTTCCTCGGCGGTTGGCGTGATCGACGAATACCAATTCACCTCGATAAGAATGGGCTTGTTCTAGCGAGGGGAACTCCCCCTCAATTGGCCGAAATGGTTCGCCAGCGGCGACGGTCAATGTGCAAAGAAGACTGATGAGTCCAACTGTTAGAAAGAACTTTTTTCTTTGGAGTTCGTTCATAATTCAACCGTGGTGTTGCTGTCTCCAAAGTTGTCAGTTTCAACCCCCATTCTTTGAGCCATGGTGAGAAGTAGATTGCTCATGTGGGCGTCGGAATTAGCGGGCCTGCTGCAAAGGCCGTAATGAGTAGCGGGTGTATCCAGTTGGTACCCATCGAAATGCCCCTGATTGAAGTCCAGGTGACTGCCGTGTTTCAGTCCCATTTCTGACCCCCCAGCTAAAACTAAGGGTAAATTGGCATTCCCGTGGCTATGCCCATAAGACATTCCGCTACCGAACAGAGACATGGTTGATCCGAGTAGTGAATTCCCATTGATGTCTTTCGTTTCCTCGAGTCTAGAAAGGAAATAGCTGAACTGCTCAATTACAAATGTGTCGTAATTCGTTAGCTTTTCCATGTAACCCATATCACCGCCATGGTGACTGAGTTGATGGCGTGATTCTGTGATTCCGATTTCAGGAATGGCGAATGCATCTCCTTCTCCACCCATGCTAAATGTTGCTACGCGCGTGACATCGGATTGGAACGCAAGAACCATTAAATCGTATACTGTTCGGAAGTAGTCCCCGGCCTGAGTTTTTGGAATGTCCCGGTTTGTGCGTTGGCGATCCGCAGCAGAGATTTCCGGAAGCGGTGTATCTAGCCAGGCGTCAGCACGTCGAGTGCGGATTTCCGCTTCTCGAACCGATGTTAGATATTGGTCCAGTCGACCTTTGTCCGTTGAACTTATCAGTTTCTCGAGTCGACGTACTTCCGCCAAATTGTCATCGAGAACACTTGCTTTTCTTCTTAGGGCTCGGCGTTGTGCTTCGATCCCCCCTTTTGGCTCTTCGAATAGAGAGCTGAAAATCTGGCTACACCTTCGCATCGCCGGAAGTTGCACTCCGTCTGCCGTCCAGGCAAGCGAGCCTTGGGTGAGGGCAATCTCCAACGAGCGATATCGTGTATGTTCGCCGGTAACTTTGGCGATTTGCTGATCCAGTGAAATCGTATTTCTTTCGGAAGGGCCAATTTTGGCACCAGTCAGCCAAATGTTGATACAGTTGTGGTGGTGGCCCAGACTGCCCGGGTGATATAAGCCACTAATCGGAGTAATGGAATGGCGGTATTTTTCTAGAGGCTTTAGCGAACGTGAGAAACCGTACTCCTTTCCTGGAGTGGTGATCTGATAATTCAGCGAGTGCACGCCGTTTGCCAGATAAATGAACGCGCTGCGCCGAGGAGATGGGGTTTCTTCCGTCCCGTTAAGCGGAACCATACATTCAAGCATTGGTAACGGAATAAAGGTGCCCATTGCTCGTAGCGCATGGCGACGATCGATTAGCCATGATTGAGAGAGGAAATTGCCCATGATAAAGCTTTGCCTTAAAAAGAGTTGTATTTTGGGTTAGCGGCCGTTTAATGATAAGAGACGTTATCGCTTCTTCATCAAGTCTGATAAAGCAACAGCACGGATGGTGTCTCGTAAACCGTAATTGTGTTTTTTAGCCTCTTCGACAATTGTGAGAATGTCATTTTGGTCGTCAACCGTCAGGACGCGGCGAAGTCCATAGGTGCACAGATGCTCGATGAACGCCGTGGCGAACTTGTCCCGATCATCACGCAGCAGTTGTTTGAACTGATCGGAGTTTGTAAATTGTCGGCCGTCGGGTAAACTCCCCGAGGAATCGACAGTCGGATCTGGACCAATCCCTGTAAGGACTCGTTCGTGAGTACGCCACTGCCCGATGGCGTCATACTGATCGAACGCTAGGCCTAGTGGATCGATATGACGGTGGCACGCAGCACAGCTGTTATTAACAGCATGAGCTTCAATACGCTGACGGACGGTAATCTTGTTTCCCTCGGGGGGCACAGGCTCAATGGGGTCGACATTGGCTGGCGCCGATGGCGGTGTATTATTAAAAACAGTTTCACTCAGCCAAACGCCGCGGTGCACCGGACGGTGCCTCGTGCCATCGGATGTCAAACCAAGTATGGCCCCCATCGTCAGCAAACCACCACGGTGATCCTCGGGCCTCAACAAAACACGTTGGAATCCGTCTACTTTCGGTTCGGGGAGACCGTAAAACTCGCTTATTCGCGCATTGGCCATGGTCCAGTTGGAATGAATGAACTCATCAAGGCTCGCGTTGCTCTCTAGCATTTCACGGAAATATTCAACCGGTTCTGCTCGCAGGCTGGCCTCTAGCCAATCGTCATAGTTGGGGTAAAGCGATTTGTCTGGTGGAAACATGCCTACTCGATGCAGTTGCAACCACTGCCTAGAAAAATCCTTGACGAACCGACTAATTTTTTCGTGGGTAAGAAGCCTGTCAATTTCTTGCCCCAAGATTTCTCCTTTCAATCTTTGCTCGTTGCCTAGTTTGGAAAGTTCACGGTCGGGCATTGAACTCCACAGGAAATAAGAGAGGCGAGAAGCCAGTTCATTGTCAGTCAGCAATCCGCGGCTTTCTGGGGCTCCCTCCACTAAATAGATGAAGTTTCTGGATGTGAGGATTCCT
>JABJJO010000137.1 GCA_018660825.1 Planctomycetaceae bacterium | reverse complement strand
GGGTGAACACGCTACCAGCGACATCTCAATTACGCAAACTAACAGCACTCTCAACCAACCACTCACCATTACAAAACGCCAGGACGGCATCCACTACCGCGACATTGAAACGCTGCAATTATGGTTGAGTGAGAACGAAGACACACTGAATATCGAGAGTACGCATGCTGGTCCAACGAATATTGATACGAACGACGCCGTAGATACCGTCAACGTACAGACGACCGTTGGTAACCTAAACATTGACACCGGTAACGGTGACGATCAAATCAATATTGGAACGAATGCACCGACACTCGGCGGCACACTCAACAACATTCAAGGCAATATCAATCTCAACGGTGAACTCGGGGGTGCGGACAAACTGACTATTGATGATTCGGGGGACACCACAACCAATTCTTCTACGCTAACGAAAACATCGTTTAGCGGTGCCGGATTAGGAGGGACGATTACCTACACCGAAACTGAAGATTTGGACATTTATCTAGGACTCGGCGGCGACACTGTCGACATCGAAAGCATTCACGCCTCGACACCAACGGAACTTTGGACCGCCGGGGGCAATGACCGCATAAATGTGGGTGCAAATACCGCCACGGTCAATGACATCAACAACACCCTAACGATTGATGCTGGCAGCGGGACGTCGGACTATTTACATGTCAGTGACATAAATGACCCTACTGACAATGTTGTCGAAATCACAACCACACGGGTTAGCGGTCTAGGCATGGGAAGCGGCGACCAAACAGCCTTGACGACCACCAAGGGAGTGCATTTCACGCAATTTGAAACGCTGGAGGTAAACACTGGATCCGGTAGTGACGACATTACAGTGAACGGTCCACAAGCAGATCATTCAATCCTCCACAGTTCCGGTGGCATCGATAACATTTACATCGAAAGCACACACGGCACACTCGAAGTTGAAAGTGGTACCGCATCAGATACCATCGTCATCACCGGTCCACTCGGCGGCGACACAACAGTTCGCGGTAATGCTGGTGACGATCATGTATTGATTAATTACGAAGACACCAACACCGCTAAATTTGAAAATGCAATCAGCCAAACATTCCTCAATGCTATCGATGGATACGAAATGACCATCGAAGGAAACACCGGAAACGATGTTTACGACATCGGCTTGGCCGGATTTGGCGATTCACTAATCAAAGTCATTGAAGAACATGATGATGGTTCCTCGAACAGTAACGGGTCAATGAATATCTACGGCAGTGACGTCGACGACTTCTTCTTGTTCCGACTAGGCGCCGTAATAGCATACCCTCGTGCTCTGGCGAGCCTAGCCCAACCTGAGCAAGCTTCAGTCATTGAACGCGTAAACTACGACAGCAACCTTGATTCCGGAGTAAATGTTTACGGTCGTGACGGTGAAGACATGTTCACCTTCGATGACACTTCATCCGTCATCACCGCATTCGGTGACGACGGCGATGATACCTTCCAAGTAGGCCAAATGTTCAAATCGCCGCGAGATGCTTATGCAAATCTACCGGAAGAGGATTGGTTCATCACAACCTTTACCACTCGCGGTTATCTCAGCAATGGCAATAGCTTCTCAACAAGCCTTTATGGCGGAGACGGCGATGACCATTTTGTGGTTTACCATAACTTGGCCACGCTGGGGCTTTATGGTGAAAACGATGACGACAAGTTCACTGTTCGGGCCTTTGTGGAATTAAACGAAGAGGAAGCAAAAAATCGACTTACGAACATCAACGGCGGTCAGGGGGGTGACTTCGTAGAATACGCAGTGAACGCGCCAGTCGATATCGATGGTGGCGATGGATTCGATACGATGGTAATTATTGGAACCGAATTCGGTGATGACATCGTGATAACTGAAATCGGTGTTTATGGTGCAGGATTATTCGTCGAATACCGAGGCGTCGAGTCGATCGAAATAGATATGGCCGAAGGAAACGATCGTTTCTACGTATTCGGAACCCCAGCGGGCGTATCGACTAATTTGATTGGCGGTCGGGGATCAGACACGTTTAACGTAGGTGGCATTGATGGACTTGAGGATCCCTTAACTGTCGTCAGCAATGATCTGCGTGGCCATACGGGAATCATTAATCACACGATCAGTACAGCAGATGAAAATTTCAGCAACCTCGCATTGTCTGGCATTTCCGCAAATGTCGGAGACGCTGACAGTCCAGGCATCATGATTCTAGAAACAGGAACCGGTACATCCGTGGCGGAATCCAACAACTTAGGTCTCCAATCAATTGACGCTTACGATGTCATTCTGACGATGGCACCAATTGAAAATATCACGATTACTATTACACCTGACCCACCAAAAGAAGATGCATTTACAGCAGGTGCAAGAGGGATTGAAGTTCGCAAACAAGGCACAACCACATTTAGCGATACATTACAACTAACATTCACTCCAGCAAATTGGAACATATCTCAAACTGTTGAAATTCAGGCTCAAGCGGACGTTGATCAAAATAACATTAGCATTGACGTCGTAGAAGGCACGCAAAACTACGTCATCAAACACACGGTCATTCAAGGAGTCGATGCAGGTGACGAAGACGCCTACGATGGCTTACCAATTCCAAGCGTACTCGCTGAAGTCATCGACACGGATGCCAAAGACGTTGTCGTTCGCATCGGTGACATTAGTAGTGACTTGGTCGATGCACCATGGTTGCACGAAGCAGTTGAGCTTGGTGGAATGACTGCAACCTATGTTGTTGCCTTGACGCAAGTACCTAGTGACACTGTATCAATCGTATTGACGAATACCCCTGATGTAACATACAGCACGAATGCACTCGTCTTCACAACGGCGAACTGGGAGACACCTCAAGCAGTTACGGTGACCGTCGTAGATGATCTGGACAAAGAAGGCAACCATTTTGCCACCATTTCCCATACAATTTCTTCTAATGACGACACGTATGCCGCCATCGGCAAATTTAACGTCGAATTTCCGGTTTCTGACGATGACCAACCTGAGATACTCATACTACCAAGCACATCTACTGTTAACGTAATTGAGCCAACGACAACAAAAGTTGTATACGATGGCGTGGTATCTAGTGCCACAATAAATTCCATCACAATGCCGTCGCTAGTTCAGGACATATCGAGTTTTTCATTGGGGAACAATCGCTCACTATGGTCATCATCGAATTTGAGTAGCACAAATCGCATCCAAAACTGGAGTACGCAACCAAATAGCGACATTGACAATTCAACAACCAGACCTCATGTCACCGTGGATGGCGTTGGAAGTGGAAACTTCGCCTACTATCAATTCTCGGTAACTTCCGACATGCTCAGCGATGGCAATGGTTCGGTGCTCGGGACATTTGACATCGATGGTGGAAAAAATAGCCTACAAGGATCGTTTGACCCTTACTTGTATCTATACAAACAGAACCTTGGCTTCTTTGGTTTCCCAACAGCAACACTACTAACATCCAACGATGACTCTTCAGTCGACGCTGGTTCGCTACATCGTTACGATTCGAAAATCATTAACTACAACTTCACCAGTCCTGGAATATATGTGGTTCGAGTTGGTCGATATCCACGCAACAGCACTGTCCCTCAGGGTGCAACCTATCAATTACACGTCTCGTTGGAACATCACAACAATAATGATAACAACTTGCCGACGACTAACACCTTCGATGGAAACACGATCGTCATCACTAGTGGTACTGGCAAAGGTCAAGAACGAACCATCGCGGCGAGTAACGGACTCAGCGGCAACACCATTACGGTGACATCCAATTGGGATGACACACCGGACGTTACCAGTCGCTTTGCCGTACGCAAAACCATTGCCGGAGTTGCAACCAACACGGGACACGATCAATACACGATCGTATTGACAGCGGCTCCAACAAGTGATGTAACAGTCAACCTTGTCCCCCAAGCGACGAAAACCTATAACGATGTCCTGAAATTTGACGAGAGCCAGAACAAAGGGCAACGAACTGCCAAACAAATTTTTGCAAATACCCCCTCACTTACATTCACTAATTCCAACTGGCATGTCCCCCAAACAATTACAGTTTCTGGGATTACAGACAACCACATCGATGGGGATGCTGCGATATCGTTCCCTGACGCTAAACGCCAAGTAACAGACATTCGTGGACCACTCTCCATCAACGGATTTGAACCGGATGGCCAAGAACGGGATTTGGAAGATCCACTCTTGGTGCCGGGAGAACTTAACCTTCCACCGCCTGACGGAGCTATCGTTAGCGCTGGCGACGACGACGACAACCGAGCATATATTACGATTAGCGGCTTGCCGCAGAATCCCTATTGCATCACGGCGGTTGATTGGGATCTCAGCACACTTACGGATGACAATCAACGACGTATTTGCTCATCTAAATCCGATGGCACCAAATACCCTGGTCTACCACGCAACGACTGGGATCAAGTGGACAACATCATTGGGTTTGAATTCACTATCCTCGGAGATATTGGCAACGAAGCCACCTTTATTGTCAGTGCACCTAGTGACCTCAGCGACCCCTATGAAGACGATCCTGTCCGCGGCGTTTCCACAACTGGTTTTACAATTCACTTT
>JABJJO010000185.1 GCA_018660825.1 Planctomycetaceae bacterium | reverse complement strand
CTCTGGCATACCATCAAGAATCATCTCTTCAACAACAGGTTCTTGCGGTGCCGCTTTTACATCTTCTTTTACATCTTCTTTTACATCTTCTTTTACATCTTCTTTTACATCTTCTTTTACATCTTCTTTTACATCTTCTTTTACATCTTCTTTTACGGCATCATCCGCTTTAACTTGGCTAGCTTGGATTTCATAAACCATGCGCATGATGGCGACGTCAAAGGCCATGCCTTGAGATGCCATACATGAACCGTTGACTTGAGAAACACGGCCGATTAATCCGTCATACTCGTCGTCACCCAGTAAGGTGTTATCGACCAGTGTCGCAGGGTGACCACCGTAGGCACGACCCGCTGAGGCGGTGAGTTGTTGGCGGACGTACTCTCGCTGCGAGGAGTGAGCAAATGCTAAGCGAGGATCCCATTCAGGGTTGCTCGCTAACCAACTAAGTGTTTCTGCGCTGAAACCTTCCATCGCGATTTTTGGCAATAGATTGTCGAATTCGTAACGAAAATGACGAATCCAACCGTCGGTAAGGATGATGTCGGCATCTAAAATTTGACCCGTGTTAGGGTTTACTCGACTCGGTCCAATTGCTGTGCCGATGTCATTGTTCAACCAGCGCACGAAGTTATACCGTACGTCTTCTGGGTCTTTATCCATATGAGCGCCAGTTGTTTTATCTTGGTAATAAACTTCCAGCGCGTCTGAGATGCCGATTTTTTCAAAGGCAGAGTTCCAACTTTGGATGCCTTCTTTTACCCAACGTCGATAACGTACTGGGGTAGTGTGTTCGATGTAAAATACAATTGGATTTTTCGGGGGGCTGATTTTTAATCGGGGATCACGTTTTTCAAGGTGCCAGCGATTGATGTAACGAACTTTTGTTTCGTCGTCTTTGTATTTTCCTAAGTCACTGTAGGAAGTGATGAAGTACCCGATTCGTTCGTCAGCTACTCGTGGGCGATAGGTGTTTTTGGGATTCAATTCACTGATGCTGTAGTGCAGTGATGACAGCTTGCCGCTAGCGGTAGGGATTTCAAAAGCGAGCTCAACATTTAGGGGGAATGCTTTTGCTTTTTGAAGTTTGAATAAGCCGCCCATTTCGCGGTTGACGACTGAGGGGCCGAAAAACTTGCTCGCTTTGCCAACAAGAATTGAATCGAGATCGATCACTGGTCCACCACTAGGCCCAATCGTGATGATTGGAATAGTCAATAACATGGTGTCTGTGAAAAGCCGATTTACTGATGAAAGTGATTCGGGGTCGCCGTTGGAACGCGTGTCGAGGTCCGGCACGATCAGGGCTAATTTATTGTTGTAGCGGCGCCAGTATACATAATAGTCGCCAGATTGTAGCCCCGCATATTTGTCGCCACTGGCAACGGTTAATGCAATGAAGTATCGTTTTTGTGCAAATGTCGGAGGCAGTTCCGCATAAACTTGTCCGTCTTTGGAACGTGTCCACAAAGTGTACATGCTGCGTGCACCATCAGCTGTGGAAACAACTTTATCGTATCCCTTGAGGACAGTTGTGTGAGGAGGAAATTCCGGCTTGGGCGCTTCTTGAGCAACAGTACAAACAACGAAACTAAAAAGACATACGAAGCTAGCAAGGTATTTTTTCATGGGAATCGTTCTCGAAAGATAATTATTCATTTATATAGGTTGGATCGCTTAGTCAATGAACGACCCAAAAATCTAAATAATGTTGCAACATGCTGTAGCAACTACTCCAAGATAGTTCACAAACAGCCTTGTGGAAATATACTGTTTGGGAAAAATAGGAAAGACAGAGAAAATATTCAAATTAATCGATATAACCCGTAGTATAGCCGGTTGTGCTAACGGGCCATTGCCGTAAACCTTATTGCATAGGTGAGTTTACGGCTGAAGCCGAGCGCCCTACGGAACACGAAACTAGAAAATGGATTTGTTATTTCGATTTGATGTCGAGCCAGACGAGTCGGTGGTCAGAGGCGTCGAGTAGGGCGGCAGCGGGTTGGTCTTTGCGAGGCCAGAAGACACCGGCACTGACGATATGCAAATCTCGTGATGGCAACACATAGTCGATTCGTAAGTTACCTGGGGATCGATCTGAGAAGTCAGCCGTATCGAATTTGGGTTTCCCTTGATGCAAAGAGTTGATTTTTCCCTGTAGTTTACTAGCTTCAACGGCACCGTCACTAACTGCAAGTGGATCACGAATACGGCGATGGTTTAACAACTGCAAAATTGCCGCGTCGGTCGTATCGCCATCTACAGGGTCAGCATTCATGTCGCCGGCAATGACAAACGATTGTGAATTAGCCAAGCCTCCTCGTCGACCTTTGTCATCGTAGATGTATTGGGATTTGTCGCCAGAAATGTAGTCAGCCCAAAAACGGATCTCGTCGTGATTGCGGGTACCATTTTTATCTTCGGGACCATCAAAAACGGGTGGTGTTGGATGGCTGACTAGGAAATGTACTTCACGTGCAGGTGTTTCAATGGTGAGATCCCAATGGTTTTTTGAAGAGAGTCTAAATTCGTCTAAAATGGCGCTACTATAATAAGACTCTAACTTATCTCCAGAATTGCCCTTTTGGGGGAGCATTGCTCGAGGCATGTCTTTCCAGAGGAAGGTTTGAAATGTTCTGGCGTCCGCCGAAATTGGAAAACGACTTAAAACGACCATGCCATATTGCCCAGGATAGCGACCAAATCCATAGGCGTCTCCGGGGTCCGTGGTTTTACCGTTGTCATCGAGATCAAGACCAGAGGGTAGTCCCGTATTGACGCTGGCCACAAAATGATATTTATACGTAATCGGTTTAGTGTCAAATAATTCTTTGGCGGCGAGAAAATGTTCTTGGAATGCAGCAATAGCTGTGGCGGCTTGGTCACCACAATAATGAAACTCATTGAGCAGAATAACATCGGGTCGAACGATACGAATCCCAGCGGCCACTTTTTTGATCTGCTCGCTCTCGCCTGCTTGTAGTTCTGCAAGTAATTCGCCACTGCTGCCACGATTCATGCTGACATTAAACGTCGCAAATCGCGTGACACCTTTTTCAGAGGCATTCGCAACCGAGTTCTGACTGCAACAACAGACAGCGATTGAAAAAATGAGCAGGCCGCGGTGAACGCTATTTATTGCTGACATAGTCTATGACCATTACTTTTTCGAGTCGTGGTTTGACGAGGTCGACGAATTTCTGATGTGCGGCATGTGGTAAATAGACTTCTACTCCCGCTTTGTTCTTAAACGTCACAAGAAAACAGTGTGTTAGCCCGTCATTCAATTCTTCAGGACTTACATTGGTCCCAAATTCAATATCGACAATCGTATCAATTTTCCCTTGCAGTGCCATAAAGGCATTTTCAACTTCAGTAACTTGAGTTTTCGTGACTTCTTCTTTGAATTGAAACATCACGACATGTCGGTAAACGCTTTTATCCTTATTCGTTGCGCCGACCTGTGAAGTGGTTAGACAGCAGGCAAACAGTCCGAGTAACAGTCCGAGTATGATAGTTGTGATAGTGGTTTTTGAATTCATCATTAGGTTCTTTCTGAAAATAAAACTAAGGTGTTATTAAAGGTTGGCCGCGGAAATGGGATTATTGCAAAATGCCACGGGCTTCAAGTTCCCAAATGGCTTCGAGATTATCTCCCCGAAACGCATAGAAATAGTCGTGCAGCACACAGGTCATATCAGCATAGCCTGGAACGAACTCCAAGCGTGTACCGATTGGTAATTGGCACGCATTGCCGCTTAATTTAAGCGTACCATGTTCAGCTGACAAACTCTCAACTTTGATATCATTGCGCCCAACAACGACAGCCATTTCGTATTCAACGTGCATTGTTTTTTTACCCGCATCTATAATCGCACGATTTTCCGTTGGGCGTCCTACGATTGTTGCATAAACCGTCAACGCTTTTTCTAAATGTTCAACACCGCATTGTTGGTGATAGAACTGATCCATAAAAACGGCACCGCCCGCTTGTAACTCAGTAATGTTGGGTTGCATGCGACTCAGCATATAAGATCCCGTGCCTCCACAGGAAACGATTTGGCAAGGGAGGTTGATTTCTGCTAGGTCAGCGGCGACGTCAGATAGGATCTTTAGCGCCGCTTCAATCTTTGTTTTTTTTTCAGCGGGATCGGCAATCGTCAGTAGGTGCCCTTCATATCCCATAATGCCTGAGAATTTGAGCCCTGGAAGTTCACGGAGTTGTTGTGCCAGTGTTTTCGTTTGTTCCGCTCCACATCCAACCCGATTCAATCCGATGTTAATTTCAATAATAACACGTACTTGCACTCCCGCTTCTACCATCGCAGCACTCATCGGATTTGCTTGGTCGATGTGGTCGATGCAAACAACAGGATCAGCAATTTGACACAACGCTGCTAACCGCCTTAATTTTTTATCCCCGACAATTAGGTTAGCGATAAGCAGATCAGTGACTCCGCCCCGAGCAAGGGCTTCTGCTTCGGCTAGTTTTGCACACGTTGATCCAATCGCTCCGGCCGCAGTCAATTTACGGGCGACTTCTGGCGATTTATGTCCTTTGCAATGTGGTCGCCACTGCACGTTGAATTTTT
>JABJJO010000194.1 GCA_018660825.1 Planctomycetaceae bacterium | reverse complement strand
GGTCAAGGAACTGTTGCAGCGCGATGATGATGTCCTTGATCGCCATATTCCCCTGTTAATTTGGTGGGCCATCGAAGCAAATGCGACTGAATTTGAAAGCATTAGACAGCTATTTGGTGATCCAAAAGTTTGGACACAAAACATGACCAAATCGGTTATCCTACAGCGATTGGTCAAGCGTTACGCAATGTCTGGCACTCGGGGGGAGTTAGAAAACCTAGCTTGGATGTTTCAAGCAGCTCCCGATAAAGCGTCAAGAGATGTATTGATGGCTGGTTTTGAGCAATCCTTTGAGGGTCGGTCACTGGCGAATCTACCAGCTTCGTTGTTAGAACAAATCCGTGCTGCCGGTGGTGGTTCATTGAAACTTAAGGCTCGCTTAGGGGATCCGGCAGCGATTGCCACAGCCATCGAGACGGTGACCAACCCCAGTGCTTCGGCACAGCAGCGACAGGACCTGATCTCGGTTCTTGGGCAAATAAATGCTGCTGCTGCGATTGAACCGTTACTAGGCATCCTTGGATCTACCGCAGACAAGTCCATTAAGCAAGCTACTTTGAACGCACTACAGGGGTTCGATACTGATAATATCTCAGCGAATACGTTAGCCGCTTATGTTAAGTTTTCCCCAGAAACTCAAGTTGTTGCTCAGTCATTACTCGCCAGTCGTGCAGATTGGACGGTGCAGTTATTGCAGCAAATACAGGAAAAGAAGATACCCGTTGATTCGATCAGACAGGAAGCGATTCTAACGATGTTGTTGCATGACAACGAGGAGATTAAATCCCAAGTTGTGGAGTTGTTTGGGGAATTGAGTCCGGCGACGTCCGAGCAATTACAAACGCGGATCAAAGAATTGATAAGCGTCATTGCGGAAGCCTCGGGTAATCCTTATGACGGCAAGCGGCTTTTCTTACAGCATTGTGGTAAATGCCATCAGCTGTTTACCGATGGCGGTAAAATTGGTCCTAACTTAACGACGTATAAACGCGATGATTTGCAGGCGATGTTACTCAACGTTGTGAATCCTAGTATCACCATCCGCGAGGGCTTTGAGAATTATGCTTTGTTTACACTCGACGGACGTACTTTGACGGGCTTCATCGACGATCAAGATAGCCGAGTGGTTGTATTACGGGGAACCGACGGTCAGCGGACTGTTGTAAATCGTAATAATATTGATGAGATGCAAGTGATTCAGCGATCGTTGATGCCCGAAGGAATACTCAAAACGCTAACGCCTCAGCAAATACGAGATCTGTTCGCCTATTTGCGAGCTAGCCAACCGTTGCCATAAGTGCGAACCAGTGTTTCCAAGAGTTATCGTGTAGGCCAAGGTTACTGCACAATCGTCACGGATACAAATGGCTGTTACGACAAACAGGTTTTGATTTGGCGGACGCCTTGTCGCAAGCGTTCTTCGTTTTCCACGAGTGCCATTCGCAAATACCCATCGCCAGCGGCTCCAAACCCCGACCCAGGGCTGACTGCCACGTTGCCATGCTCGAGTAGTTTCATGGCGAAATCCATGGTTGACATTTGTTGTCGCCATTTTTCGGGTATTTGCGCCCACAGGAACATCCCAGCACGAGGCGACTGCACGTCCCAACCGATACGATTCAGACCGTCGACGAGCACATCACGCCGCTGTTGGTAGATACTTGATTGTTTTTCCACCGCCTTTTCGGTTTCTCGCAGTGCCATAATCGCTGCGACTTGGACGGCTTGAAACATCCCATAATCGTAATAGCCTTTAATGGTAGCTAGTGCCTGAATCATATGTCGGTTACCTGCACAGAATCCAATACGCCAGCCCGCCATGTTATAGCCCTTGCTCATCGTAGTGAATTCGACTCCGACGTCACTGGCACCCTCGGAAGCTAGAAAACTGGGAGGCTGGTAACCATCAAAAGCGATATCGGCATAGGCAAAATCGCTAATGACCATGAGTTCGTAACGTTTTGCGATTTTGACGACGTCATCGTAGAATTTTTGTTCGACGGTGACCGTTGAGGGGTTGTGAGGATAGTTTAAGATCAACAATTTGGGACGGGGATACATTTGCTCACAGGTATAGGCAATATTGCTGAGGAATTTATCACTATCAGCGACTTCGAGTGAAATAACGTTAGCGCTAGCTAAGGCTACTGCATAGGTGTGTACCGGAAAGTAGGGAGCCGGAACAATGGCGGTGTCCCCGGGGCCCATCAGTGCTAAGCACATATGGCTAAATCCTTCTTTGCTACCCAAGCAGACCATGAGTTCTTCTTCGGGATCTAAGCGGACGCCATATTTTTTTAGATACTTGCTGGCCACTTCGCGCCGCAGATTCTGGATTCCGTTTGATTTGCTGTAACCGTGAACTCGTGGATCGGCAGCGGCTTCGGCTAGCTTATCGATGACGAGTTGTTCAGGCGGGTCGGAGGGGTTTCCCATGCCCATATCAATGACATCTTCACCAGCGCGTCGTTTTTGATAGAGCAAGTTATTGATGCGGCCAAACATATAGGGCGGCAACCGTTTTACTCGCTGGGCAACTTCAATTTCAAATTCGTTATCCGACGGAATATCATCGGCCACCGGCATATGTTGCCGCGTAGAGCTGTCAACATCGTCGCTTGAACTTGGGGATTTGGGAGTTTCGTTGGTGTCGGAGGTCATGGAACATCTTTAGTGTAAATTATCGGTACACTACAAAAATAACCTGAAGAGGTCGGATTTGTAACCTCTGTTTATGGCAAACGATGTGGATATGGTAACCGGTTCGAGATTGGGGTAGACCGGTGGATGTTTATAACCACAGGCCAACGCCAATGCCGACGGCAATGGCACAAACGATGGCGGAAACGAATCGCACAATTGACGGGGCTTTGTGGTTCCGCCAACGCTGGGTTAACGTATTACCGATGAGTCCAATAATCCCCGTCAAAACGCCGACCGCCATGAACCATTGGGGTAACATCTGCATCATTCTCCCATTGTCGGCGGGTGCACCCAGGGCAGCGTTGATTATTGCAAACGTAACGGTTCCCATTAAGGAAGCGGCCGTCGCGAGTGTGCACAGTACCCAGACCACGGTAGCAGATTCTGCGGCACGTGTTTCTTGCCCCGGTAGCAACTCCAGTGGTGCATCGTCACTGTTGGCAACGGTGCGAGTACGCATTGTTGTCTGCGAGCGAGCCGACCGCGATTTATTTTGGGAAGCGGCGCGTTTTTTCTTTCGCTTTTTCTTACTCATAATAGGTTTACTGTTGATTCTAGAGTGCTCGACAAAGCGTAGATTTAGCTGGCCTGAAACGCAGCAATACTGTCGTAAAACTGCTGGAACAGATAGCGACTGTCGTGTGGCCCCGCAGATGATTCTGGGTGATATTGCACGCCAAACGCTGGGTATTCCTTGTGTCGTATTCCCGCAATTGTATTGTCATTCAAATTACGATGTGTGATCGATAGATGTTCTGGTAGAGTATCTTCTGCGACCGCAAAACCGTGATTTTGTGCAGTAATTTCGATGACGTCATTGTCGATATTTTGCACCGGCTGGTTGGCTCCTCGATGTCCAAATTTGAGCTTAAACGTCGTTGCACCACATGCGAGTGCCAAAAGCTGATGGCCTAAACAGATGCCGAATACGGGGACTTGGCTGATTAATGCGCCAATTGTCTTGATGGCATAATCAACGGGTTCAGGATCGCCAGGGCCGTTGGAGAGAAAGACTCCATCAGGCTTGAGTGCCATGATTTCTTCGGCGGTTGCCGTTCCAGGAACGATTGTCACACGGCAGCCCATTTCCTTTAGATGACGAGCGATATTCCACTTCATACCAAAATCCATAGCTACGATATGATAAGATTCCTCTCCACCAGGCGTTGCTTCACGTGGCAAACGAGCCCATTCACTCAGTGTCTGATCCCACTGTTGTTGTTCTTGTTCTGGGAGCACTTCTTTGACAAGGTCGCGTCCGACGAGTCCCGGTGAAGCTTTTGCTTTTTCGACTAAACTTGCGTCATCGAGATCTTCGGTCGAGAGAATCCCTTTCATCGCACCCTGTGTTCGAATGCGACGTACAAGTGCGCGAGTATCAATGCCCGCGAGCGCGATAATATTGTGTTCTTTTAAGTAGTCGCTGAGCGTACCTTCGGAGCGAAAGTTGCTGGCGATGCGGCTGATTTCGCGGACGATGAATCCGGATAATTGCGGTTTACCACTTTCGACATCATCCGAGTTGACACCATAGTTGCCGATTTCGGGGTACGTCATCGTCACGATCTGGCCACAGTAACTAGGATCGGTGAGAATTTCCTGATATCCGGTCATGGAAGTATTGA
Source organism: Planctomycetaceae bacterium (assembly GCA_018660825.1). Taxonomy (GTDB): domain Bacteria; phylum Planctomycetota; class Planctomycetia; order Pirellulales; family Pirellulaceae; genus UBA721. Next base: position 52,375 of record JABJJO010000194.1, on the reverse strand, counting down.
AGACAACCTCGCCGTCAATTTCTCCGGCCGATCCAAACGACTCGCCTGTAAATACAGTTCCATCTTCGAGTGCCAGCTTTGCCGTTTGTGTCATGATCTGTCCATTATCATTTCAAAAAACTGATTGATGCCTCTGATATCAAAATAATACCAGAGAATGTTTTCAAACCTGAGTGCTGCTCAAGGTGACAGGCCGAAAGTTCCGATACTTTAGGTGTGGCTGTGGGTCCACAGAGCTTGCATGGATGCAATGCCCTGTTTCAGTCCAAAGAATGGGTTTCTGTTTCGGCGAACAGGAGCCCATTCATTTTTTATGCCTCGTGGGTCATCGCCAAGCGGCAAGCAACCACACTTCATTTGGAAAGAGATTATAGTGTGTTCATCGTTTCGAGAAAAGTATCTGTTAGCAGAACGAATTGGCATTTTAGAATTCAGCACTACCGGGTGTACGTGGGAAGGGGATGACATCGCGAATGTTTTGCATCCCCGTTGCGAACTGTACAGCACGTTCTAGTCCCAAGCCAAACCCAGCATGCGGTACAGTGCCATATTTTCGGAGGTCGGTGTACCACCAGTATTCCAGGGGATCAAGGTCCTGTTGTCGCATGCGGTCCTCTAAAACGTCCAAGCGTTCCTCGCGTTGGCTGCCGCCGATGATTTCACCTACCTTAGGCACTAGTACATCCATCGCGCGGACGGTCTTGCCGTTGTCATTGACTCGCATATAAAAAGGTTTAATCGTAGATGGATAGTCGTAAAGGATCACAGGTCCCGAAAAATGTTGTTCGGTCAAGTATCGTTCGTGTTCACTTTGTAGATCGCATCCCCACTCGACTTGATAGTCAAATTTCTGTTCACTGGCGACTAGAATATCAACTGCTTCGGTATACGAAAGACGAGTAAATTCAGATTTAACAACTCCTTGCAGCGTTTCCAATACGGTGTCATCGATATGTTGATTGAAAAACGCCATGTCTTCCGCACAATCTTCGAGTACATCGCCGAATATTTGTTTAAGAAATGCTTCGGCCAAGTCCATATTGCCGTCGAGGTCACAGAACGCCATTTCAGGTTCAACCATCCAGAACTCGGCTAAATGCCTAGACGTGTTGGAGTTTTCGGCGCGAAATGTAGGGCCGAACGTGTAAACGTTGCCAAGTGCAGTCGCATAGATTTCAGCTTCGAGTTGCCCACTTACTGTCAGAAAACTAGGCCGATCAAAAAAATCTTGTGTGTAGTCAATGCCGCCTTCGTCGTTGCGAGGAGCATTGGCGGGATCTAGTGTTGAAACGCGAAACATCTCCCCCGCTCCTTCACAATCACTGGCGGTGATAATTGGTGTATGCACGTACAGAAAACCACGGTCTTGGTAAAAATCATGAATCGACTTACAGATGCGGTTACGAACTCGGGCAACTGCGCCAAACGTATTGGTTCGCGGTCGCAGGTGCGCCCATTCACGTAGTTTTTCAAACGAGTGTCGCTTTTTCTGCAGCGGGTATTCGTCAGGATCTGCCCAACCGTGAACTTCAACTTTCGCAGCCAATATTTCGGTAGCCTGTTTGCCACCGGATTCTTTGATTTCACCGGAGACACTAATACTACAGCCAGCCGTCAAACGCGTTATCTCGGATCCATAGTTTTCTAGATCGGCATCGGCGATGATTTGCAGATTGGCCATACAGGAACCATCGTTGATTTCGATGAAGCTAAACCCGCCTTTGCTATCGCGGCGCGTGCGAACCCAGCCTTGAATCATAACTTGCGATCCGATCGCTTGTGCTTGTCGAGCTGCTAATACTGTCATCTTTACCATGATGTTACCTTGATAATCTATTTGTTATGGAATTGACGATATCATTTGGAAGTCGATGAGCCACTATCAAGAATCAATTTCTTTTCCGCCAAAGGGTTTCGTTTTGCGTTGGATTGCCGTTACTGCAATGGCAACAAGGAAAATGACGCCCACACCAATAACAACTTTACCGGCAATTGGATGGCTTGCTTTGTCATAAATTGCCGTAACTGCCGCAGCGATTGCTCCTAATACTGAAAAGCTCATCAGCACGTTCCAGATAAGTAAGCTCTTACCTTTAGGTTTTTCTGTCCCCAAGATTTTAGTGCTATTCATCATTAACATGAACGTCGTATAGGCAATTGGCAGCAACATCATGCCAAATGCAGACACTAAGATAGCGAGCCACATTTTGGCATCGCCGTCCCACACAAGCCACCAGGATGCACCAACGGCACCTGCTATCAGACACCCGACAACGTGCATGCGACCGCCTTGTTTTTTACCGAGCATTTCACAGAATGCGTAGCCGTTGATTAACATCAGAATGATAATGGATGAAAATCCCATGCCAAGGACACCGATGCCAAACACTAAATTCGCATTTCGTTCACCTAATAAAGGAGTGAGTGATTTTGAAAGCTGAAAAGCATTGCGTTTTACAAGCGATGCAGCGATTCGTTTTTCTTCTTCCGGTAATTTTGCAATCATCACTTCTTTTTCTTCGAGGGTAAGTTCTTTCGTTCTGGCATCAAGTATTTCAAGACGTGCGATGAGTGATTCACTGGCTTTGCTATATAGTGGGCTTTGCTTCATGACGGCAATATCACCGCTGCCCAATTGTTCATCCATTTCACCATGGAACATCGAACCGGCAGCAATAACGACACAACTGGTGACAAGAACATAAGGGATGGCCATTCCCGTAGAGAGGTCAAATTTTGCTAGGCCACGGAATGTTTTATCCCAACCGCGTGACAGCATTGAGTAGGGAAGCAAGAAAGTCATATTAATACCAACAGCGGTCGCCGCTGCGCCAATCATCACATCACGTTGTGACTGCACAACCTTTTCACTCCAAAACTGTCCGACGTTTGACGGGAGTTCGTCAACAAACCCCGCAATTCGCCCTGCGGGTTGAGTCCATTGGCTGAGGTCTGGAATGAAACCACTTAGTATTGAACCCCAATCTAACGCTCCGCTAGTACCCAATATAGTAACCACACCAAAAAAGGCGAGGACCACGATGGCGACCATTATTTTCAGTGTCCAGTCAAAAGCCTTAGCCGCAAGTCCTTGTTGACTACTCAGATAAACCATACCGCCGGCAATTGCCAGCAATACCAGCGAGATGCCGATTTTATAACCATACATGTTGTCACCGTCAGCAACAGCATCCTTATATTGATCCGAGTTACCAAAACCGATGAGGTTTTTTTCAAGTGCTTCAAAGCACAGCGCAAATTGAGGCATACACCAAATCATATTGGCAGTGATGGTTGCGAGCAGCCAACCCCACCCAAGTGCTGGATTGATATGTTCGTTGATTAAAGGAAAAGGACGCTTACCGGTCGATAACGTGACGTAACTGATAGCGCTGAGCATAATCACACCCATAATGATTGCCATGAGCTGCAGCCACAGCATATCCGTTCCGCCTAAAACGCCCAAGAACAGAGCACCCGAGAGTGAGCCGCCGCCAAGCGTAATAGCGCTTTGCAACCAACCTGGTCCAGACAACTTTGTGTAAGCACCAATTGTGGCGCCGAGTCCTTTTTCTTTCGCTGTCAGAATCATCTCGCGATTGCGTTGGATCTGTTGGTCGGCATCAGACATTGTTAGTTTCCCTATTGGGTTTTAATAGAAATGAATCAATATGAACACGCGTGATACTTCGATCACGAAATAATCGCATCGACAAGTTTATAAGCCGTTGGCGGCTAAGTAGCGTTCTGCATCGAGCGCCGCGGAACATCCGGTGCCAGCGGCAGTGACCGCTTGTCGATAGTAGTCATCCGCCACATCCCCAGCAGCAAACACTCCTGGGACACTGGTGTTAGTGCGATGGTTTTCAGTCCAAGTAACATATCCTTTTTCGTTGACGTCCAGCGCGCCGTCTAGAAACGGTGTGTTGGGCGTGTGTCCGATGGCAACAAAGAAGCCGGTTGCGGCCACTTCGGTAATGGTGTCATCCACGGTGCTTTGTAATTTAGCGCCGGTAACCCCCGTTTCATCATTACCGAGGACTTCAACACACTGCGAATTCCAAATGACTTCGATTTTAGGATTATCCAGCGCCCGCTGTGCCATGATCTTGGATGCTCGTAATTCGTCACGACGGTGAACCAACATGACTTTGGAGGCGAATTTGGCGAGATAATCGGCTTCTTCAACAGCAGAATCTCCGCCGCCAATCACAATCACAGGTTGATCTCGAAAACGAGGTAACGCTCCGTCACAAACGGCACAGGCGCTGACGCCACGGTTTTTGAAATTATGTTCGGATTCGAGCCCCAGATAGTTTGCACTTGCGCCGGTGGCGATAATTACCGTATGTGCTTCGGTGACGTCACCACTGCGAGCGGTCAATTTGAACGGTCGTACATCGAAATCGACTTCGACAATGTCGTCGGTGATAACGCGTGTACCGAAATTCAATGCCTGTTGTTTCATGAGTTCCATCAACTCTGGCCCACTGACACCTTCCTTCATGTGTGGTGCCATATATTGCCGGCGAGATTTTTCGATGGAACTATCAAGAAAACCTTCGAGATCGCCAGCGGGAAATCCTGGATAGTTCTCTACTTCGGTTGTCAAAGCGAGTTGACCGAGCGGTAATGTACCAGCTTGACGATTTTCCTCGGTAATTGCGCCTTCGAAAACTAACGGGTTAAGGCTTGCTCGGGAAGCATAAATTGCTGCGGTCCAACCAGACGGACCACTTCCAATGATGACTACATGTTCGACCACGGTAACGATTCTTTCTCTAACGATGCAGTGTTACTACATAAGTTGATTATATTAAAGCCGTTATTATACGAGTTTTATGTGTGGTGAGTGAAGTACAGCAACGGGTACAGTCGCCTAGTTTCTGGTAATATTGGTACTGTTATTACTGTAAAAGCGTCGCTGGCTAACCAGCGGTTTATCAATCGTGATATTTTGTTGTCGCACAACGTGTTTGACAGTCCAGCGATTTTACACTCGAAAAATTCTAGGTATTAGTAATCCATCATGACTACGCTGCTGATTGCATTTGGATCGTTTATTGGTTTTATCATTGCCTACCACACTTATGGGCGTTGGATTTCTAATAAAATATTCGGTTTATCAGCCAGTGCGACAATGCCTAGCGAAGCATTACGAGATGATGTGGATTTCATACCCACTAAGAAAGAGGTTATTTTTGGGCATCATTTTACAAGTATTGCCGGTACTGGGCCGATTGTGGGACCGGCGATTGCTGTATTTTGGGGTTGGTTGCCAGCACTGATCTGGGTGATCTTTGGTTCTATTTTTATTGGTGCGGTACACGATTTTGGGGCACTGGTCGTGTCGTTGCGTAACGAAGGGCAAACGGTCGGCGAAATTGCGGGACGGGTGATTAGTCGCCGGACAAAGTTGTTGTTCCTGTTGATTTTGTTTTTTGCGTTGACGATTGTCTTAGCAATTTTCGGTTTAGTCATCGCTTCGATATTCAAGTATTATCCAGAGTCGGTGCTGTCGGTGTGGATTGAAATTCCTATCGCGGTTGCTATCGGTTTCTGGGTTTATCGCAAAGGTGGTGGACTGCTGTTGCCCTCGTTGTTGGCACTAGGCTTACTTTACGTTGCCATCTATGTCGGAGTTTACTATCTGCCGATAGCACTGCCTGTAAGCAACCCGGTCGTCGTGTGGACACTGGCGTTGATGACATATTGCTTTATTGCATCCGTGCTGCCGGTTTGGACGCTTTTGCAACCACGTGACTTTATCAATAGTCATCAACTTATTGTGGCGTTAGGGTTGTTAGTGTTGGGCTTGGCAGTGGCGGGTTTCACGGGTGCCACGGATTTACAAGCGAGTGCTCCGGCGATCGCAGAAATCGCTCCGGCGGGTGCCCCACCGATCATGCCATTTTTGTTTATTACTATTGCTTGTGGTGCAGTCAGCGGTTTTCATTGTGTAGTAAGTAGTGGTACGAGCAGTAAACAGATCAGTTGTGAAACCGATGCGCAGTATGTCGGTTATGGAGCCATGCTGTTAGAAGGTGCTCTGGCGGTTATCGTCATTCTTGCTTGTTGTGCAGGGTTAGGCATGCGCGTCGATGTTGCCTCTTTTGGCAACATATCTGATTCCTCGCACAATACCGTTGGTTTGCCTCTAACAGGAGTGGCGACTAATGGGCCGGCGGAAAAGGCAGGCATTAAACCCAACGACGTTGTGGTCGGTTTGGGAAAACACAGAATCGATGGAATCGAAGATTTTAATAGCGCCCTGCGGAAATTCAAAGTCGGAGACAAGGTCCCCGTGGAGGTCATGCGAGCAGGAAAAGAGCTGACACTCACCATCACACTAGGTCGCGAAATACTAAAAAATATAGACGCTTGGCATACTAAATATGACCCCGACACCGGCTGGGCTACGTTTGGACTATCCCAAAAAGTTGGCGCGTTTGTTGATGGCGGTGCGAACTTTATCAATGCGTTAGGCATACCAATCAAATTGGCCACTGGAATTATCGCGGTGCTCGTTGCCAGTTTTGCCGCAACGACACTTGATACCGCCACTCGGCTACAACGCTATGTCGTACAAGAACTAGGGCAAACGCTCAACATAAAGCCCTTGACGAACAAATACACGGCGACATTTATTGCTGTTTCACTGGGTGCAGCGATGGCCATGATCCCTGCCCCTGGAAAAGATATGGGCACTGGTGGGCTGATTTTGTGGCCATTGTTTGGTGCGACCAATCAACTGCTCGCCGGTCTCGCCCTAATGGTGATCTTCTTTTACCTCTGGCGGCGTAAAGTTAACGTGTGGTTTGTGGCGATTCCGATGGTGATCATGCTGATCATGCCAGCTTGGGCGTTGCTGTGGCAATTGTTCAATCAAAATTCGGGTTGGGCACATCCGCTGCTAGAAATGGTGCGCGGTGACACCGAGTGGGCTTGGGATAACGACCACTTGTTGTTGACGATTGGACTCGTAACGTTGTTGTTGCAGATGTGGGTTGTCGTCGAAGGCCTGCTGTTAATTCCCAAATCCCGAGGTGTGCTGGAAGAGGTACTCGAGCGCAAATGATGCGTGGCCGTCTTGGCTTGACTTTCTGTTGACCGAGATAAAACAACGCCTATGAGTCGCTGGCGATTTCGACTGCTTTATGGTTGTTGACGCAGCCGAGGTGGACGGCGATTGCGTCGTGACCGTCGAAAACCATATCGAGTGGAGTGTTACTGGCGTGTCCGGTTGAGATCATCTCGCCAACTTGGATTGCTCCTAGGTCGACATCATCTAAGGTAAGCATCACCGTGCCGCGGACTTGGTCGGCTGCCAGAATTTCAAGTTCATCGTAATGAAACTGAGTTAAACGTTTTTCCCACGATTTTACGAATGTGCTTGGCAAGGCGAGATCAATGACTGCTTGACGTTGGTCGATGGAAATTTCCCAGCGACATTGCACAATGTCGCTGCTGAGGATGTCTTGGAATTCACTTTCGATTTCGTTTAACTCGTGTAGCCATTGATTTAATGAAAGTTCTACTGGACAGACCGGTCGCCATGTGTCAGCGAGGACAGTGGTGATTTCATCAACGACTGCCTGCAGTAATTCTGCTTCAACAGAGGTTACGGGTCGATCTAAAGGTTTCCAATCGACACTTTTTGCACCGAACATCAAATCCAGCATGGCTGATACGCAGGATGTATCAAATTGGATCCACCAATTTTGGTGGTCCTTGCGGTTTTTGAAATGCATGAGGTTTATCGGCGGAGCAAGCGAATAAGCAAATTGCCGAAATGACCGTTGTGTTTGTTGGTCGAGCGTGATTTCAATGGGGTAGTCGAATTTGGCAGTCAATAGTTCAGAACACGTGTTGGCTGCTTCGGCAAACAATCGTTGTAAACCAGCTAATGCTTCGTGCCCGATTTCCAATGTGGAGTTGTTGTTTTGTTCTGGAGTGTTTAAATCTTGCATAATATATCCGTCCTTGGATGAAGTTGCGCGATTAATTGAATACCCGTTTTAACCTCGAATATGCCCTGTGCCCGTAGCAATGTACTTATAAGTGGTCAATTCCTGCAACCCACATGGCCCGCGAGCATGAAATTTGTCGGTACTGATTCCAATTTCAGCACCTAAACCGAATTCACCGCCATCATTAAAACGCGTGCTTGCGTTGACCATGACAGCCGAACTATCAATCGCCCTAGAAAATAGGCTTGCCGCTGCTTCGTCATTCGTTACGATTGCTTCGGTATGCCCAGAACTATACAGATTTATGTGTTTTATTGCACTGTCAACGTCTGCGACGACTTTGATCGAAATCTCCGGCCCTAAGAATTCGTGACCATAATCCTCGTCCGTTGCAATGATTGCGTCTGGTACTAGTTCACACGTGAGCGAGTCGCCATGGATGGTGATACCGTGTTGGAGTAGTGCTTGAGCGATTACTGGAATAGCTTCCGCGGCAATTTGCTCGTGAATAACCAAGGATTCACAGGCATTACACACGCCCATTCGTTGGCATTTCGAATTGACAATGATAGCGACAGCCATTTGAAGATTGGCATGCCGGTCGACATAGACGTGGCAGTTTCCGGCAAAGTGTTTCATCACGGGCATTTTCGCTTCGGCTACGACGCGGTGGATCAATCCCGCGCCACCACGAGGAATCGCGACATCGATGGAGTCACTTTGTTGCAGCAAAAATCCGACGGCGTCACGGTCCGTGGTGGACACTAACTGTAACGAATGTTCGGGTATACCGACGTCGGTGGCGACTTGGATCAGCACATCAACAATGGCTTTACTGGAATGAACGGCTTCTTTGCCACCACGAAGAATAACGGCATTGCCACTTTTAAGACAAATAGCAGCCGCATCAGCTGTGACGTTAGGTCGAGATTCATAAATGAAAAATACGACACCCAAGGGAACGCGGACTTTGGTGACTTCGAGTCCGTTAGGTCGTATTGATGATGAGATTGTTTCTCCCACAGGGTCGGGTAATAACGCGATGGCTGCTAGGGCAGTCGCAATTGACTCCACACGCTCGTCGTCTAATGATAACCGGTCGACCTGAGCATCACTTAGTTCAAAACTGGGAGCGGCTGCTATGTCCAGTGCGTTAGCGGCTAAGATTGCAGCTACGTTTTCTCGAATCGCTTGAGCACTTTGGTCTAGCCATTGATTGCGCAGGTCTGTTGAACATAACTGCAGTGCGGCTGAAGCTCGCTTGGCATTTTGGGCAATGGTGGTGCAATAGTCACTTAATGTATTTTGCTCCTCAGACATCACGTTGTCACTTTCCGTGGAAGTTTGGTTGTTGGGCTACTGCTAGAATTTTCATGCAATTCTAGATTGCCGTCAACTCGACTAGGCTAGACTCCTCAGAGGAAGGGTGAGTTCTTGCAATCAACGATAATTTCCGCTACGAAATACACGAATGTGAACAATTGAGCAAAGGGGGGTTAAGCAGTCGACTCGAAGAACATCGTTAAAGCGCGCTGTACTGCGGCTACATCGTGCACTCGGAGGATTTGCACGCCTTGTAACGCTAAAGCGATCGAGGTGCCGATCGTGCCGGACGTGCGTTCACATTCGCGGTCAGCCAATACGTGAGCGATGAATCCTTTGCGTGAATGGCCGACGAGCAGCGGAGCGCCCAGCGTATGAAACTGATGGCAAGATTTTAACAACTGTAGGTTGTGGTGATGTGACTTACCAAAGCCGATCCCTGGGTCAAGGCAAATGCGGGATTGGGCGATACCTTGCGCGCTAAGTTGATCTAAGCGGGCCTGTAAATACTCGTGGATTTCAGTGACGACATCATCGTATTGCGGATTGTCTTGCATAGTTTGGGGCGTGCCCTGCATATGCATCACACACACGCCAGCGTTTGTGCTAGCCGCCACGTCAGGCATTTCTGAGTCGTTTGTGAGTCCGGTCACGTCATTGATAATTTCAGCTCCCGCAGCAATAGCCGCTCGCGCTACTGTTGCACTCGAAGTATCGATTGAAATGGGAACCGTCGTCTGTTTTGCTAATTGTTCAATAACGGGTATGACGCGGTTAAGTTCTTCTTGCGTTGAAACTTCCGTGGCATATGGACGCGTGCTCTCACCGCCAATGTCCAGCATGGCTGCCCCGTCTTCCGCTAGTTGCAATGCATGGTCAACGGCGGCGGCGGTATTGTCGAATTGTCCACCATCGGAAAAACTATCGGGCGTAACGTTGACGATTCCCATCAAGGCAGGCTGGCCTGAAAACTCAATGCGTCGTTTGCGCAACTGCCAAAATGATGCTCGCTGTGATGTTTCGTTCATGATGAATCTGATTGTAACTAGTAATGAGCTCTCAGTCGTCAACGCGATCCGCTTGCAACCCTAAATATCTTCTCGTAAGGGCAAATCCAAAGCGCCGGCCACGGCTGCATTGGTGACAGATCCCTGATGTACATTGACCGCTTCACGAATCGGTGCAAATTGAGTCGCCGCAGGTATAATTCCATGACTAGCAATTTTGATCGCCCAAGGTAACGTGACATTACACAAGGCAAACGTGCTCGTTCGTCCAACGGCACCGGGCATGTTCGTAACGCAATAATGGACAACACCTTCTTCTAAGAATGTTGGTTCGCTATGTGTTGTGGGACGAGAAGTTTCGACGCATCCGCCTTGATCCACAGCGACATCGATAATCACACTGCCCGCTTTCATTAGTTTCAAATCTTCGGCACTGACAAGTTGTGGTGCTTTGGCGCCTGGAATCAAGACTGCTCCAATGACCAGATCAGCTAATGGCAGTTGTTGTCTAACGACATGGCGATCGCTGAACAATACATTAACGTTGGCTGGCATTACATCATCGAGATACCGCAAACGGTCCATGTTGATATCAAGAATGGTAACATCTGCTTGAAATCCTGCGGCAATTCGAGCCGCATTAGCGCCAACGATACCGCCACCGAGTATCAAAATATGGGCTGGGGGTACGCCAGGTACGCCACCTAACAAGATGCCTCTTCCCATTTGCGGTTTTTCCAGATATTTGGCGCCTTCTTGCACGGACATTCGTCCAGCGACTTCGCTCATCGGTGTTAGTAACGGTAATCGCCCGTTCTCATCTTTTAATGTTTCATAAGCGACACACGTTGCTCCCGACTGCATCATAGCTTGAGTGAGATCTAGACTTGCTGCAAAGTGGAAATAAGTGAAAATGATTTGGCCCGCTCGGATCTTCTCCCACTCCGCCGGTTGCGGTTCTTTGACCTTGATGATCATTTCAGCACGTTCAAACAAATCGTCGACGGTGACCATCTCGGCACCCTGCTGTAGATATTCGTGGTCAGAGATGCCGGAGCCTAGCCCGGCATTGGGTTCTACGAGAACAGTGTGTCCGCAGCGGATAAGCTCTTCGACTCCAACGGGCAATAATGCCACTCGATATTCATCGTGAAGCGTTTCACGTGGTACACCAATAATCATGTTTAAGGTCTCGTGTTAAGAGTGGGAACGAAAGAGAGATATAGAAGATGGTCTTGGTTAATGCGACTATTGTTTAGGTAACTCTGAAATTCTGCAACCGTTTCATTGTGAAAGTTGTGGAATTATATACAGAGGTTAACACGGATCGTTAATGCCAATTCGAATCATGATTTGTTATAATGTGTTTTTAATTAACCCAGTGACAATAAATACTATGCCAAAATTGCTATTCTGTTTTCTATTGATTGTTTTTCTAGTTGATCCGCTAGCTGCTTCCGCGGATGAGCCGACTGATGTTTTTACCCGCGATAACCTTGTTGCTTGGTGCATTGTTCCGTTTGACGGTAAGCATCGTGGACCGGCCGAGCGAGCGGCCATGTGTGCGAAACTGGGTATCAAGCGGATTGCGTATGATTGGCGTGCGGAACATGTTGCTACATTTGAACAGGAAATCCTTGAATACAAAAAACAGGGACTCGAATATTTCGCCTTTTGGGCCGTTCATGAAGAAGCGTTTAAGCTCTTTGAAAAACACAAACTCGCGCCTCAAATTTGGTTCATGCTGCCACAGCCGCCAGACGGCACTCAGCCTGAGCGGGTCAAAGCAGCCGCGGAAAATCTATTGTCCTTATTAGCTCGCGCCAAGGCAATGGGAAGCAAGGTCGGTCTATATAACCATGGTGGTTGGTCAGGCGAACCAGAGAATATGGTGGCGGTTTGCAACTACCTGCAGCAACATCATGAAATCACCAACGTTGGCATCGTCTACAACCAGCATCATAGCCACCATCGCATCGATGATTTTGACGCCGTGTTGAAGATGCTCAAGCCCCATTTGTTGTGCCTCAATCTTAACGGCATGACGCGCGGCGGTGAAGCGAATGGTCGCAAAATTTTGCCATTGGGTGTAGACGAAATTGATGTAAAACTGCTGAGGCTAATTCGCGATTCTCAATACAACGGACCGATCGGAATTATTGGCCATACGCAGGACGACGTTGAACAACGACTCTTAGATAATCTGGAAGGTCTCGATTGGATTCGTCCTCAACTCGACGGTAAACCGGCTGGAAAACGCCCACCTTTACGAACGCCAATTCCGCCGTTGAAAGAATCCCAAGGCGTCAAATCTGCTGGTGCGAATGTGGACCTGCCGCCGAGTACTCAACGCTTGGGTGCAGTAGGTGACTATTCTGCGCAGCTTGTTAGTCAAATGCTAGTGAAAGCTAAGGTGCAAGGTGATGCGGCTCGAGGAATGATGTTGTTTGCCGATAGTAAAACAGCATGTTTGAATTGTCACAAGTTAGGTGAGATCGGTGGTACGGTCGGTCCGGCGTTTAGTAAACTTGGGCAAGAACGCAAACCTGCGGAAATAGTTGAATCGATGTTGTGGCCCAAACGCGTGATCAAGCCCGAGTATGAAGCACATGAGATTTTGACCGTGGATGGCAAGGTTCATAGCGGCTATGTGAAACCACACGGTGCTGATGCGATTGAATTGCATGACCCCAGTCGAGACGTTGACCAGCAGTTGATTATTCCGCTACGGGACATCGAGGTGACGCGAAAAACGGGCACGCTGATGCCTGAGAATTTATTAGCAACGTCCACCTATCAACAACTCTTTGATTTGATTCGTTTTGTAACGGAACTGGGAACGTCTCAAGGAATCCCGCTGGCGGAAATAGAACCTGTACTCAAGCATGCACTGGCACACACGCACGGTCCAGCATTGTTTGAAATTTCACAGGAGCCGCTTGATAAGCCAGCGAATCCGTATTGGCAAGCGGAAGTGAATCGTGATCGGATTTATGATTTTTATGCGAAGGAAGCGGAGTATTTTCGGGGCAAGCTGCTCGTCGGTGAACAAGTGCCGCCGGTATTGATGGCTTATCCCGGTCTTGATGGGGGTGAGCAGGGACACTGGGGCAATCAAAACGAAGAGACTTGGGCAAGTGACCGTTGGAATCATGTGGTTCTCGGTCGCGTCCAGTCTGGCGTGTTTCGTGACGGTACGCAGACAATCATGCGTAGCGTCTGTGTGCAACTTGGTAAGGACCGTGAGTTGTCGTGTGTGTTTGACCCCGAGACGTTGACGTATCGCCAAGTCTGGCGGGGCAAGTTTTTGAAATTCTCGGACGTGCGCCACGGGTTTCTCGGGGGTGTCATGATGGCGGGCGAAGCGGTTGCTTTTGCCGCTCATGGCAAAACGGCTATAGCTACAGATGAAATTAAAACAAAGAAGTATCGAGGGTTCTATCGCAATGGTGATCGAATTGTCTTTGTCTACGAAATCAATGGGGCGGTTTATCGCGATGCACCGTGGGTTGTTGATGGAAAATTTCAACGCAACGTTTCCCTCGCTGCGGCAAATGGGTTGGACATAGAGGTACCACAACGTATCTGGCAGCGGACACTACAATCCAATGTTGAACATGGCGCTCAAAAACCGTATGCGACCGATACATTGAAGCTGCCCCGGGAAAATCCGTGGAACGTGCCATTCTTTGGGACAGGTATTGGGTTTCTTCCGGATGGTTCAGCCTTGTTAGCGACGATGCACGGGGATGTGTGGCGGATCACCAATTACGAGTACCCGTCGCGACAAGCGACTTGGCAGCGGTTTGCATCAGGATTGCATCAGCCACTTGGCATCGTAGTGGACAGTGACGGTGTGTTTGTTATTTGTCGTGATCAATTGACTCGTTTAGTCGACCGCAACGGCGACGGCGAAGCAGATTATTACGAGTGCTTCAGTAATCAATTCACGACGTCGGCGGGCGGTCACGATTATATCTGTGGGTTAGAGCGAGATGCCAAGGGGAATTTTTACACGGCAGTCGGTGGGCAGGGGATCTTAAGGATTTCGGCCGATGGTGTTCAGGCAGATATTATTGCCACAGGGTTTAGGAACCCGGATGGATTGGGGCTTACGATCGATGGCGTTTTGACCGTGCCCTGTGCCGAGGGAACATGGACTCCGGCATCGATGATCTGTGGTGTGCGTTTGGGGCAACAGCAGGTTGGGCATTTTGGATTCCCTGGACCGCGGGGCGGGCAGGTCCCTGATCTACCATTGGTTTATTTACCGCGAGGAGTGGATAACCAAGCGGGTGGACAACAGTTGGTTCAGGGTAAACGCTGGGGACCACTTACCGGTCAGTTACTGCATTTTTCGTTTGGTACGGGAAAGATGTTTTTAGTTCTCCGCGATGATGTTGGCGGCCAGTTGCAGGGTGCTGTTGTACCGTTACCGGGGGATTTTTTGTCAGGTACACATCGCGGTCGATTTAGTCCCTTTGATGGTCAGTTGTATGTAACCGGAATGCAAGGCTGGGGCAGCTATACACCCACGGATGGATGTTTTCAGCGAGTACGATATCAGGGGGGTAACGTCCAACAACCACTGGCAATTCACACATATCGCAACGGTGTCCTTGTCCGATTTTCAGAAAAGATTGACGAAGTGATTGCCACTGAAGTGCAAAGTCATTTTGCGATGAGTTGGAATTATCGCTACGGCGGACAATATGGATCGCCCGAGTATTCAGGAAAACATTTTGGTATGCAAGGACACGATTATGTTGCGATTAAGTCGTCGCGTGTCGTCGATGATGGTAGATCGTTGTTTCTAGAGATTCCGGATTTGCAGCCTGTCAATCAGTTATATTTGCGTTTGCAAATTGGCCAAGGTCAGTTCCGTGAACTATTTGTGACGGTACACGCGTTAGACGAGAAATCCTTCATAGAGGCCGAGGGATTGGTAGCCTTGGATCACAAACCGATCGCTCCACATCCGATCTTGGCCGATCTAGCCTTAGCCACTCGTAAAGTCCCTAATCCATATGTTGAAGAACTCAGCGATGCACGAGCGATTGAAATTCAAACGGGGACGAACCTGTCGTTTCAAACAAGATCATTCCAAGTTAATCCGGGCGAGAGGATTGCTTTGACCTTAAAGAATCCGGATGTAGTGCCGCATAATTGGGCATTGTTAGCACCGGGTACATTGCGGGAGGTTGGCGACCTGACGAATAAATTGATTTCTGACCCCGATGCGATGGTCCGGCAATATATTCCTCAGACCAAAGCAGTGTTAGCCTATACCGATATTGTGTTACCGCGTGAATCGTTCACGATTTATTTCACGGCACCAACGCAGTCTGGGAACTATCCGTACCTGTGTACGTTCCCCGGGCATTGGCTAGTCATGAATGGTGAGATGATTGTGCGGTAGTGCCAGTAGTCGTTGACTAGAAATCGGCTGCCTGTTGCAGCGACTTTGCGGTTTAGAACTCGAAACTATATTGAATGTTTGCTGAGAAACCCGCGCCGTCAACTCCGCTGCCGTGAACTCGGTAAGCTTGGTCAAGGATGTTTTCAAGCTCGACGGTAATTCGTTGAGTGTCGCTGAGCATCGTTCCATAGCGAATATTAAATGTGGCGTAACCAGGGGTGCCACCGTTTGGTATTCGACTGTCACTGATGTCTTGGAAATTCAAGCGATCTTGACGACGAACCAGCCACGCATAGAAATCAAGATACTCATATTTTTCCGAATTTCGCCATCTCAGACCCATGATGCCTTGGGTGGGAGGGATACGGCTAAGAGGTTCGTTGAGGACTTGGTCTTGTCCGAGGATGTAAGAAAAGTTGCCATAGAGTGTCCAATTGTCATCGACTCGCTTTTCAGCATAGAATTCGAATCCATTGATTTTGGAATCGCGATTACTACGCGAAAACAAGATGCTAGTACCGTCGGATCCGGCAGGGGTACGCAAGATCATGTTGTCGATGTCCATCCAGTAAGAGGTTGCTTGCCAGCGAAGATCATCGGTTTCCTTACGCAGAGCAACTTCATAACTCAAACTCGTTTCCGGCAGCAGGTCAATACTGGGTGTGTCAGCAGCTGTTTGTTGAACGTTGTCATTGTTCGATGCTAGGTCGTCAAGATTGGGAGCTCGGAAACCTTCGGAGATGGATCCGACGAGCATTAAGTCGGCGTTGAGTTGATAGGCGAGTCCGCCACTAGCGGACCAGTTGTCGAAACTGGGTGAAATGTGCACGGGTGTTTCGACTGGGTCGGTGAGCGGGTCTCCGTCATTATCCACTTTAAGAAGCGGAGTGGCGCGCACGTGTGATCGAGTAAACCGAGTGCCGGCTGTGACATCTAAGTGATCGTTGAGTTGTTTGTCATATTGAACAAAAGCACCTGTCTGGCGACTCCATCCATCATCCGGGTAAGTGGGATTGCGAGCAGAAAGGAAGCTGCCAGTAGTCGCATCGAAGCGGTTCTTAAAGGAGTCCACCACGTCGTTGTACATGTCGACGCCATAAGTTAGGTGGGATTGGTCTGCGAGGTCGGTACCCATCAATAGTGAAAACCCAAAGGTGTTATTATCCGTTTCAGATTTTTCAAAATACGGTTGGCTGAGAAGGCGATCTTTCACTTGCTCACGTTGACGGTGGTAAGAGAAGGTGAGCGAGTATTGGTCAAAGAAGTTGTTCATATCGTGACCTTGCATTCGCAAATACATCATGGATCGCTGTTGAGGATCAAAAATGGTACGGCGACTGGGGAAGCGATCGCTGCGGAAAAGGTCTTCTTGAACGAAGTGTTGTAGTGAAAATGTCAATGTTTGGTTGTCGGCAATGATACGATCAATGCGGACGTCGCCAGAATACTGAGAGTAGCTTGTGGCTGGTTGTCTTCCCAAGTCGCCACCGCGATCAAGATTGTTAAGATTGGCATACCCTGAGCCTAGAAAGATTCCAGTCTTGCCGTTGTGGTATTGATAGTTCATGCGAGTGTAGAAGGCGTTGTCGGCAGATGAATAGCGATTGGTCCATGTTTTGATGGGACCGTTGGGAGTGGATCCTAGGCCGGTTTGTCGCGTGATCACGTTGATAACACCGCCCATCGCATCGGAACCATAGAGAACTGTTTGGGGTCCGCGAATGACTTCGATATGGTCGACCATGCCTGGGTCAATGGTGTTGAAATACTGGTTGGGCCCCAAACGGAAGGTAGTATTGTTCATGCGAATACCATCCACAAGAATGACGACCTGCTGTCCGGTGAGCCCGCGGATAAATGGTGAGGCTGCGCCGCGTTGGGTGCGTTGCATAAGCACGCCAGCTTCACGCTCGATGGCTTGATACATATCGACTGGAGACCGTTCAAGTAGTTCACGCAAGTCGATGATGCTGCGGTGGGTAGGTGACCGCAATATCGATTGGTTGACCCGTTGACCATTGCTGAACAACGGATCTCCTTGAGCATCGAGGCCATTGTCGAGCCAGATGCGTAGAGGGTCATGAGGAAACGGGATGACGCCCTGAACGGTTGTTTCCGGTAGTGTTGGGATGTCACTCGGAGATGGTGTAACGGGATCTTTGTCTTGAGCGTCTTGTGCAGATAGGAATGCGACTGGCATTAATAAGATGCACAGCGTGGCAACGGCAAGTTTTACATTCTTGGCAACGGTGTCTGTAATTGTGTGTAGTAGAGGAAGCACCGGTTGAACCCGTTACGCGAAGGCTTAGTTATTAAGGGATGAGCAGTTTTTACCGTAAAAGGGCGATCTATCGCTGATTCTACATGTAACTCATTTCGGCAATCTCATTTGGCACTCTTTAACGGTTGTGCCGGTAATGTCGTTTTTAAGGGTTACAGTGGGGCGGGTATGACCCTGTGTTTGAGCGGATATTTGGAATCGATTTGACTTTCTTGCGACTCTATGTGTCGACAAACGACGCTTGGTAAATGAGAATGATAATCAATAGAGATGTTTACACGAGATTTATCGCTTAAAAGTCGCCCCATGCCTCCTATGTATCTTTCTGAATTGTGCCGTAATACCGCTGCAAATGTTGTTGCCGTCCAGGGTGCTGACGGGGTGTCATTACGTTTGCTAGAGATGGGGTTGGTACCTGGTACTCAAGTCACTCGAGTTGGTTCTGGCCCGCTGGGAGACCCACTGGAATTTGAATTGCTTGGGTTCTCCCTGAGTCTGCGTAAAGCGGAAGCGCGGCGAGTTGAGTTGCAAGTGATGCAAGAAGTTTGCGAGAAAGATGTAAGCTAGCGATGAATGAAAATGACAAGTCCCTCCGCGTTGTATTGCTAGGGAATCCCAACACCGGGAAATCCTCGCTCTTCAACGCACTGGTTGGCGGTCAACAGCAGGTGGGAAACTATCCGGGTGCGACAATTGAGCAATTTGTTGGTCGCTGCACGCATGAGGGTAGAGAATTAGCGATCACCGACTTACCTGGATTGTATAGTCTAAATCCTGCCTCACCGGACGAACAGATTGCTGTCGATATTTTGTTGGCTCCAAACGTAACTGACATGCAGGTTATGGATGTTGTCGTTTGTGTATTGGATGCGAGTAATCTTGTGCGCAATCTATATCTCACAACACAAGTGCTAGAATTGGGCATTCCCTCAGTTGTAGCATTAAACATGATGGATATTGCGACACAAGCTGAAACAACAATTGATATAGAACAATTGTCGGCAGCGCTTGGTGTACCGGTGGTTGTTACGCATGGAAGCCGTAAACAGGGTATTGGTGAATTGCGATCAGCAATTGCCTCTGCAACCGTTGTTGCTACAACCAAAGTGACGTTTTCTGAACCAGTTGAAGCCGCGATCGTCTCCGCCACATCAGCGACAGCAGTCCAAGCGGTTGCTTGCCAACGCCGCTGCTTCTTGAACGAGTTGGCATTATCCACAGACGTTGAGTTATGTGGGGATGAGCAAGTCGAGTCAAAACAGGCAATGAAATTTAGCGCTGCGGTGGAATTATGTAAGCAGCAGTTTGACGCCGTAGGTGATCGCATCAGCATGGAACCGATTGCGCGTTATGCTTGGATTAATCAGGTTGTAAGTTCAGTCGTCGAACGCGGTGACACGGACCATAGTTTAGTCCGCCGACGGTGGTTGGACCGAGTGCTGATTCATCCGTTTTCTGGTTCGCTTGTTTTTCTAGCGATGTTAACACTGTTATTTCAAGCAGTATTTAGTTGGTCAGGACCAGCGATGGATTTGATTGGTACGTTGTTTGAGTGGCTCGGTAATGGGGTTGAATCGCTGATTGCGGAAGGGATATTGCGGTCACTTATCGTCGATGGACTCATTGCAGGAATCGGCGGTGTCGTGATCTTCTTGCCACAGATTTTGATTCTCTTTTTCTTTATCGGGCTCATGGAAGATTTTGGCTACATGGCTCGGGCTGCCTATTTGATGGATAGCATCATGTCTAAAGTTGGCCTTAGTGGGAAATCGTTTATTCCATTATTGTCATCGTTTGCTTGTGCGATTCCAGGAATCATGGCAGCGCGGTCCATTAAGAATCGCAACGACCGGTTGGCAACCATGTTGATTGCGCCGTTGATGAGTTGTAGTGCGCGTCTACCGGTTTATATATTGCTCACGGCAGCTTGTATTCCTGAGCGACAAGTCTTTGGTGGTTGGATTAGCCAGCAAGCACTTGTACTGGTCAGTATGTACTTACTCGGCATTGTCGTTGCGGTTTGTGTGGCTTGGATATTGAAGAAAACAATGTTGAAAGGTGAAACTCCCGTATTTGTAATGGAGTTGCCAAGTTTCAAGATGCCTAGTGTAGCGATCGTATCACGGAAGATGTTCCAGCAAGGGATGGATTTTGTGAAGCAAGCGGGGACGTTGATTCTGGCTTGTACCGTATTGATTTGGGCATTGGCCTATTTCCCACGTAGCGAGGGAACAGTGAAGCAACTGTCAGCGACACAAACTGCGGGATTTCAGTTGCGTAACAGTTACTTAGGAATAGCTGGTCAAGCGATTGAGCCAGTCGTTAGACCATTGGGTTGGGATTGGAAGATTGGCATTGCCGTGTTAGCGTCGTTTCCGGCACGGGAAGTTGTCGTTGGAACGATGGGAGTGATTTACAATTTGGGTGACGAAGAGGATGAGGCATCGGAGGGACTGCGGGAACATTTGAAAAAAGCTCGCTGGGATGACGATCCCAAGAAAAACTTAGTTTTTACTGTTCCTGTTGGGCTTTCAATCATGGTGTTTTTTGCCCTCTGTGCACAATGCGTGTCAACACTAGCGGTTTTGAAAAAAGAAACTCAATCCTGGCGTTGGCCGCTGTTCGCATTTGTCTACATGACTGTTTTGGCTTATGTTGCAGCTTGGGTAACATTTGTTGTTGCTAGCAGTAGTCTCATGGCCTGACTACGATTAACCCGTTGCATTTGATCCAAGAGTTCCATGTGATTGGCGGGACAATTAATGATGAGTGAACAAATCCAAAACATAGCCGTCGGCGTGATTTGTATCGCGGCGGCTGGATATATCCTCTATCGCTTGGTCACCATGCTGCGAGGAAAATCAGACAGCGGATGTTCCAAATGTTCCGTAAATTCCAACTGTCCTTCCGGTTCTCCATTGTCACCGCAAGCTAGCCAAGAATTGCATCAGATTACATCTAACGATGACGATGTGTAGCAATAACGCAAATCGGTAGAGTATTTGGCAGGAATGCGTTAGTTGCTGTTAACATGTAGCATTGTCCGTGTTGTGTCATCTCGACACGTCTTTTCTTAACCACTTGAAACAGAAAAATCTTCATGGCGAATCCATATACACTCATCGCAACGACTGCCTTTGGGATTGAGGCCGTGGTCAAACGAGAGTTAGCAGCATTGGGCTATGAAGGAAAAGTAATTGCGCCAGGGTGGATTCAGTTTACCGGTGATGCCTTAGCGATTTGTCGGACCAATTTGTGGTTGCGAACCGCTGATCGTGTGCTCATTCAGATGGCGTCATTCGAGGCGAAAGACTTTGATACACTGTTTGAAACCACGAAGTCTATTCGCTGGGACGAGTGGATTCCGGTGAACGGCTGTTTTCCAGTAGTAGGTCGTTCGATTCGTTCACAGCTTTCGAGCGTTCCGGCTTGTCAACGCGCGGTCAAAAAGGCGATTGTGGAAGCACTCTGTCAACAGCACGGCGTAACCGAATTGCCGGAGGATGGGCCTCAAATTAAATGTCAAATTGCGTTGCTTAACGATACTGCAACATTGACGATCGATACGACCGGTCCCAGCCTGCACAAACGCGGTTATCGCGCTGAAGCAGGCGGCGCTCCGCTCAAAGAAACACTAGCTTCGACACTGGTTCAATTGAGTTTCTGGAACAAAAAGCGTCCCTTTATGGATCCGTTTTGTGGTAGTGGTACGATCCCTATTGAAGCGGCGATGCTCGCAAGAAATATGGCTCCGGGTCGCCACCGTGAATTTGCAGCTAGTGAGTGGGACACAATTTCGGATGGTCTGTGGTCAGAAGCGAAAATAGAAGCGGATGATTTGTTGGAGCCTAAGTTTCCTGAGATGTTGTTGGCTACGGATATTGATTTTCGCGTATTGAAAATTGCTCGTCACAACGCGGAGTTAGCAGGAGTGGGTGACAACATTCATTTTGAAGAAAAGGCCTTTGAAGACATCAGTAGTAGTCGTCGCTTTGGTTGTATGATCACCAACCCGCCCTATGGTGAACGGCTCAGTGGATATCGTGATTTGGAGCCACTTTACGAATCGATGCCAGAGGTGTTGCGACGATTACCAACTTGGTCGCATTACGTGTTAACATCCTTTGATCGATTTGAACGAGTGATTCAAAAACAAGCTGACCGCCGGCGCAAGTTATACAATGCGCGGATCGAATGCACTTATTATCAGTTCCATGGACCCCGCAATCTTGATGAATCGCCCACGGCAGTTTTTGGTGAGTTGGATGACAAAGCGGTTGAGCAGGCTGAGTTGTTTAAACGGCGATTAGCCAAGCGAGCGAAGCATTTACGCAAATGGCCAAGCAAACGAGGGGTGACTTGTTTTCGACTTTACGAAAAGGACATCCCTGAAATTCCATTGGTGGTTGATCTTTATGAAGATCACTTACATTTAAGTGAATTCGAACGGCCGCATGATCGCGACTTGGCCGCCCATCAACAATGGTTGGATTTGATGCGTACTACAGCCGCGGATGCTTTGGACTTGCCCCACACGCAGACCTTCTTGAAACGCCGCAAACAACAAAAGGGTCTCAGTCAACACGAACAACTAGCAAAGGATCGTTATGAAATTGAAGCCCAAGAAAATGGTTTAAAATTCATCGTGAATTTATCGGACTATGTTGATACGGGATTGTTCTTGGATCAACGCGAAACCCGGAAGCTCGTGTTAGAAGATTCCCGGGGGAAAGATTTTCTGAATCTGTTTTCCTATACCGGTTCGTTCACTGTGTATGCGGCTGATGGCGGAGCGGCATCAACGACGAGCGTGGATTTGTCAAAACGATATTTGCAATGGGCTGAGCGCAACATGAAACTTAACGGCTTCACGGGGCCGGAGCATCATTATATATCGGCGGGAATTCGAGAGTACATTACGGCGCTGCCTGAGAGTGAGATGTTTGATTTAGCAGTTGTCGATCCTCCGACGTTTTCCAACAGCAAATCAACCACTGCGGATTGGGTGATTCAAGATGACTGGGATAGCTTGTTAAAGCACGTACTGCTGCGAATGCGAACAGGTGGCATCATTTATTTTTCTACGAATTATCGACGGTTTAAGTTTGATGAAGATAAAATACCGGCGGAGTGTCACGAGATAAGTAAACAGACCGTGCCCGAGGATTATCGAAACCGTCGGATTCATCGGTGTTGGCGTATTGTCAAAAATTACTAATAATGATGGTCCATGACCGCTTCAATTTTACACATCGATATGGATGCCTTTTTTGCATCGGTCGAGCAGCGTGAGAATCACAGTTTGCTTGGCCAGCCGGTCATCGTTGGTGGCAGTGCTGAGCGGCGGGGTGTGGTAGCCGCAGCAAGTTATGAGGTGAGGCAATTTGGCGTGCATAGTGCCATGCCGACTAAAACTGCGCTTAAACTGTGTCCGCACGCGGTAGTCATTAAGCCACGTTTGGCTTTCTATGCCGAGATATCGCAACAGCTGCGGGAAATTTTTTTTCGCTACACTCCGTTAGTTGAGCCGCTGTCGCTTGACGAAGCATTTCTCGATGTAGGCGGTAGCAAATCACTTTTTGGTTGTGCTGAAGTGATTGGGAGGCGGATCAAACAAGAAATCAAAGATGAATTACATTTGGTTGCTTCGGTAGGCGTGGCTTCCAATAAATATCTAGCAAAGCTCGCAAGCGACGTTGATAAACCTGATGGTTTTTGCATTATTAACGAAAATGAGGTTCTATCGTTTTTAGAACCGTTGCCGGTTAAAAGGATCTGGGGTGTGGGTCAGGCAACGGAGAAAAAACTGACGGCGTTAGGCGTCCATACAATCCAACAATTAAAGTCGTTAACCGAGGAAAGTTTGCAGCGTTTGTTTGGTAAGGCGGGAACTCAAATGTGGCACTTAGCACGAGGTCTAGATGAGCGTGAAGTGGTGCCTGATTGTCGTGCGAAATCAATTTCAAACGAACAGACTTTTGTTGAGGATATTGAAGATATAGGCGTGTTGTGTGAGCATTTGCGAGATTTGGTGGATCAAGTGTCCCAACGCCTACGCAGTGCCGGCTTGCATGCCAAGACGGTCAACCTAAAAGTGCGTTATCATGACTTCAAGACGTTCACGCGTTCAAAGACATTGTCTCTGCCCAGTGATGCAACGGAAGTGTTTTATGAAACGGTGATTGAGATGCTCGAGAACCGCTTGCCCGGTCGTGAATTGCGTTTGCGATTGATTGGGATGGGAGTGAGTGGTTTAGGTAGCGGGGTCCGGCAGCAGGGGTTATTTGATCAAGCAGACTGTAAGCAGCGCGAAAAACTAGATGAAGTTTCTGATTTGATTCGAGATCGTTTCGGTGACGATGCCCTGCGACGGGGTAAAACCTAATCACCAAAAAACGGACAATCTAGGGCCCCAGGTATTTTCACAGCCCATTCCTTGCCGGCCGTTAATCTTCGGGCGTGACGTAAGCGGCGGTGATTCCGCCATCGACGACAAATTCAGTGCCGTTTACGTAGGAAGATTCGCTACTGGCTAGGTACAAGGCAGCATCAGCCATTTCTGTGGCTAAGCCGAAGCGTCCCATTGGAATGTGTACAAGGCGACGTTGTTTCTTTTGTTCCGTGTCCAAAAAATCCATTAACATCTTTGTGTGCAACGGCCCGGGGCACAATGCATTGCAGCGGAGGTTTTGCCGCGCATGGATGACGGCCAACTCGCGTGTCATGGCTAACACTCCACCTTTGCTCGCGGTGTAGGCGAGTTGTGGAGTGGCCGCACCCATGAGTGCTACGAACGACGCGGTATTGATAATACTGCCGCCACCAGATTTCAGCATTAAAGGTATTCCATATTTACAACCCAAATAGACGCCACGCAAATTGATGGCCATCGTCAAATCCCAGATATGTTCTGCGGTGCTCATCGCATCGCCATCCTCCGGATGCATGATGCCGGCGTTGTTAAACAAAATATGTAAACCGTCGAACGCTGTTTCTGCCGCGGCAACCATCGCTTGGCAATCGTCACCCCGTGACACGTCGGCGTGCACATAGATTACTTCGGCCCCTGTCGCTTGGACTTGTTCCAATGTCTGTGCACCGGCAGCGTCGTCCACATCCGTTAATACTAACTTGGCACCTTCTGCGGCAAAGCGCAACGCTGTTGCTCGTCCAATACCGCCGGCCGCGCCGGTGATTAATGCCACTTGATCTTGCAGTCGTCCCATGACTAGGAATTCCTTTTTGTAAAATTACTCTGTGTAGCAAATGTGTTAAATCACGGCAGGCAACTAGCGACCAACGCGTCAAATATTGTTTGTTGTAATGGATCTTCTGCAGCAGCGAGTTCGGGGTGCCACTGAACGGCTAAACACCATCGCTTAGCGGTCCATTGTACTGCTTCGATAACACCATCGGATGCTGTTGCGACCACAGTCAATTCGTCGGCTACTTGATCCAAGCATTGATGATGCCAACTTGGAGCACTGAACGTCAATTCGCCCATAATTTCGGCTAACATCGAATCGGCGACGACGGTTACTTCATGATTTACTGGTTCTCGGGGTGGCAACCGATGCTTAACCGTTTCACCAAACACGTCGGGTAAATGCTCATGCAAGGTTCCGCCAAGCACTGTGTTTAAGACTTGCAGTCCACGGCAAATCCCCAAAATCGGTTTATCCGATTCGAGCACGGCTTGTGTCAATTCGACTTCATAAGCGTCGCGTTGGGGATCCGTCATGTAAATTGTTTCGTGGTCACTTCCACCGTAACAAGCGGGACATAGATCACCACCGCCAATGAGTAGCACAGCGTCGATTTGTTCCAAAGCCGCCTGCACATTCTGCACTGGCGGCAAAATCAAAGGAATACCGCCAGCTCGTTGAATGCTATCGATATACTCGCGCGGAATGCTGTAACTGCCTTCCGCATTGCAGCCGTACATGGTGAGTCCGATTCGAGGTAACGTTGCTGACACGTACGTAAATTCCTATTGAAAAATCTCTTGAGCAGTTCCTAGCAAAGTCGACTATTAAATACGCTCGAAATAACGTTGGCGTTCCCAATCCGTTACGGCATTTTGATAGGCTAATCGCTCTGTGTTAAAGAAGTGGCTGTAGTGTTGTTGTACCGCCTCGCCAAAAACTTGTTTGATGAAATCGCTGTTAGAGAATTCGGTGATAGCATCCCCAAACGTCGCTGCGACTTGGGGGATGTCCGCTTGGCCATACGCATTTCCAATGAATTCCGCTGGCGGTTGCATCTCATTTTTAATCCCATCTAAACCGGAAGCTAAGGCTGCGGCAAATGCGAGATATGGGTTCACATCAGCACCGGGAATGCGGCACTCAATTCGCAGCGATTGGCCGTTACCAACGACGCGAAATCCTGCTGTTCGATTATCTTGGCTCCAAGCGAGACTTGTTGGTGCCCAGGAACCCTGTTGAAAGCGTTTGTAGGAGTTCACCGTTGGCGCGTAACAGGGCATACAAGCGGGGGCATGGTGAATCCAGCCGGCCAAGAATGATTTAAATATGTTGGAACATTGGACTCGACCGAGCGTCTCCTCCCCGGCAAACACATTTCCCGAATCATCCCACAGACTCAAGTGGATGTGGCAACTAGATCCTGCCTGGTCCTGTTTGTATTTGGCCATAAACGTCACGCTCACGCCTTGGATTTCCGCAAGTTCTTTTGCACATTGCTTAATGACAATGTGTCGATCGGCCATGGTTGTTATGTCGGTGTAAGCAACATTGATTTCATGTTGCCCGAGTCCCCATTCACCCTTAGTCGATTCCACAGGGATGCCTGAAGTGGACAAGTGTCGGCGTAGTTCTCCATGATATGCGTCGCGCCGACTGCCTTGCATGATGTGATAATCTTCTAAATACCAGCCCGCTGCCTTGAGGCCGTGATAATGCTGAGAATGTGCTTGTTCGTAGCTCTCTTGCAACAAATAATATTCTAATTCCGAGGCAGCTTGCGCGGTGTAGCCAAGCTGATTCGCTGATTGGATTTGCGCTGCTAGGACGTTGCGGGGCATCACGGGCATCGGTTCGTGGGTCGTGCTATCTTGCACATCGCAAAAAACAATGGCGGTTCGATCCAGCCATGAAGCAACTTGCAAAGATCCAAGGTCGGGCACTAGATGGAAATCACCATAACCGGCTTCCCAGTTTGCCGCAGCATAACCATCAATCGGCTCCATTTCCATGTCGACGGTGGATAAATAGTTACAGCCATGCGTGCCTGTTGTCGCGATGTTTTCCAGGAAAAAACCAGCGTCACAACGTTTTCCAAGTAATCGTCCGTATAGGTCGGGAAAACCTGTGATGACAGTATCGATTTCCCCGGTGGCGGACAGTTGTTTCAATTCCTCGAGTGATATCATGGTTTGTTCAAATTCCCTACGTGACGTTATTAGCAAACAGCAAATATTACTGATGTTAGCATGGTTGCATGAAAACATGGACACTTACACCGATTTAAGCCAATTCATGTTCAGCTTCGGCAATCAGTGCAACTTCTTCTTCTGACGCTTGGGCAACTAAATGGATTAGCTGTCGATAGTACGCCCTGAAAATAAACGTGCAACTTCTTCTTCAGGCGCTTGGGCAACTAAATGGTGACGGCTGTAGCAGAAAAAGTAAATCAGACCGAGTAACAAAAAAACGACGACTCCTACAACAGCTGGCAGTAGTGATCGGTCGGATAATGTGGCGAATAGGGCTACCATTGATAATAATAGACCTATCGCGGCACCTGGGATACCTAAGGGGCTGCGATAGGGTCGCGCTAGATGGGGATTCGATATCCTCAATTTAATAAAGCTCGCCATCACGCAAGCATATGAAATAACGGCTCCGAACACAGCCATGTTCAGTAGCGCTGATCCGACATGACTATTACTGTTGGTATCTGGTTTGGTCAATGTGATGACTAACGCACAGACAAATCCGATTAATGCACCGGCTATCAAAGCGACATACGGGGTGCGCCGTTTTCCGGTGAGCGATAAAAACCGTGGGATATATCCCGCTCGCGACAAAGCAAATAACACTCGACCATAGGCATACACAATGGCGTGAAAACTAGCAATCAAGCCCACCAAGGCAATTAGCGTTAGCACACGAGCGGCATCCCCGACGCCAAATACCTTAATAAATCCACTCGCCAACGGAGCATCATCCGTAGCCAAGTTATTGGCGCCAACGACACCGGTATTGAGAGTCAATGTTAACACTGAAAAAACAAAGAGTGTGAACATGCCTAAGATTAATGCTCTTGGCATGTCGCCGGCAGCATCATGACTTTCTTCGGCGGCCAAAGGTAATTGTTCAATGGCCAGATAAAACCACATGGCAAATGGTAAGGCCACGAAAATACCTGACAGTCCTTTGGGAAACCAGGGGCCGTTACCTGGGTCTGCTGCGATATCAAACAATCGCGCCGAATCAAAACTGCCGTTGAACCAGACCCCGCCGTAAAATACGAGTAGCACACAAGCAGCTAAGCCGGCGAAAATGAGTCCCATTCGCAACGAGAGAGAAACTCCAATGATGTTGATTAGAACAAAGATTCCATAGGTCAGTGCCCACCACAAAATCGTAACCGCAATGGACGGATCAGATCCTGAGCCAAACACTAGCACATTCATATATTCACCGATTCCGATGACGATGACAGCAGGAGTGATAACATATTCAATTACGTCGGTGAGCCCACAAATGAAACCGCCAATGGGGCCGAAGGCATTGCGGGTAAATGAAAAGAACCCGCCCGCATGCGGCAACGCAGCGGAAAGTTCAGCGACGGTGAAGACCATACAAAAATACATCACGGCCATAACCCCAGTGGCTACAAGTAATCCGCCAAATCCGGAATTTGCGAGGCCGAGGTTCCAACCAAAAAAGTCACCGGAAATTACGGCACCAACGCCCATGGCCCATAACAATATCCAGCCAGCACTCGGTTTCAACTGTCGCTTTTCGAGATATCGTTGTTCGACGTTGTCGTAATTTACGAGCTTGTTAGAATTATTCATTATTAATCTTTTATACCACATAAATATGCCTAAACAGCAAGCTATTCAAGTCAATAGACGTTCATTGCAGTTCTAGAAGTATTTCAGTCGCCTCAGACGTCAAACTGTCGTTAAGCTAGCGTACACTTTTCGTGCAATAAGGAAAAAATAAGGTCAGATTATCGTAGAAATCGGAAGGCTCGTATTGTCGGAATCCCCTGAATACTCGACGATATAGAAAAGCTGCAACGAGCACGCACCGGCGCTGGTATTTCAGGCGCGAGATTGTAGCATTTTCAGGAAATAGGTTATAGTTATGGAAGATGAACGAAACAAAATTTGGGATTATCTATTCAAGGTGGGTATGCCCCGCAGTGTTGAGGACATTGCTCAAAGTCTAGAAATGGAATCAACGCATGTCGCGGCTGTCGTAGATCATGAATGGTTTAAGACAGAAGGGGCAATAGTTTCGATTGCTAAATAAATAATTATACGGGTGTAATGAAAATAAAGATCCTTTGACGGTAGACACGGTGAGTTGCTTGAAATCTCCAAAAGAATTACTTATTGCTAGTCGCAAATACGCTTCTGAAAACGTATGGGTGAGCCTCTGGCATGTCATCTCGACAACCATTGTTTGGCTGGCTTTAGTCGTTGCTGTTTTTAGTCTAGAGAGCATGCAGTGGAAGATGGTAACGAGCATTGTGCTCGGACTAGTCCACGTGCGTTTGTTTGTGATTTACCATGACTATCAACACGGTGCGATTCTGAAAAACTCTAAATTTATTCGAGCGTATATGTTTGTGTTCGGGTTGTTGACGTTGAGTCCACCGAGTGTTTGGAAACGTTCACACAATCATCACCACAAGAACAATGCCAAACTGTATGGTGCTAGTATTGGGTCTTACCCGGTAATGACAACCAAAGATTATGCCGAGGCTCCGTTCTTACGTCGCATACAATATAGACTTGCTCGTCACCCGTTGTTTATTGGCCTCGGATACATAACAGTCTTTTTCTTAGGCATGTGTATTCGCCCATTGTTTTTAAATCCAAAACGTCATTGGGACGCGGTTTTGTCTGTGATTGTGCACGCGGCAATCTATGTCGGGTTGGCAATGACAAATAATCCGAGCGACATCGTATATGTGATGGTCATACCGATGGCAATTGCTGCTGGAATGGGATCATACTTGTTCTATGCCCAGCATAATTTTCCATCCGTTGAATTGAAAGTCGGACGTGAATGGACACATGTACAGGCGGCTTTAAAGTCGTCGAGTTATATTCGCATGAGTCGATTGTTTCATTGGTTCACGGCGAATATTGGGTATCACCACATCCATCATTTGAATCACAACATCCCGTTCTATAAATTGCCGAAAGCGATGGCAGCGATCAAAGAATTGAAAAACCCGGGCATGACATCGTTGTTGCCGTGGGATGTCTACAAGTGCCTGCGTCTGAAGTTATGGGACGTTGAACGTAATAAGCTAGTCACATTCGCTTTCGCTCGTCGTAATCGTCGCGCTGCCGTATAGGTAGGCGTGGGTGTCGGGATTGCCAGTTGTTGCTGCAGTTAAATATATTTCACATGCAGATAACGGTTAATGCGACCATACCATTGATGACGACTCGCGGTAAATGCACGAAACAGGGGAGGCCAGTCCGCTGCGTCTATATCGTGCGGTTTGTTTGCATTTAATCCCAGATTACAAAATTGATTGATATTTTTCTAAGGACCATCACTATGTTGCAAAATCTCATTCGACTGATATGTTGTTTGCTATTTGTCGCCTCAGCGGATGCTGCTGAAAAAATGAATTTGTTAATTATTCAAACCGATGAGCATCACTTTGGAACGCTCGGTTGTTATGGTGGTCGTATCGTTGGCACACAAAATATTGACTGGCTCGCAAAAAACGGAGTCCTTTGTACTAGTTTCTATGCAACTACGCCTGTTTGCTCGCCTTCACGCGCTGCCTTTATCTCGGGTCGTTATCCGCAAAAAACTCCCGTTGTTAACAATAATATTCCATTGTCGGATAGTGTTATTACGTTTGCTCACATTTTGAAAGAGCAGGGCTATGCAACCGGATTTGCCGGAAAATGGCATCTTGATGGTCCCGGTAAACCGCAATGGGCTCCGAATCGCAAGTTTGGATTCACTGACAATCGTTGGATGTATAACCGAGGACATTGGAAGAAGTTTGAGATCACGGAAAAAGGTCCGCGCGTCGCTGCCAGAAATGCAAACGGGCAGGCGAACTATAACTTAGCCGGAGCAGACGAAAAATCATTTTCGACGGATTGGCTTTGTGATCGTGCAGTCGATTTTATTCGCAAAAACAACGACAAACCGTTTTGTTATTACATCAGTTTGCCAGACCCTCACGGACCTAACACTGTCCGGCCGCCCTATGATACGATGTATGCCAATGTCAAAGTGCCTATTCCGCTGACGTTACAGCGACAAGCCAATCAGATTCCCAACTGGGGCAAGCCCGCCAATGGTGTGTCGGCAGCGCAGTTGCGTAAAATTATGCCAGCCTATTATGGAATGGTGAAATGTATTGATGACAATGTGGGTAAATTGATTGCCACGCTCAAATCCGAAGGCGTGTTGGAGAAGACGATCATTGTCTTTACGTCTGACCATGGTGATTTATGTGGTGAGCATGGACGCCTTAATAAAGGAGTGCCTTATGAGGGGTCGGCACGCGTTCCCTTCATTGTTTTTGCGCCGAGTTGCTTACCCAGTGGCAAAGTGATCAATGAAGCTTTAACGAGCGTCGATTTCTTTCCGACGATCATGACATTACTAGGGGCTGAGAGTTCTCAGGCAGTGGATGGTCGAGATGCGTCTGAGTTGCTCGCAGGAAAAGCGAAGAACTGGCATGATGTTGCGTTTATGCGGAGCACTCCCAACCAACCATGGCTCAGCGCAGTGACTTCTCGTTTTAAGCTAGTCATTTCCGAGAGTGACAAACCGTGGCTTATTGATTTACAAGCGGATCCTGCTGAAGTTGTTAATCTTTATGGCCAAAGTAAACACAACCTGTTGATTCAGCGCCTTACCGAAGAATTGCGTGATTACGTCCGTAAGCACGATGATCCTCATGCTAGAATACCGGAAATTAAGCAGCAGCTTTTCGGGACCACTAATTAACACCCATTAGCCCTAATTGGTATTCCGTCGACAATTTTCTCAGGGGGATTTTGTTTCCCTTTCTTTGGTCAATCTTATTTATACTCAACGTAAGTGTTTCTTGTCTTTAAGCAATCGAGGGTACAGATGTTAGACGACAATGTGTCTGACCAAGCAGAGGTGACCGCGAACGAGAAGGTGAAATCGCTCTTCAAATCGAAAGAAGAGCGTCAACCTATTGAATCCAATGAAAAGAACGTATGGCTTAACCGGATCCTTGTAACGCTAGTGTGGGGGTCTATTATCAGTGGTTGTTTTTACTTTGTGGGCGGTGGTGAGGTTGAAGTGTCCTCTGTTGTGGCGATTGCGGCGCCTAAATCACAAATATTTGATTTGTTGATCGGTGACTTAACCTCGTGGCCTGAGTGGAATCCAACGGTATCTGGAATGCCTGAGAACCCCGCGGAGATCAAGGAGGGGCAGAGTTATGAAGTGACCACCAGCCTATTTGGTATACCAATTACAGAAACTTGGACGGTCGATTTTTTCAGCCCAGGAAATGGCATGGAATTTAAAATTGAATCGAGTATTCGCACGGCTGTGCTTAGTGTTTCTGTGGAATCGGATATAGGCGGTGGGGTATTGAACTTGTACTACAAAACGACCTATAGAGGGCTTGGTCGAATGGCAGCAACTTTTATTTTGGAAGATGCCATGCTGAATAAAATGACGGCGAATATCCGCCGTTTAACTGACGATTTTCCACCACCACCTCCACGCCAAGGTGGCGGTGGTCGACGTGGCGGGCCGTAGGCTACAGCAGCTTTGACTAATTTGCTTTATCGTTGCGCCGGTGACTAGCTTGATAGGTAAAGACTAGGGTTTGTCCACCTGTGGCACGAGGATTCGAGAGGGATATTGTTGGTTGTGCATAATTGTGTTGATTGCCTGTCGTGCGTTTTCAGGGAATTCAATAGTGAGCGGTTCACCAGTATTAGGGTTTGGTTCAAAGAATTCACTTCCGGTGCTCAAAACGGTAACGCGAATTTGGTGTCCCGTGTTGAAAGCTTGGCTAAGCCAGCCTACATGAAACTGCAAGCGCTGGACTTTA
This sequence comes from Planctomycetaceae bacterium, assembly GCA_018660825.1. Taxonomy (GTDB): domain Bacteria; phylum Planctomycetota; class Planctomycetia; order Pirellulales; family Pirellulaceae; genus UBA721. The sequence continues at coordinate 19,090 of JABJJO010000194.1, read as the reverse complement.
CCTGGGACAAGTAGCGATTCTTTGTGGAATCCTTCACGATATCGTGCACGCATAATGTAGTCGACGATTAGAATGCTGCGGCCGTCCGGATAAACATCGCTCACGCGGACAATGAAATCGGTATCTTTAGCGGTCGAGCGCACATAGAGGTCAGCCTTCACATGCCCCGTCCATTCGACTGGTGCGGTAAGCACAGGCGAGGTAAATGTCAGTACATTTTCTTGACTTTCTACAGCCCGCGCATCGCGGGCGCCAGGAAAGGACCGCGTTGGAATCGATACTGGGTTTAAGGGATCCGATATTAAGTGGCTTTGACCCCCGTCGGCAGTGGGTACTGTTTGTGAAAGCTTTCCAGCGGGATTCAAGAAATAAGATGTGTTGGATTCTTGCACCGGCCAATCGTCGGCGGCAATCCATTGGTTACCAACGGCGTCTTTTTCTTGAGTCGCTCCCATTTTGTAATATTGGACATTGGGTTGAGTGTTGGCGCCATTATCTTTTCCTTTGAGGTAATGATCGAACCACTGCACCATGTGTCCGAGCAAATCAAATTCAGCATTTTCAGGGTATTGTAGTTCGCCAACTTTACTGCCTTTGTTAAAACGACCATGTAACCACGGGCCGACGAGCAACTTTTGGTTGCCTTGAGATTGTGGGCCTCCACTATGTTGTCGTCCAATATAGCTTTCTACGGATCCTTGGCACATGAAATCGTACCAACTACCGATGGTCATACAGGGTACGTTCATCTTATCAAAATGGCGGGCACAATCTTCTTGTTTCCAATAGCGGTCATAATGCGGGTGCTCATACCACTGCTGCATGAGCAAATCATTATGTTCTGGGACTCGACAGACGGCACCCATTCCTTTAAATCGATTGGGTCTAGTTGCTCCGCCAATACGATATCCTTCTTGAAATAGGCTTAACCCCGTATCGATCATATATTGAGCGGTTAATGAGGGAGGCTGAGTGACTGCCAGGAAATTTTGTGCATACCCAGCTTGAGAGCTGCCAAATGTCCCAATTTTCCCGGTGCACCATTTTTGTTTAGCGAGCCACTCGACCGTGTCGTAGCCATCTTTTAATTTGCCCCATCCCAGCGCGCGATATCCAACCCAAGTGCCTTCGGAGAGTTGTGATCCTCTGAAATTTTGTAGCGCGACGACATAGCCGTGTGAAGCAAGTTTTGCAAATTCATTGCGAACACGCAAACTTCTAGCGTTAGCGTAACGTTGTTCCAACAATGCTGGCCAAGGACCATCTCCTTTTGGAATATAAAGATAAACCGACAGTCGGACGCCATCACGCATCGGAACCATGATATGTTTTTCGGTCACTCCGTATTCGAGTGATTCGGCTTCTTGGGCGACGGTAGGATTTGTGACAAAGTTACAGCAGGTAAAAATCAGCAAGGGTATTAGAAATTTCATACAATCAACGTACCGTTTGGGTTTTAGGTTCTCAGCTTTATTGAGCCTATATTGTACAAAACTTTGCCTTAGAATGATTAACCAGGCCCATAAAGATATGCCCCGAATATTACTTGCTGACTTAAAACAAGAAACATCGACGTTCAATCCCGCTCCGACTCCCTACGATATGTTTCGGATTGTTCGTGGTACGGAGATATTCAACCAATTCATTGATACGCGGACAGAATTAGCAGGTGCAATCGATGTCTTACGAGATAGCGGCGATTATGCTTGCGTCCCGACGATGGCAGCTGACAGTGTGTCGGGTGGCGCCGTTCCGACGGATGATCTAGATCGGTTGCTGGGGGAATTGTTGGCGACCATACGTTGCGAATCGGAAATTGACGGTTGTTTGATCGTCTTACACGGTGCCATGGCGGGCGAGTCGGAAAATGACCCGGAAGGTTATTTGCTAGAGAAAATTCGTGAATATGTAGGTGATATCCCGATTGTGGCAACGATTGATTTACATGCAATTCTGACTGATCGCATGTTGAAAAACGCGGATATCATCGTGCCCTATCACACGTATCCGCATGTCGACCAATACGAAACAGGAATGCGTGCTGCGCACAATCTTATCGCCTTACTCAGTGGTGATATTCAACCCGAATTGGCACGGATTAAGATACCGATGTTAGTCCGCGGTGATGAGTTGTTGACCGCGACAGGAAAGTTTGGTGAAGCAATTCAGATGTGCCAGCTAATTGAGGAAAGTCCGGGCGGTTTGGTCGCTGGTGTCAATATTGGTAATGCCTTTACGGATGTGCCAGACTTGCGGACGAATGTTATTGTCTATCGGGATGCTGATCGAGCGACTGCTGAAACAGAGGCAGCTGAGATCGCGGATTTCATGTGGAGCAATCGCGAGTCGTTCAAGGCGAAGCTGATGTCTTTGCCTGACAGTATTGAGCGCGCGACAAACGTTGCGGGGATGACTGTTTTTTCTGATGCGGCTGATGCGACCGCTTCTGGGGCATCAGGTGACAGTAATGAAATCATTAAAGGAATATTGGAGCATGGGTTTTTAGGCAAAGTACTGGTGTCCGTCGTGGATGCTCCGGTTGTACAGCGGGCGGTGGAAGTTGGGGTCGATGGTGAGTTTGCAATGCCAATTGGTGGTCAGTTAGATCCTCAGCGGTTTACCCCAGTTGAGTTGCCGTTCGAGGTGGTATCGCTGCATGACGGGCAATTTCAATATGAAAATGGAATGCTGGGAAAGGCGGGAACTACCGCAGTGTTGAAAAGCGGATCGATCACGTTGCTTGTGACGAGCGTCGCTGTTTATGTTGTTGGTCAAATGGTCTATACCGAGCATGGGTTACAGCCCAGGGATTTTGATGTAGTGGTTGTGAAAAGTCCAAATGGATTTAGGCCCTACTACGAAGATATTGCCGCGGATATTGTGGCTGTCGATGTCGCGGGCAGCACCAGTGCAAATTTGCAAAGTTTGCCCTACAAGCATTGTGGTCGCCCAATGTTTCCGTTGGATGAGGATGTTGAGTTTTCGTTGTGAAATTTGTTCGTGTAAAGTGTTTGAGAATTAGTGAGCATAAAGTGTCATGAAAATAACGGATGTAGAACCGATTCATTTGCGAGTCCCCAATGTAGAGGCCATTCCTGACGGGACGCTGGATGTGCTCATCGTCCGCATTCATACGGATCAGGGCATTACGGGAGTAGGCGAAGTAACGAGTCAATCCTATGTTTGCAAAGCTTGCTTTGAAGCTCCGCGCAGTGCCGCTCGACGGCACGGCCTGACGTCGATTTTGTTGGGTGAAGATCCAACCGATCCGGTTGCGCTATGGGAGAAAATGTACTATGAGACGAATCGCTATGGTAGACGCGGCGCCGCAATTCATGCGATCAGTGGCGCTGATATTGCATTGTGGGATATCAAAGGTCAAGCCGAGGGGAAGCCGGTTTCGGAGTTGTTAGGTGGGCGGTTGCGTGATGATGTCCGAGCGTATGCAAGTGTGTTGTTTGCCGATACGCCCGAGCAAACGGCCGAGATGGCCAAGCAATATGTGGAAATGGGGCTCACGGCCGTTAAGTTTGGCTGGGGACCAATCGGGGATGATGCGGCAGTGGATGTTGCCCATGTGCAAGCGGCTCGAGAGGCGATTGGCGACGAGCGTGATTTGATGGTGGATGCAGGGCACGCTTGGGATTGGGAAACTGCTTTGGGGAGAACCGAACTGTTTCAGCCGTTTAATCTGACGTGGCTAGAAGAACCTGTTGGTCAGGACGATCGCCACGGGTACCGCGAGCTTTGTAAACGTTCACCGATACCGATTGCCGGTGGTGAGGGCGACGTGACCCACTTTGATTTCGAAGAACTTATTGACTGTGGATTACATGTCGTGCAACCAGATATCGCTTTTTGTGGTGGAATTACGACTTGTCAGCGAATATCGCAAATGACGACGGCACAGCGTCGCCGAGTCGTTCCGCACTGCTTTAGCACTGGAGTTAATCTAGCAGCCTCCTTACATTGGATTTCGACCGTGGCTGATGGTGATCTCGTGGAATATTGCCTTCGCCCGAGCCCTCTGATGCGAAAGCTTGTGGCTAACTTGCCACAAGTGATTGAAGGCCGCGTACCTGTTCCGACAGGGCCTGGGTTAGGTATTGAGTTAGATGAAGACGTGATTGAAGAATTCAGAGTGCGCTGAAGGATTGGAAGTTTTGCTTGGATAGAAATCAACTACAAACTGAGACGGCAACGGCTCCGACAAAAGTACGGTGGTCAGTCTTTACGATGGGTTGCCTGACGTCTTGGATGTTGTATGTCCATCGTTATACCTTTGGCGTGCTGAAGCCCGATATCGCCGAGGCTTATGGATTGGATAACGCCAGCTTGGGCTACTTGGATGCCTTGTTCTCCGTGTTTTATGGAGGTGTACAGATACCGGCCGGAATGTTGGTTGATGTCGTCGGAGCGGACTTGTTTTTAACGGCATCGATCGTGACTTGGTCCGTTGGTCTGGCGCTCCATGCCGGGGCACCGGCCATCGGGTGCCTATACGCTGGGCGGATGTTGCTCGGTGCAGGTCAATCGGCTGTGTTCGCGTCGCTTGGTTGGCTGACAAGACAGTGGTTTCACGAAAGTGTACGGACGACGATTCAAGGTTGGCTGGGAGTGTTTTTTGCGCGGTTTGGCGGTGCCGCTACGAATATCCTAGTTGCAACGGTGATGATTGGCATTTTAGGTTACGGTTGGCAGACCGTGCTGATCATGCTGGCCTCATCGGGATTGGTACTAGCCGGATTGTTTTTGATTGTTGTTCGCAATTCTCCAGAGCTACACCCGCGAGCAAATCAAGCGGAGATTGACCTTGTGGGCCTGCGGGACACCACGGGCAAATCAGAAGAAAAGAAAACCCGTCCATCGTATAGGGAGATGCTGCGAAACTGTCCTAAAAGTGTGCGAGTCCATGTACTGCTGCTCTGTTTCGCGGCTAGCTTTTCTACTGTTGCCGACCACATCTTTTCCGGTTGGATTCCGATGTTCCTGAAAAATGCTCATGGACTGAGTTACAAAGAGATGGGAATTTATTCTTCGTTGCCGCTAATAGGTGGAGCTATTGGTGGCGTACTGGGTGGATTTCTAAACGACAAACTTGCGGCGCGTAGGGGTCGGCGACAGGCGCGACGAATCATGGGTACCATGGGTAAAGGTATGGCGGCGGTGATGTTATTTATTGCCTTGTTTGTTAAAGAGGATCCCTATTTGTTTTGTATCTTGTTGGGAGTCGTTAAGATTTTTGCGGACATTTCTTTGGCAACTCGCTGGGGCGCCATAACGGATATGGGCGGGCGTTTTACCGCGACTTTATTTGCATTCGTAAATTCGTTCGCGATTGTGGTTGGAATTTTGGGGTCGATTATTCAGGGATATATGATTCCCAACGATGCCAACAATGTGGCGGGTTGGTTACCGGTGTTAGTGCTCGGGTTTGTTTGTTATTGTCTATGTGCCATTTGCTGGGCGTGCGTGGATTGTACTAAGCAACTATCGGAGGGCAAATAGGTCCAAGCGATGGGGAGGCAGTATCGGGAGGCGAACCCCTACAATTTGTATTGTGTCCAGCCTGGTGCTAACGTACCGCTTTGAATCGTTCCCACCGCTTGGAGTCGTTGCGAGCCGCTACGAACTTGTTGATAACTGTCCGTAAACGTGAACTCGCCGGTTTTCATTTCAAACAGGGCGATGTCCGCTCGGCTGCCAACTTTGAGTGTCCCGATTTCCGCTTCGCGGCCTAGGGCTTTTGCCGGAGCGAGCGTCGACATTTCAAACACTTGGGTTAGCGACAAGCCGAGCATCAAAAACTTTGACATCGTGGTGGGCATATCATAGACCGGCCCATGTACGTTTTTTAGATGCAGATCGGTGCTGATTGTATTGGGCAATAAATCTTGGTCGAGGCAAGCCGTTACAACATCCCAATGAAAACTGCCAAAGCCATGACCAACATCAAAAATGATTCCATCGTCGGCTGCTTTCTTGATCTCCTTAAAAACATGTTGGTTTTCGTCAAGCAATGTCGTACTGCCACCCTTAAAACAATGGGTAATGCAATCGCCCGGCTGCAAGTGCGGCATCATTTCTGGCAACGTCATCGGACATTCTCCGATGTGAATCATCAGCCAAGTGTTTGAGTCTCGCGCGGCTGCGACAGCCGCAAGAAAATGATCCCAACCCTGTTGTCCGCTGCCAATGATATGAGCACCTGCGCGGATTTTTACTCCAACGGCAACATCCGCATGACGCTCAATAGTGGCTACAACTCCCGCTGGATCAGAGTGTCGCGGGTCCAGCAGTTCGCCTAGATTCGCTGCGACTAGACCCGTACATGCCAAGTTAACTAAGCCCAAAACCTCGGTGTTAGCGCGGTCGATATAGTCACGGCGAAAACCGTCAAAGTTGTAGGAACCAGCACTCCCTGCATCAAGTTGTGTGGTAACGCCACCGGCAATTGACAGTTCATCCGCATTAAGGCTGATCGGTATGTGATGTTGATAGACATGCACATGTAAGTCGATTAATCCAGGGCTGACAATGAGCCCGCTCGCATCAATGACTTGGTCAGCGTGATACTCCAAGGACTCGCCAACGGCAACGATACGGTCACCGGTAATGGCGACGTCCATAATTTGATTCTGTCCTGCGGCAGCATCGATAACCGTACCGCCGCGTATAAGTAAGTTGCATTGCATGGTAAAATATTGGGAATTCAGTATGAGAGGATTAGGAATTACTGGGATTGGCGATAGGCTCGGTCCAATTCATTATAGAATAATGTTGGTTCCTTTTCACCAACGTAGTAGCGACGATTAACGGAAATCAAATGACCGATTTACACTCAAAACACCAACTCACAAAAATCATCAATGCTTGTGGGAAAATGACACATTTGTGCGGTGCGATCGTGCTCCCAGAAATTGCTGATCAAGTTCGTGAATCGCTTAATCATTTTTTTGATTTGGACGAATTACAAGCGGCCGCAGGGAAGGTCATTTCAAGTACTTGGGGATCCGAAACGGGATGCGTGACAGCTTGTACAGCGGCTGGTATTACGTTATCAATCGCTGGCTGTATGACGGGTACTGACTTGGGGAATGTGCTGCAGTTACCTGACGTAAAGGGTATGCGTAATAAAATCATCATTCAAACTGGTCACTGTGTGAACTATGGTGCGCCCATTACACAAAATATACGCCTAGCAGGTGCTGTGCCTGAAATAATTGGTGAAGTCAACCGCACATTACCGGTGCAACTTGAGCACGCATTGCAGCAACAGGATATAGCAGCCGTTCTAGCGGTCGAATCACACCATGCCGTCCGCAAGGGCATGCTTAACTTGGCTGAACTAATCTCTTTAGCACATCAATATGATACACCTCTGATCGTGGATGCGGCAGCACAAGACCAACGAATGTCGGAACTTATTGACCTTGGAGTCGATCTGGTCATCACCAGTGCCCACAAATATCTGTGCTCCACAACCGCTGGTATTATTGCTGGTAAACGCAAGTACGTTGAGGCGGTCTATTTGCAGAACCGTGGAATCGGTCGCGGAATGAAAGCAGGCAAAGAGGCGATTGTGGGGGCAATCGCCGCCCTAGAATATCGAGCGAGTGAGAACGTACAAGCTTGGACTGCTGAGCAAGACCGCAAAGTCGATCGTATCATGGAATTGCTCGCAAATATTGATGGATTAAGCCTCGGCATCGATGCGGACCCTAATGGTTGCCCGTTTTCACGGGTGCGTTTGACGCCGGACCCTAACGCCACCTCGCATGACGCCCATTCGCTCAATAGAGCATTAGCGGAAGGGAACCCATCGGTGGTAGCTCGAGCACACCATGCCAATGAGGGATTTCTATATTTAGATGCGATTGAAATGACGGATGCGGAATTAGAGTTTGCCTGTAATAAGGTGCGTGACTTATTCAGCTAAACGCATGCCATGTGTAATTAGAGGAACGATTAATAATGAAATATGAAGACCTTGGTGTCGTCCCAATTATAAATGCCTGCGGAACAGTCACTCGTTTAGGCGGTGCGCCCTTGCATGTCGCGGCACTCGCTGCCTACGATTCTGCGGCGCAACAATCGGTTGCTATCGAAGAACTGCAAATAGCAGTTTCCCAACAACTTTCGCAATGGCTCGAGTGCGAAGCTGGATTGATTGCCTCCGGTGCGGCGGCAGCATTAACACTGGGCACCGCAGCGATCCTAGCAGGAACGGATCTTGCTAGGATGGAAACACTTCCCGATACAACCCGATTTCCAAATGAACTACTTATCGCCTGTGACCAACGCAGCGGTTATGACCATGCCGTGCGGGCTGCCGGCGCAAAAATAGTAGCGGTCGGAATGAATGAAGTTGTCAGTGGTGCTGGCGTGCGACGCGTTGAACCCTGGGAATATGCCGCAGCGATCACTGAGCAAACAGCGGGAATATTATACGTACAGACCGATAGCTCTCGGCCGTTATTAGCAGATGTTATACGAGTTGCAAAAGAACATGGCTTACCAGTACTTGTGGACGCGGCCGGAGAAATTCCGCCCGCGGAGAATCTTAAACGATTGGTCGATTTGGGGGCAGACCTGGTGGCGTTCAGTGGCGGTAAGGCGATGCGCGGCCCGCAAGCGACTGGACTGTTGCTTGGAACACGCACCTTAGTCGGTTCCGCACTGCTACAAATGCTGGACATGGATGATCACCCCACATTGTGGAAAGCACCTGTGGAGTTTTTTGATGCAGGTGAAGTCGTTGGAATGCCTCGGCACGGTATTGGACGTGGCCTCAAAGTCTCCAAAGAATCAATCATGGCCGTGATGACCGCACTGGAGAAATTCCTCGAACCGGAACAGTCAAAACTGATGGACGCGTGTCACGATTTGTTGCAACGAATTTCAGCGGCTTTGAATGCCGCTGGAGTTGATACGGAACTGATCGCTCACGAGAATCATGTTCCCCGGCTGGATGTGAAAATCAACGCGGATCAGGATGCCTTTGAAGTGTGTCAATGCTTACGCAACTCTAGCCCTCGAGTATTTGTTGGGCATAGTCGTTTGGAAGAAAGTGTTCTTGTAATCAATGCCATGGCCATTCGAGAAAATGAAATCGAACCTCTAATCGCGGCTCTCCTCAGCCAGATCCACTAGTTCTTCGGCTAAACCGACACTAGACGAACTAGCAGCGGTGAAAAACCTGTAAATAATTCACCGCCTGTTAAAATAGGTAAGATGTAGCGATTCTTCCATTTTTTCCGAATGCTATCACGGCGGCGCAACTATTGTTCCGATGCTGTAATTAGGGACTATCTAGGTTTTTAAGGTAGATAGTCTACACATGCATTTAAAGGGAACGTGGACCGTTGTTAAAAACACTAAAATTACCGGCGCTGCTCATAGGAATTTTGCTACTCGGGTTAGTTTGCACTGTGAGTGTCAACAAATCATCGGACACTAAAAAAGTGATACCGCTAGGTGAGACCGTACGGGTTTATGCGACCGCGATCGACATGGACGCGGGCGAGTCGTTTGATATGACTAAGATCAAGATCATTGAGGTTGCTGTGAGCCAAGTGGATGGGTTTGATGTTGTGAATGACATTGGATTGATTCGCGACCAATTTGCCGCTCAACGCCTAACTGTTAATTCACCAATTACAGCCGATCTATTGAGTGCCACCGAACCGACTGTGGCGACGCCCTCCGAAGTGGAGGATGCAGTGCCCTCAATACCAGTTGGGTATGGCGTGATTGCGATTGAAAGCTATCTAGACCCAATGCTCACAGAACTACTCAAGTCAGGTTGTCGTGTCGACGTAACAGCATTGATTAAGGATCAGACGAACCGCTCGAAAATCGGCATTTCAAGGTTGGCCACTGGGGTTGAAGTTTTGCAGACGTCGGACGCATCGAACCCAGGAGATTCGCGGGCCGCACTTACATTATTAGTACCACAGGAAACCGTTGCCGCGATTCAATTGGCGATGGACTTGGGAACGTTGCATCTGAGCTTAACGGGAGCCGCCGACCAAGAAGATTTACCGGCCGGAATGCTGACAACGCTTGAGACGCTGAGACTTTTAGCCGCGCCGAAGCTAGTAGATTTGGGATCGCCTCTGGACACCACACCAACGATCAGCATCTCGGATACGCCTAAGAATGAACCAGGTGAATTAGACACTCCGGAAGTAGTCGCTACCGTCGAAACGCCGGAAATCAATACTCAAGTCGACAATCCACCACGAGAGGTAACTGCGATTGAAGTTTATTGGAAGATGGAAGTGATGACTCCTGAAGGTGTGACCCATTATGAATGGATTAAACAGGATAGTGATCCGACCATCATCATTGCTGAAAAATCTGACGCAGCTACGACCAACAAATAATGCAAAACCGAATGATGCGAACGCATCGACCGCAAGAAATGAAAGTACCATTATGTTCCTTAAACGAGTAACCTATTTTTGCGTATGCATGACGCTCGCCGGTTATGTGTGTGCCGACCCACCACTTGATGGTGCAGGACTCCCGGGGATTAACGTTGAGGTGGAACACGAGTCGATCAAGTTGCGGAGCACCGAGCAGCGAACGTTAATCCTACCTTTTAATGTGCGGCGGTTGTTCTTCGGTGACTCACAGTTGTTGAAAGTTGAGCCCTTGAGCCCGACGAAGATTCGTCTGTCAGCGCTCAAACCAGGTAAAACGGAGATGCGTTTATTTAGTGCAGAAGGTCAGGTGCAACAATATGACATTGTGATTCACGCGAGTTTGGTCGAGCTAAAGGGGGTGCTGGCCAGAGAGTTTCCTAATGAGGAGTTTTCCATCAGTGAACTCAACGGTGATTTGCTAATGTCGGGTAGTGTTTCGAGCCAAGCAGTGATTGACCGCATTGACCGAGTGGTTGCTGAATTCTATCCGCAGGTGGTGAATCACTTGGAAGTTGTTCAGAGCGTAGTGGAGCAGCAGATTCAGTTGAAGGTGAGGATTATGGAAGTATCTCATTTGCAACTAGAAAAACATAATATCCAATGGCCGTTATCAGCGACCAAGATTGGAAAAATGGAGAATGCGGTTGTCGGCCAGTCTGACAAGTTGAGCTCATTTATTAAGGCTGCCGCGGATAATAACCTTTTAAGATTGGTTGCCGCTCCGGAAATGTTGACGGTTAATGGACGCACTGCTGAGTTTGAAATTGGTGGGAAATTACCCCGAGTGACTCCCAATGACAACGGTAAAATAGACGTGGAATATGAGCCTTGGGGAGTCAAGATGGCGGTGTTGCCAGAACGGTTAATCAACGGTGAGATTCGTTTGAGTATCAAGCCACGTGTTACGCAAGTCGATGCTTCCAAGCGTACCAAGGCGTTGCACAGGGGTTTACCGCAAGTTCGCCATCACCAACGTGACATTTTAGCGAATCTAGGAGTTGATGAGCAGTTGTTAATATACGGCATGCCGCTGGTACGGATGCGTGAAACCAAAGAAAAGATTCCGTTGTTCTCGGACTTGCCGCTGATTGGCGAAACGATTTACAACTCGCGGAAAGTCCAAGAAAAAGTAGATCTGCTAATCCTCGTGGAAGCCATCGAGCTAAAAAAGGGGCGCATCGCCTTGGCACCATAGTGGACTAGGAATTAGGACCACTAATTAAGACGCGGTTTCAGCAGGTGTTTCTTCGGTTAAGCCGGTTTCAGCGGGTGCTTCTTCGTTGTCGCAGCTATTATCGGCATCTACGGTTTCCGCCGCTTCGTCAGTGGCATCGTCCTTGAATGTCAAAAGAAAAAACCCAAGGACACATCCTGCAAAGATCGCCGGAATGCTCCACAGGGTTTTCCAGTCGATCAATTGGAGTTCAATTTTCCGGTTTTGTTTATTTTCTTTCTGAAGCACATTAATATCATTTTTAATTTTCAAATCCGCCGTAAACTTTGAATGAGATGCCAAAAACGGTTCCCAGGCAACGGCAATTCCATTGCCAAGGTCGACGGCATTAAAGTAGTCCGCCGATAGTTTATTAAGGTCTTCAAGGTCATCCCCCGTGGCTGAGATATTTTCCTGGATGGCTTTTATTTGATCATTGTTTCCGGCTTGTTTTTTCTGCAGTGCTACGGCTTCTTCGGGAGTTGAATATAATTCAATTTTCCCGGCAACTTGGGCACCGATAAACATTCCGATTCCAAGCGTCAGCATTACCAATAACCCTTGGGCTTGGGCGCGGATCGGTTCAGGAGATTTCATGTCCGTGTAGATTTGTCCAGTGACAAAGAAGAAGTCGTAACAGATTCCATGGACAACGACTCCCAGAATGATCATTGAACTGGTTGAATTTGGTGCACCGAAAGCAAACAGTAAATAACGTAATGTCCATACTGCCATCCCGACGGCCAACATCTTTTTGACACCTAATCGTGCAAAGAAAAATGGAATGCAAAGCATGAAAATTACTTCAGACCATTGCCCATAACTCATCGTTACACCAATAGGTAATTCAACCAACTCTACTACCCGACTAGCTATTTGGTAATAAAATGCTAGTGGAATGCATATAAGAATGGATGAGATCATGAAGATTAAATAGGATTTGTCTTTTAGTAATTTCCATGCGTCGACCCCAAACAATTGGCCAAGTGTAACTTTGCTGTCGGTTTGGGGGGGGGTATTAGGCAAAAGAAAGCTAAAGACGCCGAGCAGGGCCGCAGCCCCAGATGTCATATAAAACATGTTGATGTTGGTTTCGAAACTTAAACCAGTCAATACAAAACCGGCGGCGATCCAACCGAAAGTTCCAAATACGCGGATATAAGGAAATTGTTGTTTTGAATCGGTCATGTTCTTCATGGCAACAGTGTTGGTTAATGCTAGCGTTGGGAAATACGTGAGCATATAGATGAAGAAAATGATGTTGAGCGTATTTGGATTAACAGCTCCCGCACTCATCTGGCTGGTTGCATAAAACATGACGGCAGCACCAACTAGGTGCATCAGTCCAAGTACTTTCTGTGCGGCAAGATATCGATCAGCAATCATTCCCACAAAGAGTGGTGCAATAATTCCTGCTAATGGTCCAACAGAATAGGTGTTTCCGATATCGCTTGCCCCAAATCCAATTGTGGTCAGGAAGTTAGGAGCAGTGACGTACCAAGCGCCCCAGACGAAGAATTGCAGGAACATCATGATGCAAAGTCGTACGAAAACTGACATGTTGGGAAACTCCTTGGAATTCCAGCGAATTATGAATCTTACAATATGAAAACTGATTGTAGCGTGACTGCGCTTACCATTACAAGGGAAAACAATGACAAGAAAAAACAATGACTGCAGGATGCTGTGCCCATCCGTGGTTGCCAGTTCTCTACTGCGTCATCTGGTAGTCGATGGTAAACGTTTCTTTCGCGGCTTCATCGGTTTTATCCAACAGCGGCGAGTAGGTTTTGACATAGATTTTGTTTTCCTTGGGCACAAAACGCAATGTTCGTAGCCAGCCATCGCCGCCATTGGGTCGGCCTTGATAATCCGTCAGCATCTCGGTCACTTTACCCCCCGCGTCGTTGGTACTCGTTTGCAAGCCCACGCCTAAGACGTGTCCGCTGATGACGAAGAAAATATTGGGTTGTTTGCGTACTAATTTCTGCCAGATCTCCTCGCCGCTATTCCCAGGCACTTTATAGGAGGTCGCGCACCCTGTGTCACGGCCGTCGGTTCGCATGTAGCAATGCGTGGCAATGATGACACGATGTTGTGGATACTTCTGGCAGATTTCGGCTGCCCATTTCAATGTAGCATCACGGGGAGCAAACTCTAAACTGATTACCATGAACTTCAAATCATTTTGTTCAAAGAAACAGTAATTGTTGTCATTGTTCTCGCCTAAATGTCCGCCGTACCATTTGCGGTCTTTAAAGCGTGCGGGTGAGAAGTATTTGTTGTACAGCGAGCTGTCACGTTGTTTGACGACCATGTCATGATTACCTGGGACCATGCTGTAGGGCACGACGCCATCGAGTATTTGCATGGCGCGGTTTGCATTGCCCCACTCATTCTCTTTGGTCGATGTTTGGACAATGTCGCCCAAGTGAATGGCAAACTTAATATTGTTGTCTGTTCGCTGCTTGCGAATCCATAACGTTTGGTTGATATACGTCTCGGGGTATTTTTCGGAGTAAAATTGTGTGTCGGGTAACAACACCACAGAAAAAGGCTCAGCTTGAGCAGCGAAACTGCCGAGCGCCAAAATCGCAAATGCTACGCAGACTTTACAGATGAGGTCTCGGCGAGCTAGAGAGTGGATAGTATTAAATAGTTGGAAGGTCATAGATGGAATCCAGCTGAATCAGAGGTGGTTATAAAAAAAGTGGAGGAGCGTCTAAAAACGGACAGCCGCGATGCAGGTTGCGTGGATAAGAATCTCTTACACAGTCCCCATCTTCACCCCCTCGGGCGGCGCCTGCAAGGGTTTAAGCAGCAAAGCAGCAATCCAATAAAATAAAAAAAGTTACCCACGGATTTTAGTCAACCTTCAGAAATTCAATCCAGCCCGCCCCATTTTCCTTGCCCGGTGGTGGGGTGATTTTGTCTTCTCGCCTCATTCTTTCGATAAATAGCGTGCGCGCGGTCAGTGCTTTTGGCATAATGGGTGGGTATTAAATTAAAGGAGATTTTTATGAATCGTGTTGTGATTTTGATAGCCGTTGTTCTGTGTTTAAGTGAGGCGTCATGCGCTGAACAGCCAAATTTTCTAAAACTTGGAACAACGCGTACGCGCGACGTTATTTACCTGAAAAAGGATGGGTTTGCTTTAACTTATGATATTTTAACTCCGGGAGTTCAAAATGGAGCGGCAATAGCATTCATGGTCAGTGGTGGTTGGCACTCGACTCACGATTCATTGAAGTCGATTGATCAGGGATTTTTTGGGCGGATGACGCGAGTATTTCTGGATCGTGGATTTACATTATATTATGTCATTCACGGTTCCCAGCCTCGTTTCACGGCAGCTGAGGCAATCGAACAAACTACCGCTGCGATCAACCATATTCGGAGCACCGCTGCTGCGCGGCGTATTGATCCGTTACGAATTGGCGTCGCAGGAGGTTCTGCCGGCGGCCACCTATCGTTGATGCAGGGTTTGCAGGGCGGTGATCATGTACAAGCTGTCGTTGCCTATTTTCCTCCCACGGACTTTTTGAATTATGGCGCTCCGGGGGTGCACTTTGACACGGTGATACGGGGTCTAAATCCCGAGGGGAACAATCCGTTTTGGGGAGCGGTTGAGCTGCGCGAACTCAATCGCAGCACAACGACATTTATTCCCGTGACGGACAAAAAACGGCACCACGCTCATTTGAATTCGATCTCTCCTGTTCATCAGGTAGATCCGGGGGATGCTCCCACGCTATTACTGCATGGCGACGCGGATAAGCTGGTACCGCTGCAGCAATCACAAATTCTGATTAAAAAACTGAATGCCGCAAAAATACCGAACCGGTTGATTGTTAAAGAGGGTGCCAGTCACGGATGGGTGTCCGAGGACGATGAACTGAAGATCATTTCCGATTGGTTTATGCTTCATTTGTCCGAAAAAGAAGCATCTCCTTTGCCTCAGTAGCTAGAGCTAGCCCACAATTTCCTGTCACCGGTTTATAGTTTTCATGTTCAATCATTTTCGGTCTTTCACTTTCCAACCAAATCAAATGTATATTCGAATCACTAGCCTGTTCATCTGTCTGCTCCTTCCTCAAGTATTGTATTGCGGCGAGCCGATTCAGCCAGCAGCTTTCCGACAGGCCGGCATCACTAGGACCTGGGAGTCGTTTAGTGACCGCCTCACCTTCGGCACAGGGCAAACGCTGGCACTGGTAGACGATGGCTGTACCTTATCACGTCCGGAATGGTCTCAACCCGGGGGAAACCAACCGAAGGTGCTGGTGACCTACGACAGCGTATCTGACGATTCTGATCCCCGGCACGAGGGGCGCGGTTACCACGGTACAACCATTGGCATCCCCTCTTCGTTGAATTACCAGGGGAAATGGGGTGTTGCCTATAATAATCAGCTCGCGATCATTAGGGCTCTTGAGTGTTGTCATTGTCAGACCACGGATTCGCCAACATTAGCGGCGGGTCTGCAGTGGGTGATAGACCATCATCAACGCTATCGAATCACCACCGTAAATTTGGCACCGGTGGATGACCAGCAACACACCGAACCGGTTAAAACGGAGATTGACGACAAGCTACAACGCCTCCGCGATCTAGGAATCTGGGTCAGTGCACCAACTGGAAACCACAATTATACAAACGGAATTTCATGGCCAGCCAGCCAGCCGAATTGTTTCGCAATCGGCGCCACGCGACCGGGGGTGGATGAAATCCATCTCGATCGTCACCCAAAACTTGAGTTACTTGTACCGGCCTCGGCGACCTCTTCATCGAATGCCATCGCCTGCGGTGCCGCAATGATCATTCGCGAAGCCATCGAGGTTACGCATTATGATTGTGGAGAAACAGACGGAAACATTCCCCTAGAAATCATGAGAATCATGCAATTGACGGGCAAATCCGTGACGGATCCAGCCACTAAGATTGCCTACAGACGTCTCGATTTACATGCGGCGGTGAGTCATGTTTTCAAACACGCTCCTCCTCCAGGCGGTATACGATTCAGCGAGCATCTGATTGCCTCGAATTATGCGTACGCCTATGGCATTACCGCACTGGACATCGACAATGACGGGGACTTAGATCTCAGCAGTGCGGACTATACGCCTCACAATCGCATCTATCTCTTTCAAAATTCCGGGGCCGGAAACTTCACAAAACATACAATCCATCAAAACGATCCTTCCCGTTTGGAACGTCATGCTATCGGGGATATTGACGGCGACGGCGACCAGGATATGGTCGTTGTCAAGAATCTGGAGGGCCATCTCATTTGGTTAGAAAACACAGATCCTAAGGAACCATTCAAACTCTGGAAACGGCATTTAATCACCACGGGACTGCCTGGCGCCTACGATGTCGTTCTTGATGATTTTGACGAAGATGGCGATTTGGACGTCGCCGCATCCAGTTGGATAACAGGTAACCAATTTGCTTGGTTTGAAAACTCCGCGAACGCAAGGTCCACGATCTGGCGAAAACATACAATTGAATTAGATCTTTCAGAGACACGCACCATCCGCGCAGCAGACTTTGACGGAGATGGCGACCGGGATCTATTGGGGACGAGCAGGCAGGACCATCAGGTCATCTGGTACGAAAAAAAACTAACTTCCAACAAAACGGTTGCCTGGACGAAACATCTCGTGGACAACCGGTCCAAGTTCCCAGCTCATGGAAACCCGGCTGACATGGATGGCGATGGAGACATGGACATCGTCATGGCATTGGGATTCTATTTTAGGCCAGGTTCTAATTCGGCGGCGGCATCGAATCGCGCGCACGACAACCAGATCGTCTGGTACGAGAATCAGATTCAAAATCAACCAGCCAGTTGGCGGAAACATGTAATCGCCGTAAAGTTTGACGATGCCTTCGAGGCGGTGGCTGGAGATCTGGACGGAGACGGTGATATGGATGTTGTGGCGACTTCCTGGCGCAACCCAGGACGGATCGTCTGGTTCGAGAACCGCAGCACCTCAAAATCTCTTTGGGTGCAACATGTGCTGAAGACGAATTGGCGAAGTGCCAATCAGGTCTTGATTGCCGATCTTAACGGCGACGGCCGACTCGACATCGCCGCCTGTGCCGAACGCGGCAGTAACGAATTGCGTTGGTGGCGTAACGAAGGTCCGAAATAGCCGGTTGAAGCTCAGGCAGACAGGCTGAAGCCTGCCCACTTGATTCGCATTCAGCTCGCGAATTCCTTCGTTGATCGCCCAACGCCATTACCTACAGCTCGTGTGTTCGTAGTTCCGTGACCCCACCACCGGGTCGCCGGGCAAGGAAAATGAACGCCCCGCCCTCATATCAACGTTCCAGCATTTGTTATTGCCCTCTTGGTGCGTTAGTATGAACGATTGCTAGCTTTCTAATCTCACGGACATCCACCATGCCAGACCACGAAGACAGCCTCGGAGGTGAGACCTTCAGCGGCGAAGAACAACAAGATCCCGCTGAGCAGAGTCTCGGTGACGGGGCCACGATGGGCGGCGATACCGCTGCCCATAGCCTCGGCGATCAATCCACCTTCGGTGATGCGAACGTGGACGACGAGTTATTCGATGATGGCATGGAAGTAGTAGACCTATCTACTCGCTACACCGAAGAGAGCGTACTTGGTAAAGGCGGTTTTGGCGAAGTCGTGCTCGCTACCGATACTCGTCTAGGACGCAAGGTCGCGATTAAACGGATCCTAGGTAAAGCAGCCCGTAGTAAAACTGCCGTCCAGCGGTTCTTAACCGAAGCCAAGTCGATCGCAGTTTTGAGCCACACTAACATTGTCCAGATCTACGACTATGGCCGCGCCACAGACGGCCCCTTTCTGATCATGGAATGTGTCCAAGGCGGTAGCCTGCTGGACCTAAGTAGAAAAGGTCCTATCGAGCTAGACGAAGCAGTCAAAATCTTCAGTCAAGTATGTGATGGATTGGCCAAAGCACACGCCGAGAACATCATCCACCGTGATATTAAACCAGCTAATATCTTAATGACCGAAGACGGCGTACCGAAGCTGACAGATTTCGGCTTGGCCAAGGATGACACGGCTGATACCGGCATGACGATGGAAGGTGCCGTGATCGGGACATTGGACTTCATGCCACCGGAGCAGCGAAAAGGAGCAGAGTTTACCGATCATAGAAGTGATCTCTGGAGTCTGGCAGCGACGTTCTACCAAATGCTCACCGGTAAGAGTCCCAAGGTGATCAACATCTCAGCGATACCTCCGGAGCTTCAATCCGTAGTAGCTAAGGCCTTAGAAGAATCAAAGGAAGAACGATTTCAATCTGCTCTTGAAATGAAGGAAGCAGTCCTGCAGGCAGCGACTGCTGGGCTGAATGCAGCGAGAGACTTAGGCGAAGGGGAATGCCCCAGTTGTGGAACCACAAACCCGTCTGATCGTAAGTTCTGCCGCAATGCTGATTGTGCG
>JABJJO010000114.1 GCA_018660825.1 Planctomycetaceae bacterium | reverse complement strand
TTTGCTTTATTGCGAGTGGTGGTTGTGCGAGTGACAGTCGCCGCGGAGTTGCGTTTCTGTGTTATTCCATACTTGTGTGTGGCGTCTCCTAGATAGAACCCAGCATCCGTTTGTTCAATCATGAGGCTCGAACCCGAGGCGCTTAATGTAAATCGCGTGTTAGTTGTTTCCGCGATCACGTCATTAAGTCCACTAACAACATCATCGAGTGTATCTCCCGTTGATGCTAGATAACTGTAGGCTTGTCCATCAGTGGCAAATGTCCGCCCGTCGATGTAGATGGTCCATTGGTCACCATCGCGAACTTCAGTACTGTTTAACGTTAACGTAGCTGAATCATAGTACGTTTCGGCGGCATCACGGTTGATTCCATTTGACACGGATATTTCGTCGTCTGCCGAACCGTCAAGCATGTCTGAGTTAATGACAAATCGGTAATAGTCGTCGGTGTAATCGCCAGTTCCTTTAATTCTTACATACGGGGTTCCATCGGTGATGCGTCCGGTTGGTGTCAGGTGTGTGTTGCCGATTTCCGCGTCTGGGAACACAAAGAAATTTTCAGCCGCATCGATGTCTTGGCCGTAAGGTTCAGTAACGGGTTTTTGATTGGGCTCAACTTCATGAACATAGTTAGGTTTGAATAAGAAGTCTGAAACTTGATGTTGATCCAACGAAATATTTAATACGTAATCAACGCCTTCGGGTAATCCGGAAAGTGCATATGGGTACCAGGCAGAAACTTCAATGATGTATTCGCCAGTTTGAGTGAACGTGTATTCGAGATAATCGTCAAACCAAGTTTGGCTGCCTCCAGCGCCAGTTGTTGGTCGAGAGTATCCTCGCCCATTCTTCAAGGTGGTTGGTTTGTTGCCTCCATTACTGCTGTAAAGTGTCAGGCGGTTAGCCCAGAAAAGGCGATCTCGGAATTCAAATCCGTGATCCATGTCAAATGTTCCCGTAACGGATCCGCCTCCAGCGGAGAGCATGGATGATGTGATTTCAAATTTAAAGAAATCGTTTTGCCCATCCCCAGTTCCATTAAAGGTGATATGTGGGCGTGTGGTGCTTTGTGATATGTCACTATTGACGTTGGTGTTCCATTTGCCGCTATCGAGATTCGTTGCAGTAGTGTATGTCGCGTGTTGGCCTGTTTCATCGATTACGGAAGCGCCGAAATCTCCCCGGATGCGTACGTACTTTGATATGACCTTGGCGGAGACATCCGTGGCTTGATTGCCTGAGTTAGAATCACTGTTATCGTTGTTTACTAGCGATTCAAAATGGGTTGCAATCGTGCTTAGTTCAACGGATGCTTGACTACTTGTGAAATTGTAGGTGCGGGTGGAAGGGCTACCTGCAGTGTTGATCAGTTTAAGCGTCCAGATGTCATCCGTCGTATATGAGCCATTCAAAGCAATTTTCGTTGTGGTGTCGGAAAGATTTTGAATCAGGAATCTCTCAGTTTGAGGTGCTGTGCTGACTACACTTGAAGATGCCGGGTGCTCAATCACTACGTAAGTCGTAGGTTCGAATGCCTCAACGTATTGGCTGGCATTTAAACTGTTCAGAAGACTTGCTTGAATGGTCTCGAGATCATCACCGGTTTGAGCGGTGAATGTAGCAGTCAGAGGTGAGTTGTCGTCATCGACAACTGTAATTGTCCAGATACTGCCCGTTTGGACGTACCCAGATAACACGATTGTGGCTTGTGTGAGCTGGTCCTGGCTTTGCGATGTTAGCGTCGGAATGATGTCAATACTGCCGTTGGCTTCACCGCCGCCAGCAGTGGTAACTGAGCTCTCAATGCGAGTCGTTTGATCAAAATGGACGTCGAACTCAGGATGAACACCCAATGCCGAACCTGTACCGATTGGTATGGAATCTGTTGGTTCGACCACGCTTGTGTCGCCGTCAGATTCTTCAAAGACGACTAATGGAGCATCATTATCGAAAATTGTAACGTCGATTTGTTCGACCGTGTTACTTTCGTTGTTCTCCCCAACGGTGTAATCGTAATTAGTACCACCAACACTGACTGTCCATGAATCACCAACTGCAGCGGTGCCGGTGAGCACGATTTTTCGCGTTTTATACTGTGAAGTATCGTTGGTAATTAATTCTGCGGGTTCAGTTGCCGTCGCAGTGATTGTCTCGCTGGTGGTGCCCATTTGAGTGATTACGAGTTCACTATCCATTGTTGCTGCGACGATATTGGTCACGTCATTTAGTGTGTTTGCAAGTTCCGTCGCCACGTCGGATAGAGTGTCGGTAGCACTGCTCGTATAAGTGTAAGGAAGATTAGTGCCTATATTTATTTTCCAAACGATACCTGCTGCGACATAGTCTGAGTTGTCAACGGGAGCTGAAACGGTGAATGATGAAGTCGCAGCGTTTGCTAGGTCGAAAATGTCAACGGTCTTGGTATCCGGGGGTGAAACAGCCGAGGTAAACACATCGGTGGTTAGTTTTACCACGATGATTTCTTCATCTTTGGACATTGCGACGTAATCCGCAATCGCGTTTAGTTCGTTGGCAATGTTGGCAGCAGCATTCGTTGTGGTTTGAGTAGCGGCAGTCGCGAATGTGAACGGTTGCCCACCTAGGTTAACGGTCCATGTATCACCTACTTCGATATCCGTAACTCCAATTAACTTAAATGAAACGGTACTCCAGTAATTTGACATGCCTGGATCGACTGCAATTTGACCTGTTGTTGAAACTCCGGCGTCATAATCATCCGTGAAAGTAAACGGGGCAGTGGTAGAGCAGCGGCTAACGGCAATATCGTTTGTTCCGGTGCGTATTGCGTTAAATGCCGAAGTAGCGTTGTCGGTTTCAATAGAATTTACAGATGCTGTTGCTTCGGCACAGTTGTCGGAATTGATGTTGATCCTGACACCGTTTCCGGAAGCAGTATATGCAGAATTATTGTCAATCAAGGTGACCAGTTGAGTAACTACATCGGCTATGGTTTCCACATTATTGTCTTCGCTGCCGTTCTCATCATTGTCAACGGTGTCATACTTAAATGTCGTATCATCAACGACGACTTCCCACGTCTGTCCAATCTCGACTGTACCAGACAAGTCTAAATTTATTGAGTTGATGAGATTAACCAAGCTGGTTTCCGCGAATTCAAGTGTGTCATTGGTTTCGTCTTCGATGGTTATCGAATATTGATTGCCTTGAAGGTTTAAATTCCAGTTTGTACCAACATTAACTTCAGTGGCATCCGTTGTTGTGCCATCGTGAGTGGCGAGATTGAATTCGGTTGTACCCTCGTAGGCGGACGTTGACGAAACGGATTGTATTGCGAAATTGCCACTGTGTTCCTCGAAGGTTGCTGAGAACGCTTGGTCACTAGTAATGGTGATGACTTCAGTGACATTGTCGTAATCCGCTTCGAAGAGATTTGCTCCGTCAGCAGTGACAGCGGTCAAAATTCCTTTGAGGATGTCGCTCGAAGTTATTCCGTAGAAATCATTTTCATTACTAGTGATTGTGTAGTTTATTGTGGCGTGATGTAATCCCTCGGTGTTTTCGTCAATGCCAGCAGTTACCGTAACGGTTTGTGGAGCAGCCCAATTCGCTGTGGTAAACGTCAGTGTGGTCGGCGAAACAGAAAGTTGATTACTTGTTTCCGTAGCGCTAATAACAACTTCCCCGGTTGGTTGACGGCTCAACACGACTTGGTACGAGTCCGTTGTAGATTCTTCGATCACATTCGTGTTGGAATCACTTTGGATGATGACAACGTTTGCCGAATCGTTGTCGATTACGTCGACGGTAACAGAAGGAAGCGTCAAGTCGTTATAGGCACCGCCGCTGTCTGCCGTATTGCCTTCTCGCACGGTGTGTTTGATGTTAAGGTCATGCCGTCCTTGGTCGACGAAATCCTCTTGGACTTCGATCTCAATTTCTTGAGGGGTAAACCAATTTTGACGGTCAAACAGCAGGGTGACTCCGTCTTCAGTGTATTCCGTGTTGCCTTTGCGACGTAACCGTAAACCTTTACCACCGGCACGAGTTATGCTTTCACGCAATGCATCTGGGATTGCTCGAACTTGAACCGTATCGACAGGTGACCGAGTTAACATTATCGAGTACACAAGGTTAACGAGTTCGCTGCTGGATGCGCCACCTTCAAACGCTCGGAGTTGTCCATTAGTGCGTATGAGTATACCTGCTTCGTCGTTGTCATAGACCTTAGCGGAAATGCCGCTTGTTCGCTGACCATCATAGCGGGTGTCGAGGCTAGACACCTTGTGTACTATTAGTCCGCTGTGACCCTCAAGACTGGTGCTTTGCACAGTAATTGGTTCGTCGCTGCCGGAATCTCCGATATAGAAGGAATCACTTCCACGGCCTCCGACGACTTCTAGAGCAACATTTTCGCTAGTGCTGTCGATGTAGAACGAATCGTTACCTTCTTGGGCGTCGATGACTATTTTTTCTAGTCCACTGTAGTGGATCGCTCGACCCCCACCAAAGATGCCATCGTTAGTGATAACAAAGTCTTCGGACATTTCAGTCCCGACGAGGACTAATGTATCGTAGCCATCGCCCCCATCGATGTTGACTAGTGCGGTTTCCGGTCGGGCGATGAAGTCGGCACCTTGGCCGCCATTGATGTTGGTGTAAGGTGCTTTTGGATCGTTGGGGTCGACCAAAACAAAGAGTCGAATTAAGAACGAATCGTCGTCATCTTCACCAAACAGATATAGTTCAGCTTTATTGTTGTACACGGTAAAGACGTCGTTACCGATACCACCATAAATTGATGTATTTTGGCTGATACCGTTTGTAAGGAATCCACGAGTTGTCTGTAGTGTTTCAAGGTATTCGGTTACGTTGAGTCCGTGGTATGGGTTGATTTCATCTCGCGGCGATTTGAATACTTGGGCTATTTGGAATGTGTCATTCCCCGCGTCACCGTAAATGGTCGTTGCGAGCAGGTTGTCGTCTAGAATAAATGTATCGTCACCTTCACGTCCATGAATTGCGATGCTGCCTTCAATATTGTCATCGTAGTTGACACGTTCAATTTTGCTGTTGTCGGTTGGATTCAGGCTCTCGTCCACTTGATATGCAAGCACCATGCCCGAAGCGATGTTGAGTACATCGTCACGATAGGCACGCAGTAAGAAGAACTCGTCAGCGTTTGTACCGAACAGGGTAAGTTTATCGATTCCCAAGTCGATCAAATTGCTACCGTCGTAGACATTGATCGTTGCATTGGCGTTGCCGGCGAGTCCAACCTCATATTGGTCGCTACCATTCTGGCCTTGGAGAGTGACCACAGCATCAATTCCGCTTTGATTTGTTTGCTGCCCATTTTGATCAAAGTTAACACGAATAAGATCATTGCCTTGACCGGTTTGGACAATAGTATCCGTATTGATGCGACTGATATTTACAATATCATTAGTCGCGTTTGGTAACGAGGGTTCATCACCTGTTACAAGCGTTAAAGTGGTGTTGTCTTGAGCGGTGTCGATGAAGACAGTGTCGTTTCCGGTACCGAGGTGGACGTCCATGTGTTGTGCATCAACGTAACGAATACCGACAGTCATTTCGGTAGATGTTATACGGCTTGGGAGTGTTTCGGTGTCATAAGTAATTTGAATCGAATTGTCATCGGTGTTCGCACCATCTGCGATAACGATTGTATCGCGACGAACTAAAGGTGTGTTAACTGCAACGCTAACGCCATCGCGGAGAACTGTGAGTTGGTCAGCACCGGATGAATGTGAATCGTAGGTAATAGAAACTGTAATGCCTGAGGCAGTAGCCACACGAGTGGCAACATGTTCACGGCCATTACGGTCTGTTGCACTGCTGTTATTAATAGTTGCGGCGATTTCCGAGGCAAGTTGCGCGCGAGTCATGTTGGTTGTGACAATTGTGTCGTATGCACGATTGTCAATGGTGTTAACGTTCGCAGTGAAGGTTGTCGTCCATTTTTCACCATCGATTAATCCTGATGGGATAGTCAGCGAGTTAGTTGTTTCAATTGTGTTGGGAGAACCGAGGTTTAATTGAAGGAGCCCGCCGTTAATTTCGTCTAACGTGCCTTGGGTCAATAATCCGGTCGTTGCTCGACCGACGGTTACCGTGTCGTAATCATCTTGTGTAATGACTTCAGTGGCACCATCAATGGTGTCGACATAGACTTTGTCATCCCCTGAGTTGGAGTCGATAGTTGTGTTGCCAGTGTGAGTGCTATGGATAGTAAACGTATCACTCCCGGTCCCGAGGTAGATCTGGACATCATCTAAATCGTGATAGGCGATGGATGCGTTGAAGCCATTGTCAGTATCCAGATTGGACGACATCCCCAGTCCGTTGATGGTATTACGAGTCATGGCCCCGATGTTGTCTTGAGTGTCTAGTGCATCCCCTAGGAAGAGTTGATCAAAACCGTCTTCGCCGCCGACGAGGTCTGAGCCGCGGACGATAATCGGTTCATTAATACTATCGGTTAATCCGTTTATGGATGGAGTTGTCGTACCGATTCGGATGACGTCTGTTCCGGACTGTCCGTTGATCTTAAGTTTTCCATCGGTGGTTCGAACTGTAATTGCATCATTGTTCGCTCCAGTGTCAATTGTTGTGAACCCAGCGATATTGTCGATGGTAACTTGGTCCTGGCCCTGGTCAGTGTTCACGTAGAGCGTGCCAGTTGACGTGGTAATTGTGACGGTATCGTTTCCGTTATTCGTGTCGATGTTGGTTACGCCAGTGTGCGTGTTTGTAACGGTAAGATCATCTTCGTTCTCACTCAACCATAATTGCAGCGTTTCAATGTCGCGGTAGTGGATGCCGTCCTGGCGTTTTGTAATGGTGAGTGGTTGGTTGAGAGTGCTGTTAGTTTGCGTAATTGAGATGTCGCTGGTAGCGTGTTCACCC
>JABJJO010000093.1 GCA_018660825.1 Planctomycetaceae bacterium | reverse complement strand
GTGTCTTGGGTTTCGTCGCTATTGCGAACTTCCAGTAGTCCAAAGTAACGATCCCCATTGTGCGTAAGTCCATGTGCTTCGCCCGTGATATAAAACCCTCGTTTTCTGAGAGAGTCTTCCACGGTAGTAAGCAGTTTCTCGTGTGGGATGGGACGCCAAGTGTACGTAGCGGGCGGCGTGGTTGTTTGTTCAACGGCGCTACGTGAAGCTGTTGAATCGGCGGTGTGTAATAGTAAATCTGGCATAGTAAAAATGCCTCCTAAAGAGAACCGAGATGATAGAAACGCAAAACGCCCGGCAAACACAGGAAATGTGCGTACTGAGCGTTGTTACGTGAGAGATAGGATTCCTCTCACTTTATAATGACGCAAAAAGGGTGATTATTTAGGTTCCAGAGGGTCTCACACCCCATGCCCAGCGTCGCGAAGGATCTTGGCGGCGGAAAGCGGGCAAATTCTCCCGACTAAGGTGGCCGTGTACTGACAACGCGTGTGCCACAGCATTGCTCAAAACCGTCTGGCGCTCGAGCGAGAGATAGCCGTCATGCTTTGCGAGTACTGCGGCCAAATCTACTGATATGCTTGTGAGACCGTCTAGGGAGAGGTCTCCCTCACACTTGGCGAGTGCTTCCGCAACTTCTACCGATATGTAAGCGATGCCGCTTATGTGCAAGAATCCGTCCTCTCGCTGAGTTTAGGTATAGAAACAAAGCAACCAACACCCGATTCAATCAGTACCGCCAATGTCACAATGATGCTGAACGAACTCGACGTACAAACCGTCAGCAAATAGCTTCTGAACGACAGATCACTAAGTATCTATCTCAAATATGCGACAAACAACACCGGCGGAATGTTGGGCATACTGTTACCGAAATGGTTGACACGTTCGGTGGTATCGAAGGCTTTACGAAGGCATGGAACGAATACTACAAGTCCCTAAAGTCAAAGGGAGGCTACGGTACTCTACGGGTTTTAGAATCAATCATAAAAATGATGCAGTATCACGACGAGTCGGCACAAAGTATATCAATACTTTCAGATGCTGAACTGGAACACTCAATATCTGATAGTGTTACTGAGTTAATCGAATTGAATCCTGTTCTCGCGATCCACGCTGCCCGAACACTTGGGTGGACTCTAATTCCTACCAATTCAGTCTAGACGGGTTAATAGCATCCCTTCTCTGGAATGCAGTATCGAACTCCTCCTCTGGGATTATCCACATCTCCAATATATCTAGGTATCACATGACAGTGAAAATGCATTACGGACTGACCCGCTGCCTCACCACAATTCATACCGATGTTATACCCATCGGGATTGTGGCTCTCTTCGATTAACGACTTTACCTGCGGCAATAGATGTATAAGTGATTCCTGCTCTTCCTTCGATAAATCAAAAAATGTTTCCACGCTCGCCTTTGATATTATTAGTCTGTGCCCTGGTGAGACAGGGTAACCGTCTTCAATGACTAGGAAATAATCGTTTTCCATAAGAACTCGCTCCGGTGTAATTTCCGCGAATGGATTCATGCCTGCCCTCGGTTATTAATGACGGTAATTAATCTGCTATAAAACGGGTCATTGTCTGGTGAGTAATTGGCGTCTCCTCGCCAGTAATTCCAATTATGAATACGGCAAACATTATTGTAGTGCTCGGTGGTAGATAGCTACCTCTGCTTTGCGGTTTTTCCTAACGCCGCGGATATCTTAGCCTTCCATGGATGATTACTACCCATGATGTTTTCGTTCCGGGTAATCAGTTTATGCAGAAAGTGTTCACCAACAATACGGTCTGACTTTTGCATGTTACAAAAACTGTGCGCAAGAACGAGATTCCACACATCGTGATGCCGCAAGACGCTCCAGGGGAGAACATGATCAACATGAATGTCATTTGCCGGTATAGGTTCACGGCAGTAAAAGCAGGTGTTACCCTGATATCCTTGCAGGAACGCGATGTTGCCGGTCAGGTCTCGTCTTTTTTCGCCATCCGATAAATAGATCTGTCGTAAGTCGTTTGCTAATACATAGTTACTATTAGAGATAGAGAATGCACCCTCAAGTAAACTCCAGCGTGCGTCTAGTTCAGCTAATAGTTCCTGCGTACGTTCTTCACAAACCTCGAAAAGATTGTCCTTAATCGTTAGGGACTTTCCAAAATCGAATTCATAAAACATGCCTTCCAGTTCTGGGATTCCCGTACGTCCCAAGTTATGAAAGCGGCGAATAACATCATTAAACCCGTTCTTACCGACTTCATTAATTGCGTACTCTAGATCGTGAGATGTTGTTCGATACTCACCAACGATGCGTTCCAATACAGTTTGACGACCAGCAATCCCCTGCTGGGGCATTGGGTCATCAGGATCGATACGTTCGAGATATTTAGCAAGAAAACTATCAGACAGCTCGTCCCATGTTAATGTTGCGATACCGTCACTTGCGCAATCAAGTAAAACATGCGCCAATGCAATCTTGTACGTGGCAGTATTAAGGCCGTATAGGACAAGGGACTTCCAATAATCTATAGGTGTAAACTTGGGCATGGCTATACCAGTAATCGATGACCTCAATAGAGCCGCTTTGTGGTGATTAGCTTGGCAAGTCGGTTCGTTTTATATTTGTTGTTGTATCTAACTGACCTCATAGCTTTTTTCGAACAATTGTTTTGCACGCTCGAAATCTTCTCTCGTTTTGAGTCTCACTTCCAGATCCCCAGTGCCGTAGTGACCAATTTCTCGCACATCTTTTGTAAATCCTTCTTCAAGCGAAATTTCATCGGGACAGACTTTGAGATATATAAGGAGTTCGCCAGTTGTTACTCGCAATTCAACGCAAGCAAAGTTCTTTATCCGCCGAAATGCAAAATAAAACTTTTTAATGTTCTCAAGCACATCATCGCCTAAGCCATTGAGGTAGGATCGCAGCTCCTCGAATCGATCGGTCAGTTCCTGGTCTGCCTTTTCAAGATACTCACTGACGGTTGTGTATTTCACAGGGCTGGAATTGCCATTCACAGGCTTGGTATCTCCGATTCCCGCTGCAGTGACCCTGTTTACTAATTCGAGCATTAACAGCTTATTATCAAATACTTGATAGCGTATAAGCTCGATATTTCTATTGATCTGCGTAACCGCATGTGAATCGTATTTATTAAAACCACCGGCAATGCAGAGTACACGAGTGCCAGTCCAATCAATTTGTTCTGACTTTTCTTGGCCAAGCTTTTTGAGAACGATCAATTCAAACTCGGCTTTGTGATCCAATAGCCAATCAAGGTAGAAGAGTCCCTGACTGATCACATTTTCATTGCTTGAACGTTTGTATTCAATAATCACTGGGCAGCCGTTTTCATCGATGCCGAGTGTATCGACACGACCGCGAATGGAGGCTCCCGTATTGTATTCAGTCTCAAGAAATGTGACACCAACAAGAGATTCTAGGTTGTTCTCCATAAGCGATTGCAGGGATTTCTCCAACGCCACGGATTTACCTTCAAGCAGTGTCGCTGATTTACCGGAAATATCAAATAGTTTTATGTCACTCATAGTCCAAACTTTCTGCACCTGCTTGAATAAAGGTAATGCTCCTACGCGCCCTTAGTGATTTGCGAATTCCAAATCGCGTGGACATTATGCTCGTTTTACCATTTCAGGCCGCTACGAACATTGCTCGTCTACTGCTAAGGGATTGATCGAATTCTTTCTTGCTGGCTTCGAATTGCCACTTGCTTCACATCCAGCCTACCCCTTTTATGTTCATTTGGGAAATGTTTAATACGCCACAATTTATAAAACATGTGATTGAAATACTTTTGAAGAATGTCTCTCATGCAATAACTCTTTGCCAGGGTGTCTGTTTTTGAAATTTGTTCAGCGTGCTTCGCATATGAGGACAAACCTCAATCCTACGTCCTTCGCCTTGATGCCATACTCAATCCGATGCTTGCTTTTGATGACATGTGAGATCACGATAAGCTATTTGAACCATGGGGATTGCCACGCAGTAATATGCAGAATAGCCATGATTCACGTCAAATTGAGAAACCCGTTCTTCGCATTCTCCGTCAATTGATTCCCCAGCTAGACGTGCTTTATAGGTGATTGCATTTTAGTCCCACATCAACAAAGCCATGACTAGCAGTTTCGATCACTCACCATCACTAGCAGGGCATCCTTGACACTCTCGGGCAGATCCGCCCAGACTTGTAGCAGTGCTTCTAGTTTCCGGTCATGAACGTCCGAAAATGCGTCGGATTCTGCGTCGCCCATTACAACATCAGTGATTTTCCACTTAGAAACAGGCGTTAGTTCGAGTCCCTCATCGCCCACTTAGGTATTTCTTGTGACGGATCATGACGGTCTGTGACGGGAAATGCCTGTTTTTGTAGGGTCACCGTTTTTACTGATGGAGCATGAATAGGCATGAACGACGCTGCTGTCACCGCCGGTGACGCCGCTTTTAGCTCTGGCGCAATTACTCAATTTCGATTAGTTCAAGGGAACGGCCTAACGAATTCTCATTAGTCACGTCAATTAAACAATCAGGGAGATTTTTTTGAAGCTCGGCAACCGCATTCTTCGTAACATCTGTATTTGCCAAATATATTATTTGTAGGTTTCCTAGAGATTTAAGATATTCAAGACCGGCGTCAGTTATGGCCGTACCTTTCAGGTCAATAATCTTTAGATTAGTTAATTTCCCAAGATGACTTACACCCTCGTCCGTGATTGGCGAACCTGCCACAGAGATCTCTTCCAGTCCGGACATTTCACTAAAGCTCACCATATCAGCGTCGGTAAAATTAGTATCTGCAAGCGTTAGCCACTTTAGGGATGGCAATTCCTTTAGATGCGGAACGCTCGAAGACGAGATGTCAGTATTGTTGAGTGACAGCAGTTCGAGTTTTTTTAATCGCTTAAGATCAATAAGACCCTCCTCAGAAACCTTTGTATCGTTGAGCATCAATACCTTGAGCTGCGTAAGCTTCACTATTTCACGCATCCCTAAATTTGTAATGTTATTACCAGAAAGATCAACATGCTCTAACGCGTGAAACTCCTCAAGAAGAGGGAGGGCCTCATCTTCCATTCCGGTTCTAGCAAGATTTAATGCCCGTAATTTAGGGAATTGCAGGGCATAATTCATCACCATCTCTATGCCGTAGTTCCGGTTCCGCGGGTCGGGGGGCTCATAATATTCTTTGCCGGTGAGGTTCAGGGATGTAACACAACCTTCACTATTTCTTTGAACCATCGCTGAAAGTAGCAACGGATTCGGGTAGCCAAGCATTATCATTAAATTATCATACACAATAATCCCCGGATGAGTCTTGTGGAGATGGCTTTTAGCCTGAGAGGAAAAGCCATTATCAGTAATATAGATCGTTTTCAGATTTTTTAAGTTGTCAAATTGATCCATCGGTTTATCAGTTACCCCAGTACCCCTTAGATTCAGCGTTTCTAAACCCTTTAAGTCTCCAATCCCCTTGCCGCTGATATTCGCCCCCGGAAGCCTGAGATGTTTGAGATTTTTCAGGCTTTTTAGATAGATAATGTCGTCATTATTAATGGTTGTCTCATAAACCGCCAATTCTTCAAGCAGCGGAAACTGTAGAATAAATTCGAACGTGGGATCTTCAAATCGACAGTTGTAGAACTCAAGCTTTTTTAAGCCCGAGTTCAAGGTGCCATTTAGTTCAATCAGAGAATTAAGGCTTTCCTTACTTACAAATATCTCCTCGTAATTCGACCCAATACTCACTGATTCTAAACGTGAGCTTCCTTCCAGAAATGCCCAATCATCTGGAATATGAAAATCATTCCCGAATACCCCTACGAGCTCTCCCGTGTCATCAAAACGGATTCCAGAAGCCCACGTTTCAACAACCAGTTTTTGATGAAATCCCGTCGGAATTACCAACACGGAAATGAATAGAAATCCCAGACATGTCAATTGTTCTAAAGGGTGAAAACGAGATACGCGTTTGTTTTTAACTACAATCCCCCCACCAGCAATATCCGTTGTTATGCCTTCCTTTCCGACTGAATCCTTAGAGCGGATGCGATAACCTACGATTCCAAACATCAATAGCGTTTCAAACAACAGTAACCCGGTAGCAAATACAATCCAAACAACGTGCCAATCCTGACTTAAATTCCTTGGGTCACTTGCGTACCGAATAGAAATACCGATCGTCAAGGTGTTGATAACAATCGCGATGATCACTAACCATTTGCGCTGGTAGAACAACCAATTCGCAAAGCGTGTCAGGGTCACCATGATCAACAAAAGCAGTGACACACTTAAGAAGGCCACACTACAAACTAAAGCTAGGATTACGCCGTCCGATGTCCTTAAGTCACTTAATATCCCTGCAAAGCTTAGCCTAAAGATGAGATTCCAAATCAAGCAGGTTCCCAAAACACTGACGGCAAGCATCGTTACTCGCACACCCACAGCCCTCGGAAATTGTTTTATAATCGCATTATCATGTCCTCCAGGACGTTGAATTTTCCAACGCAAAAAAGGAATTATTCTTAAGGCCGACAAAGCGCCTATCAACAAACACCACACGGGTAAGAAACAAAGCATTGGGAGATAACGCGTTTTTCCCCCGCCATATTTGTTACCTATCCACCATTCATCAAATCCCCCCACGGGACTCTCTCCCCAAAAAATCAGACAACGGGATTGCTCAAATGCCAATCCGGCCAATAGAAAAACAAAACCACAGAAGAAAAAACGATGCAGGAAATTCCCTGTTCCATAAACCACCCACAGAGCGGAGAGGCAGGCTAAGGAAATTAACGAGATTAATCCAATTACGAAGATTAGATTTGCCGCGTAGAAACTCTCCAGCTGATTAACAAACCTGTTGGATATATAGCCCACAGGTATTAGGCAAATAAAGAAGACGAGATAAATTGCCAGAGTCCATAAAACCAAACGTTCTTTAATTTTTTTCATTTGAACGCTATTGATAGTGCTTTTAGTAACCTGTTGTAAAGACGCGACAACAGCTGAATAATCAGTTTAGCAGTATTTACCGTCATGTGAAAATATTTCTTTTGTCCTTTGTTTTTTGGGACGCGGCCCTCCTTGCATTTTATTGTTCAGCCAAGCCTTTTGCCGCGGAGTCATGCTAGACCAGCTTTCGATCAGTAAGGCCACCGTTTCACTTAGCGTCGGATTTGCCACCGCGGGTGTCACCGCATCGTTTTCCGAACTGTCCAATAACCCACTATTTACAGCCTTAGATGCGTGTATCGTAGAGTCCCTCATCGCCCACTTGGGGTATTCCTACTGATGGACCATGACGGTCTATGACGGGGAATGCCTTTTTTTCTAGGCTCTGTGTTTTTGCTGACGGAACATGAGAAGCTATGAGTGACGAATCTGCCACTACCTGCGCCACTACTTGTTGGCCCAGTTTCATCGTAAATATAACGAAATATATGTCCCCAAACGGCCCTTTTGCGACAGTAATGGTGTTGAAACATATGGGAGAGATAAATTGGACGATATTTTGGTCAAGAAATCGCAAAAAGTCTTTGAAATTCTGGTCCGTGAGAATACTCGGATGCTGATGGTGTATTTGCGTAGTCTTGTGCGTGACGAGTCTGTGATCGAGGACCTGTTCCAGGAATCAATGATTATTGCGTGGAGGCGGCTCGATGATTGCGATCTGGACCGCCCTTTCGGTCCATGGTTGCGTGGAATTGCCTCTCGGCTGGTAAAGGCCCATTATCGCAAGCGGAAATTAGCTCCTATCGTGCTTCATGACGCGGTTCTCTTTGCGGTGGATCGTCAGTTTGAGCATATCAATCTTCAAGTGGGTGACACATGGGATGAGAAAGTATTCGCTTTACACCAGTGCATTGACGAACTGCCCAAGAAACAGAAGGGGGTCCTTATAGGTAAGTATTTCGACAGTTTGCAAACGCAACTTCTTGCTGACCAGTTTGAGCTGACTTACGAAGCCTGTAAGAAACGTCTCCAACGTGGTCGGGCAGTGTTAGCCGAATGCCTTAAAAGAAAGGGCGTTATGAGTACTGCGGAGGCGAAGTCATGAGCGACCAGAACAATGATTGTTTGTCGGATTGGTTGGACGATGATATGTTGCCATCGACCGGAACAACTGACGAATTACAGGGCCAATCGAGTGATTCGATTGCGGAGTCGATTCTGGTTCATGGATTGCTATCTGATATAGGCCGCCGAGACAAAGCTCGCGATGATGAGCGGATTCAAGCGTTGATGCAACTGATTAACGCTGACACCCTCGCGGTAGAAGGCGCAACGGAGTTTGACGAACCTCTTGCTGGTGCGAAACACCTGTTAAGCCCCACTGCGGGTAAGCGAAGAACATGGATTTCGATTTTATCGTCGGCATTAGCTGTGGCCGCTGTTGTCATGGTGATGTTCATAGTGACAGGTCCACATCATAACGTTTCTGCTGCAATGACTTCACTTGAAAAGATACTCTCAACAGCCGCAGAACCGTTTGATCGAACCTATCGCGTGCGTGTGGTTGAAGAGTATCCGCGTGATAAACAGCCACGAAACCTGCCGAGCGACGTCCGAGATCGCAAGGTAAAAGAGCAAATTGATGGTGCGACGCTCTACGTACGTGGAGTTAATCAGTATGTGTTAGAAGTAATGCTGTGGAATGGACTCAAGAGAACGTCTGGATGCGATGGCATAGTGAGTTGGGCCTTTCGTGAAGATGGACCCGTTCATGAAAGCATGGACCTGAATCGGTTTCGCGGTGGTATTCCCGGGCAACAACAAGACATACCGTTCATCAACATTCACTCTCACTTGTCGCAATTGCATAGTGACTATGAAGTGGAGCTAACATTGAAACAGGAGACCACAAGCAGCGGCACAATTGTTTCACAACTTGTCGGTAAACGAAAGTCGGATGGAATACGAGGTCCCAAGGTGATTGATCTTTGGTTTGATGAAGAGAACGGTACAGTTCACAAGATACTTCTAGATGGACTACCACGTGGACGAGGTGGTCCTAAGAGCTTGATGCTGGAACTGATTGGCCAATCCGAACTGACTCCGCAGTTCTTTTCGCACGATTCTCATCATGAACCCGGGCGACAGGTTCGACATGAGGATAAACAGTAATGAGATATCAGTGGATTTCCTGTGTGGCTACGATGGCGGTGTATTTGAGTCTGCCTTCGTTCGTGGCATTCGCACAACAAAACCGAGTTGATCCGATCGTCAAAGCAATTGACTCCAACGGCGACGGTTCTATCTCACTTTCAGAATTAAAGTCGGCCTCATCGTCGATTCGGAAATTGGATTCTAATGGAGACAGAGTGGTTTCACGCGAGGAAGCGTCGGGTAAAAACAATTTACCTCAGGGGCGCGGTGGCGCGAGCAGACTCGGTGGCTACACAACTCCTCCTGCGGCGAATAGTGTGCCGGATCACGCTTTCAATATTATTCTGGGTAGACTAACAGATCACGAAGCGACAGTACGCGTGCTATTTCACAGCGACGTTCAAGCCTATCTAAGTTATGGAACCCAAACTGGCGAACTTTCCAAAAAGACGAAAGGTCAAAATCTGGAAACGGGCCAACCATTTGACTTTGTCATTGATTCTCTTACAAAAAACCAACGCTACTTCTATCGCATTATCTATCGAACCATGGGACGTACCGAACAAAGTGATGAATATATGTTTCACACTCAGCGTGATAAGGGAAGTGCTTTTGTATTCACCGTCCAAGCAGATTCGCATCTAGATGAAAATACAAGCGGGGAAGTTTATTTGAGAACGTTAACCAACGCCCTTGCCGATCAAACAGATTTTCACTTTGCTCTCGGCGATACGTTTATGACAGGTAAATATGTAGAACCGGAACTTTCTGAGCCACAGTATTTGGCACAACGCTACTACCTAGGCCAACTCTGTCATTCTGCAGGGCTGTATTTTGCCCTGGGAAATCACGACGGGGAAGCGGGCAACCGTGGGTCGAATGTCTGGGCAACCATGACTCGCAAAAAATACCTTCCCAACCCATTTCCCAATGACTTTTTCACGGGTAACGAGCAGCGGGAGCAAGAAGTTGGTTTACCGGAAAACTACTATCAGTTTGAGTGGGGTGATGCTCAGTTCATCGTGCTTGATCCGTTTCGTCACACGATAACGCGAAGCCGTGGCGGGGGATCAGGAGATAACTGGTATTGGACGCTCGGCGAGAAACAATATCAGTGGCTGAAACAATCGTTGGATGAAAGCGAGTCCAAACTGCGATTTGTGTTCCTGCATCACCTGGTAGGTGGTAGCCAGCAGAATCAACGAGGGGGTAAAGAGGTGGCTATGTTCTGGGAATGGGGTGGCCAAGGCTCATCCGGAAGAGACGAATTTGACCGTCATCGCCCTGGCTGGGGTAAGTCCATTCATCAGATGCTTGTTGATCACGGTGTGAGTGTCGTCTTTCACGGTCACGACCACATGTTCATTAAGCAAGACCTGGATGGGATCGTCTATCAGCTCGTTCCGCAGCCCGGTCATCCGCGATCTGGAGTCAAGAGTGCTAGAGATTACGGCTATCTAAGCGGTGAAGTTCAGCGAAGCAGTGGCCATGTACGAGTCCGCGTCAATGGCGATTCGGCTCGCGTTGATTATGTCAGAGCGTATCTGCCGGCAGCCGAAGGGGGCGGACGAATGAATGGTGATGTGAGTTATTCATATATGCTTTCAGTAGAAAACAACAAATAAGGCAGCTTTCAAAGGAAATTTAGCATGAAACGACGAATTGTTTTCGCAGTTGCGATAGCTTTGGTGACAGTGACATTCTCGGTATTCGCCCAGCAGCGTAACCAAGCGGAAAACAGACAAAGACTAGATGAACAAAAGAATCGATATGAAAACCAAGGAGGACGCCCAGGGCAGGGTGGACGCGGAGGCCAAGGCGGCGGTGGCGGAGGATTATTCCGACTGTTGGATATTGACCGCGACGGCAATCTGTCCGCAAAAGAGATAGATGGTGCTGTGGCGGTTCTGATGAAACTTGATGCAAACAAGGATGGCATCCTCGATGCTAAAGAACTGGCGGTTCGCGGCGGTGGTGGTAAAGGCAAAGGCAATGAGGGCACCCAAGATGGTCGTGGCAGTCAGCAACGGGACGAAGGGCCGCCGCGTCGCGGACCTGGGCAAAAAAATGACGGACAAACTAATCGGCCTGCTGGAAACCGTGGAGAGTCAAAATGAAGATGAATATCTACATCTTGTTTTTTGCATCCCTCGTTTCGATAGCGGCCCATGCCGACAGTCGACCGAATATTGTCTTCATGATGTCAGATGATCAGGCGTGGAATGGACTCTCTGTGCCAATGCATCCTGATCTGGATTGGTCAAAGAGTTCCATCGTAGAGACACCGCACCTTGAAAAGCTGGCGGCTCAGGGAATGCGATTCACAGCCGCCTATGCGCCTGCTTCAGTGTGTGCACCGACACGGATCAGCCTTCAAACTGGAAAGAGCCCCGCAGCAATCCACTGGACGAAAGCCTCCAGTAGCGTGACCGCTGCAGACGGTTATAAAATGATCGGTCCTCGCAACGTCCGCCAGATTGACCGAAAAGACACCACGATTGGGGAACTGCTACGCGACGCTGGTTATCGAACGGCACACTTTGGCAAATGGCATATCAATGGTGGCGGCCCAGCCGCACACGGATATGACGAAGGCGACGGGGACATCGGCAACGAGTACGCATTCCAATACAAAGATCCAAACCCAGCTGACATCTTCGGCATGGCGAAACGCGCGACTGCCTTTATGGAACAAAGCAAGGTTGCCAACAAACCGTTCTACATTCAGATGTCATGGCACGCCCTGCACGCACCACAAAATGCCCTGAAGACGACACTCGCAAAATACGCGCAGCGAATGAATAGCAGCGTTGACGAAAAACGTGTCGGCAACGCCGCAATCGCTGAGAATCTCGACACGGGAGTTGGCATGGTCCTCGATGCGATCGATCGACTCGGCTTGGCCGACACAACCTTCGTTATTTACATGTCAGATAACGGGAGTGGTGGCGGCGGTGGAAAAGGAAGACGCAGTGGCGGTCTGTCTGGCGGAAAGGGCAGCGTATGGGAAGGCGGAATCCGTAGCCCCTTCATCATTCGTGGACCGGGCATTTCGGAAAACTCATGGTGTCATGAACGCGTCGTCGGATACGACCTGTTCCCAACGTACTGCGAGTGGGCGGGGATCTCATCATCGAAATTGCCTCCACAGATCGAAGGCGGCAGTATCACCAATCTCCTTGACGACGGAGAAGGAATGGTGAAACGACCGCGAGGGGAAATGGTGTTTCACTTTCCGCACTACCAGAGTGGCGATGGGCCTCATTCCGCGCTGTTTCTTGGCAATTACAAGCTGATGAAGTTCTACGAAACCGACCGTCTCGCGTTGTTTGATGTCGCATCAGACATCTCGGAGGGAAACGACCTGTCTACCCAGCAGCCCCAAAAGGTTGCGGCGCTCGACAAGTTACTGCAGCAGTATCTGCAGCAGATTGACGCCCAAATGGCCGTACCCAATCCACAGTACGATCCAGCCAAGCCGCCCGTTTCACGCAAAGAAAAGGGCAACAAAGACAAGACAAAGAAGACTCAAAAACCTAGAACGGATAAGAGAGGCACCCCATGATCCAGCTCAGATATATGCTGGCGCTCGGCACGCTATTGGTCGCATGCATTCAGAGTGCAGTTGCTCAGCAGCCACTTCGCAAGCCTCGCATCGAAGACACTATCCAGGCGAATGTCTACGCGGACAACTCGTTCAAACTCTACATCAATGGTGAACTGGTTGCGGTCGATTCGATTTCATTCGTTCCGCACAACGTTGTTTCGGTGGATGTGCTTCCAGCGTACCCCATGACAATCGCAGTCATGGGTATCGACAACGCGGATCCGAAAACGGGCATGGAATACGCCAACACAAACATCGGCGACGGCGGGTTCATTCTCAAGTTGGGCGACGGCACCGTCACCAATGCCACATGGAAAGCAAAGAAGTTTTCATGGGGACCAGTTGACGGAGACACGAAGAACCCGCGAGTCGAGAACATTCCACTCCCCAAGGACTGGTTCACCATCGACTTCGATGACAGCAACTGGCCTAACGCCAAAGAATACACAGAGGAAGTCGTCGGGCCGAAGGAGCCATTCTTTGAACATGACTTCACAGGAGCCAAGTTCATTTGGTCTGACGATATCAAGCTCGACAACCTCGTACTCTTCCGCACCGTTGTGAAATCGCCACCCGATGGAAAAGACCGTCCCGACTTCCGTGGATTGACCGACGTAGTTCCGCAGCGTAGCGGGGGAGGCGGTGGTCGTCCAGACGGAGGTGGAAACCGAGAGCAACGAGGATCGAAGCGGTCGAATTAAGAACCGCCCGTTACAAATGAATCACATTTCTCCACGAAAGAGGGCCATGAACCACTCACATCGAATTTTAACTTTCTTGCTGTTGATAGCAATCCTGTCTCCTAGGATGCTGCTCGCTCACGAAGGACACTCGCATGCACCTTCGCCTCAGACAAAGCAAAGAATCAATCGACTAAATACCGAAACGCCAAAGCTTCAATTTGTTGTGCAAAGTCGCACGACGGATACGGTTCGGCCCGATCTCGCAAAGCTGTTCGATCCGTTCAAAAACAAGGTCAGCGTCCGTTTTGATCGCGAATTCCTGTACGTTGAGTCCAACGGTATGCCGGATCATTCGATGATGACCGGCATCACTGCATGGCAACAGCAGGTCCCCCTGCCTCAGTCGTACACAGGCAGCAATGCATGGAGAATTCCACTACAGCCAGTACCTGCGAAGAACCCATTGTCAACGAAGGAACACTTCTTTCGTGGAGCGATTGCCTTGGCGGTCAACGGTTTACCAATCTTTAATCCGATCAAAAATAACGGCAAAACAGATACATTGCTCGCCGGTGAGCTCGACCAGTGGGGTGGGCATTGTGGTCGGGCGGATGATTACCACTATCACATTGCTCCTGTGCATCTGGAAAAAGTGGTCGGTGCAGGAAAACCGATCGCTGTAGCGCTCGACGGTTATCCGATCTACGGCTACAACGATCCGAACGGCAAACCGCCAACGAATCTCGATTGGTTGAACGGGCACAAAGGACCGGATGGCCAGTATCACTATCACGCGACAAAAACGTTTCCGTATTTGAACGGCGGATTCTACGGAGAAGTAATTGAGCTGAACGGACAGGTTGATCCGCAACCTAGAGCGCAAGGTGTTCGACCATCACTCCCTGGTTTGAAAGGTGCGAAGATCGTCGGCTTTGAGAGGCCGAAGCCGGGCAGTTTCATCGTGCGTTACGAAGTGTTTGGCGATCCGCGATCCGTCCAGTACACCGTCGCCGACAATGGATCAGCGACATTCAAGTTTGTTTCGGCGGAAGGGACGACGACTGAAAACTACACGCCACGTCAGGGTGGTGGTGACGGTCGGCGAAATACTGAGCGTCCGACGGGTAACGAACCAGAACGTAATCAAGGTCCCAGCGACCGTGGACTTCTTGATGGTGGAAGGGCTGGTGGTGATCCCATTGTCGCGGCCTTGGATGCAAACGGCGACGGTCAGATTGACAAGGCCGAACTCCGCGTAGCCTCAGCCGCACTACGCAAGCTGGATACCAACAAGGATGAGCAGATTTCCGCAGATGAACTTCGAGGTCTCAGTGGCCAGAGACGCGGTGGCGAAGGTAACAGTCCGCGTGGTGAAAGACCTCCGGGACAGGCGGGCGGTCCGAAGGGGCCACAGCCCGCCGATGGTCCCCGTCAACCGTGGATTCTGGTTCATGCCGATGAAATCGATCTCGATAAGAACGAAATCATCAGCCGGGATGAAATTGTCGGCGAAGCAACGAAGGCTTTTGCAGGGTATGACACGAACAAAGACGGAAAACTCAGTCAAAGTGAACTGAGCGGACGCGGCGGGGCACGCAGTGCGATGGGCGGTTTCCTGAAAGGACACTCAAAGGAGATTGATCGTGATGGCGATGGTATTTTGACACGAACAGAAGCAATCGGTAACGCGGAGCGAATGTTCGCCAAACTGGATTCAAACAATGACGGAAAGATATCTACCGAAGAGCTAGAGGCATCACGGCGGAAATGATTCCAAGTCCACAATCATCACCAGTAACAACCTAATCCCAGTGCTCCATTCCCGGCTTCAACAAGGTGCTCACCCAAGCCTTTTGCCGCGGGGTCATTCTAGACCAACTTTCGATCAACAAGGCCACCGTTTCACTAAGCGTCGCATTTGCCACTGTATTTGCCACTACTTGCTCTGGCGGTTGGGCTAACACCTCGTGTTTTAAAGAGTAATACGAGATCCGGTCGAGTCCCTCATCGCCCACTTGGGCATTTCTTGTGACGGATCATGATGGTCCGTGACGGGAAATGCCTTGTTTTCTAGGGTCTGTGTTTTTGTTGACGGAGCATGAATAGGTATGAACGACGCTGCTGTCACCGCGGGTGACACCGCTTTTGACTCTGGCGTAATTCCACAACCTGCTAAATGATGATCGTCGGTGATCTGCAGGTAGTGCTTCTGGGCTACTCGTACTGAGTTGTTCATCCAGTAAACAACAACGGCGAGAACCACCAAACGCCCAAATATCTCAAGAATTTGTATAAAAAGGGCGTCCGGTAGCGCGCCTAGTTCTTTAGTATATATATATATGGGGGATCAGTTTGCGCGCACCTAAGAAGTAGAGGCGGGGTCTCTTTTAGCTTATCGATCGAGCGTATGCGTTTGATCGGAATTTGTTCACCGTTAATGTGAAGAGCACCTATGTTGTTTAAAAAAGCAAAGTCTCGCCGTTCCGAAAAAAACCGTTTCCGCCGAGTGTTTCTAGAGCAATTGGAAGACCGACGACTGTTGACTGGTTTGGTTACAGTTGTAGATATTAACCAGGGAAATTCTGGATCCGATCCATCGCATTTTCAATTCTTGGGAGATAGTACAGTACTTTTCTCTGCTGAAACTACTACGTTAGGTAGAGAGCTCTGGAAAACTGATGGAACGACAGGTGGAACCCTGTTGGTTAAAGACTTATCGGCGGGAAGTAGTTCCAGTAATCCAACTGATTTAACAAAAGTTGGAGATGTAATCTTCTTTGTTGCTGATGATGAAAATGGTTTGGCTCAAATTTGGAAAACAGATGGCTCTGGTGCTGGTACACAAAAGATCAGCGATTTTTCGGGTCATATTGATCCACCACGTAATTTAACTGCTTTGGGGAACAGCCTATTCTTCAAATTGAATACCCCAGCCAATGGAACGGAGCCATGGATTAGTGACGGAACTTCTGCCGGAACCGTAATGCTGAAAGACCTTGTGGACGGCAGCTTTGGATCTAATCCCGAATCTACCGTGATTTGGAATTCAAAAATCTATTTTAGAGCCCAACCGGGTGCAGGGCAACCAACGACTCTCTGGGAGACTGATGGTACGCAGGCTGGGACCGTTAATTTAGGGATTCCTGCTGAGGTTGTGTTTAAGTTTGAACAAGGAATTGTCACAAAAGTCGGTCCAACGCTACGGTACTACGATGGATCGGCAACGCATCTGATATCAAGTCCGAACGTTATTGAGATCGAGGGTATGGTCGCTACGAACGCTCAAGTTTATGTCGGCGCCAAAAACAATGTGGAATATGGGCGTGAGGTTGCAGTGATTGACGTTGATTCCAAAAGTCTTGAACTCGTTAAAGATATTAGGCCGGGAATTGGGAATAGTTTGCCCAACGGAAGTACACATAGAGGTCTAGTAGGTGAAAGCTTAGGTTCATCCCTGTTTTTTACTGCTGAAGGTGTAAATAGTTCGGGATTTGAATTGTGGATTTCCGATGGCACTGCGACAGGTACCGAGCTCGTATCTGACATGAACCCAGGAGCTAATTCATCTTTTCCCCAATGGTTTGTTGCCCACCAAGGTGAGA
Source organism: Planctomycetaceae bacterium (assembly GCA_018660825.1). GTDB lineage: Bacteria > Planctomycetota > Planctomycetia > Pirellulales > Pirellulaceae > UBA721. The sequence continues at coordinate 380 of JABJJO010000093.1, read as the reverse complement.
TGTTTTTCGTTAATAGGTTTAGTGGTGATTTTGAGCTGACGCTCAATTTATGGAAATCTGATGGAACTACCAATGGTACCGTTGATGTTTTTGCTCAGGAGAGCGTAAACCCTAAAATTAACATTGAACCATATTCATCCGATGTTGGTTTAATGCTAAATGGATGGACTGAAAATTTAGGCCGTGAGTTGTGGATTTACTCCGCAAATTCTCCGCCCACGCTCGGTGCTCTGAGTGATGTCACCATTGCTGAGGACACCGCAGAGCAAACCGTTGATCTTACTGGCATCACAGCCGGTGGTGGTGAAACCCAGCCGCTAAGAGTTACAGCGACCAGTAGCAACACGGATCTGATCGCGGATCCAACGGTTGTCTACACG
>JABJJO010000193.1 GCA_018660825.1 Planctomycetaceae bacterium | reverse complement strand
GTCCGGACTGCTGAAGTCATCGGTATCGATCCAATCGCCATTTGGGGCGTCATTTGCCAATTTTACCTGCACGTCTCGTACCTGCTGCCAAAACGCGGGCGTCGGTCCGTTTAGCGGTGCGTCATTGATACGTCCAATCACGAAACCGATCTCTTTTCGGTGTAGATCAGTTTTGAGTCGCGCCAACAACCTCAAGAAACTTTCCTCGTAAACGGCTCCCAAACCACGCATTCCATCCGACTCGCCCTGCATCCAAATGAACGTGGTCCTATCATACGTCTTCCCTTCACTCGCTTGGCGAACCAGTTCAATTAATGGCCCGTAGGCTTCGCCGTGCTGTAGTTTTGTCCGTTCTGAGGGCGGTCCCTTGCCGGGGAACCGGTAGTCGACTGGAAATCGGTAGTCTTTATCCCAAAAACGAATGCCACGCCCTGACTTGCAATGATAGACCACGGTCACGTTATCCTTACCAAAGTGGTCTTCCACGATGCGGCTAAACCCGGACTTTAGTCCACCGGTCATATTTGACTGACCAGACAGGATGAACAGATGAGTTTGCGGTTGATCGAATCCCATCCCGTTTGCAGAAAGTAGCATGGCAACCACCATGCTCAAAAACGCCCTCATGATGGGGGTAGGTGTGATCGCCGAAATGCATGCGGCATTTGGCCGCTCGTCATGCAAGATACTTGCAGGTTCTTTGAATTGATTCATTTTGTCAACTTTCATGCCTATCTCTGATAAACGGGAATGTACCGGTGCGGCGTCCCGAGTATGATAATCGCCATGGGCGTCTTGTGAGGATAGTCTTCTTCTTTTTCCTGCCACGAGCCGTTGGGCTGTTGCAATGCAATTAAGGCGTCTCGTATTTTTGGATACCAGTTTGCGTAGCGTTCATCGCCCGCCTGTACCATCGCCTGCATCGCATAGTAGTGCGAGTAATAGAAATGGCCGTTGTCCTTTCTGGAGAACACTTTCGGATTGTTTTCGAGGGAACTGAGTGCAGCCTCAACCCATTCAGTATCGCGGTTTCCGGCGAGTTGTGCAGCATAAACACCTCCAGCCGTACATGCGACCGTGTACCCTTTGCCTTGATAACCGAAGCCACCAGTCCTTTCGTCCCAGACCTGGTCGCGCAGGTAATTTGTAACTCGATCAATCGTCTCGCTGGGAACCAGCACTCCTGCTTCGCGAGCTGAGGCTAGGGACACAAACACCATCGCAGTCACTGAGGTGTCTTGCCCCGAGTCGGGACGAGGTGCGTAGCGCCATCCACCGAGCGGGCTTTGTGAACGGAGGATGATCTGCACAGTGCGTTCCAGAGCCTGCTGAATTGCCTTGTTGTCGGCGGGGTCTTTGGTCATTCCCCAAAGTTCGGACATGGCGATCGTGAACAGGCCAATTTCATACATCTTCACTCCCATAGCGCCTGTTGGGGAATCCTGAGATCTCTTCAACAAGTAGTTTTTCGCGCGTTCCAGTGCTTCGCCGTGTCGCCCGAATCCGGGGAAGTGCCCTTTGACCATGAAGGCCATAAGACCGAGGCTGGTGCCTGCGATTGCGTAATCGCCGTTGTCGGACGACCATGAACCATTCGTATTCTGGTTAGATAAGAGTGACTGCAGACCACGTTCAATAGCCTTTTCAGCTTCCTCTGTGAGCTCCGGTGCCTCGGCCTGATCCACGTCTGGTTCTTCCACCGAGGTGGGTTGAGCTAATAGCGACAGCGTAAGTAAGCCCGCCAGCGTTAAGGCCATGCTAAACACCATGCGAAAATGTTTTTGGCTTGTGATCCTGGTCATTTAGAAACCCTCTCATAGTAGTTCTTCAAGAGACCGCGATATTCTAGCGGCAATTCACGAGCGAAATTCTGGTTTAACGATGCACGGTTACGGTCGCCTCGAACTTTCCACTCGGTGCGGCTGTCCTTGGGTGTCGCGCCACTGACGAAGTCTGAGATAAAGCCAGCGGAAAAGGCCGACTCGCTGTCCGTTCCTTCGCCGTCATCGGTCGCCAGGCCTTCACTGTCCACGGTAGGTGCCAACGCAGTATTCAGGAACAACGCCTGCTGGACAATATAGTGTCTTAGCTTTTCATCTGCGGTATTTTGCGTTTGTTTGATCACCTCACGATCGGAGGACTTAAAGGCAGCAACAGCGTCGGACAGTGATTTACTTGCGTCAACAAGTAAGTCGTGGGAGTCACCCGCCTGAGCGATCTCCTCGCAACGTATCGCTAAAGCTTGCTGCTCAATAGACAACGGCGGCAGATCTTGTTCAACGGCAATCTGTGTATTGCGAAACACTGTCCTGTGATCGCTTGCTAAGGCGAGCACATCGATCAGTCGGACGAGTTCAGGCTCGGTCTGCTCAATCACCTCAACCCTCGGTAGGCCATGCAGCATACTGATGACTACCGACAGCGCTTCAGTGCTCTCTGTCAGCGACAGTTCCGCAAACGACATCTCATCGTGAGCCGCTTGCCTATTGCCGGATCCTAAATGTTTTTGAGCGCTAGTCATGTATGCAACAGGTGTTTGGAACTCGGACATTCCTGTGGCCCGCGTGAGTTGCTGAGCATAAGCGTTGACACTGGCGGTCAGTTCATTCTGCTGCTGTGCTAGATCTGTCACAGCGTATTGATCGGAAGTTACTCGGTTCCTCAACTCTCGCTGGCGATACCGAAGCATAGCCGAATCGGAAGACGCCGCATGTAGGAACTCAATAATTTCGGCGACGTAGCCCGTCTGAGTTTGTATCTCACCGACGAGAAGTTGGACTTCCGCCAGTGACTCGGCCGCAACGTCTTGAGCATCGATCGCGTCTAGTTTGTCCCCAATCTCAAGTGAACTCATCGCGTCTTCAAAATCAGCCTTGGCGAAGGCCAGTGGCGTGCCGACATCCAATCGGGCGGCTATCATGTCAAGCAAAGGTGCAACTTCCTCTATGCATTGGTGCATGTTTCGGAATTGCGGCATCAACTTCAGCGCTGCCTTTAAGTCACCCGCCTCCGTTGCTGCTAGCAGGTCCCGTTGTTCAGTAACAATATCCGCCATGTAGCCATTGGCAAAGCCGACCGCCCGCTGAAACATTAACAAGTCCTGCAACAGGCTCAGTCGCTCGTTCTGTGCGGTGACAATGACGTATGCCTCGGCCAGTGCATCTGCCGCTTGCCCCTGTAGATCAATCGCAGGATCTACCGAGTTAACTTTAAGAGATTGCGCGCCCGCGCTCAGTAATTGCGTTGCCTGCTCAAGTCGGCTCAGCAACGGCGGCAGGTCGCGATCCGGTTCCGCTTCGTTCAGTTCTACGAGATCTTGCACGAACTGATCAATTTCGCCAGCGAGTATAAGCTGTGGCGCTGCCAGAGAGTCGATCGTCTGTTCATTCGCTGCTGCGATATCGGTTTTATCCAGCAAACCAACTACTTTGGCTTCGTATTCTTCGATCCGTGACAGACGTTCGCTTGTCGCCGCCACCAGCGTCCCCAGTCCTTGTGTTTGCAGTCCCGTTTCGACAGACCAGCGCGCCACAATATCCGTTAACTCGATCAGTGCACTTTCTGCCCTGCGCTGTTCGGAACTAGCCAATTCTTGTTTGTTGTTGCCCAGTTGCGATAGTGCATTTGCCATCGCGAGATCTGCCTCCGCCATTAATTTCTCGACGGGGGGCACTTTGGGGGGAGTTTGATCAAACAGTCGGGCTCGAGGCGGTGGGACTGTCGACAACAATAAGGTCAGCAGTTTCTTCCTAAGTACGTTTTGTTGATTCTCGAACGATTTCCGCAGCGCCCTAAACGTCCCCGCGTCCGCCGTTGAGACTTTAGCGCTGAGATTTGCCTGAGCATCAGCAAGTGACTGCAACGCATTGCGAGTCTTTATCAGTGTGGAATAAGCACCACTTAGGCGTATGCTGAATTCCGCATCCAACAACGTTCTCCCCGAGTCACTCTGGAGGCTGTTCGCTTGATCAGTGTTACCCTCGCGGATCGAAGCGCTGGCCCGATTCATTATGGCTTCTGCTTGAGCGTTGCGGAGATCTTTGGTACTGCGTGTTAACCGCAGGACAGCCAACGGCCGTTTGTCGTAACGCATTCCGGCTTGGATATCGGTGATTAACCGATCCGTCCACGCGGCAAGATCGGTCTGTTCGCTTGCCAACGCCACCAGACCGGCAGCCGAATTGTTCGTTGTCGTCCGCCATCGCAAGGACGCTTGTATTTGTGCAAGCATGTGTGTTTCCCGCGCGAAAACTTCCTGAGCGGAATCGATGTCGCGGAGTAAGACGAGACTGCCGAGTTCGCGAGCGGCCGCATTGACGACGCTTGTGGCATGTGCGGGATGCGAAGCATTGGGCGTGATATTCTCGCCACCAACTTGTGCTCGCAGCAATTGCGCCGCTTTGGAAATATTCTCCTCGGCGATCGTTAATAGCGCCGAGCGCACTTCGTTGAGGGATTCCCCCTGCGGGGCGTCCGACACGTTGTTGGCTGCCAGATCGTCGAGCAACACCCGGATTTGATCAGCAAGATCGTTGAGTTGTTTACGGATCATTTCTTGACGAATCGCTTCTAGTTGGCAAGATTGCATAAAGCTATCTTTTCTTGGATTAAGATTTCGGACGATCTCGTGTGACGAGCGTTCTTGCCGGTAAATTGTTCGTACGAGCGATAACAGACGATTCTTTTTATCTTCAATTTGTTTGAGATATTCCTCTTTCGACAGAAAGGTGATACGTCGGGTCTCGGAACGTGCAATGTGCGGCCCGTTCGAACCCGGATAGTGGTCGTTGACGTCGACCCGGAACGAGACAGTGTCGCCGATTAAAAGGTCGGGCATAGTGGCTCGGTAATCCCAGTCGATAACCTGAGCCCCGTTGCCGTTTGCAACAGTGGACGGAATATCGACGAATTCGTCGGGTCGTCGATTTACACGATAGGCAATCTTTGCGGTTGCGATGCTGTGGTCATCGTGCGCGCGTACCGCCAGTTGCAACGGTCGGCCGAGCATCGCGATCAGATTGGATGCGGGCGAGGTGAGCTCCACCTGTGGCGATTGGTCTGCATCCACCTGCAGATAATAGCGTGAACTTTCAAACTCAAATCCATATTCTTTATCGATCCACGAGAAGCTGTAGCCACGGGAATCGGAGGCCAACGCTGTGAAATCTACTAGATGGCCGTCTTTGCTCAACTGCAGTTGTACCGGTTGCTCGCCGTCGCGAATGAAGCTGGCCTTGCTTACCGGTCGATCCAGTGCAAGTCGCCACGTGAGTCCCGTGCCTTCTGGCACTGTCAAGGTTAGCGCCTCTACAGTCTCCGTCACGCGTTCAAGGTAATCAGGAAACTGTAGGTCGACTTGCACATTTTCTATCTGAGGGCCCGAAATCACTCTGACCGTGTTCATGGCGCTGCGGGCATCTCCAGCTTCGATTTGGTAGCTAAAGTCACGAGAAGTCGTAGCGATCGTGTAGTCGCAAACGTCATCCTTGATATTCAAGTCGATTTCCCGCGGCCGTCCCTCGCCTGTGCGTAAAAGTAGTTTCGCGGTATCAGGAACCACACCCGAAACACGAACGTTGATTTGCACACTCGTACCCTGTTTCACCACGAGGTCGCCGGAAGCAACATCGAGCTGAGTATAGGTAGGATACTGAACGGCGATCCACGGAGCAAAAATACGACTAAGACCCGCAGTCAGAAAAGGACCGTTGACCGCGCCGAAGACGCCAATCGATGTGCACAACAACAATACGATAGCCACGGGGCGAGAAAGCACACCAAATGGCACCGCTTCATCCGCGCGCAATTGCTCGGCCGCCTCATTCGCCTGGTGAATTGTCTTTTCCCGCATTGATTCAGATGTGCCAGCAACTGCTTGTATATCTCGAAGTTGCACTGCTGAGACCAGCAAGCTTTCGAGCCCGCCGTGGTGACTCTCCAACCTCAGTGCCGTGCGCGTTGCATCGAAGCCATGGAGATTTCGCCATCCACACTTCCAAGCGGCAGACAAGGAAATGAACAGCAGCGTGATCAGGATGGCACCCCGGCCCACAGCAGGAATGTCAATCAACCAATCGATTGCCACAGCAACGATAAACATCAGGCCCACCCAACTGACAAGACGCAGCAAGCCGTTGACCAGATGCAGTATCTGAGTTCTTTGCCACACAGACTTGATACGAGAATCAAGGTGTTCGAGTTGAATGGGTTTAGTTACAGTACTCATAGTAGGTCAACTGTCGTTCGTTGTGTCGATTGTCATGGATCAAGTGTAGAAGTAAAACTTCTCTAACTTAACGCAAACAATCTATTCACGGCAGATCATTTCTCCTTCGCAAAATCCACTCCAGTCCTACGAGCCCAACGAGCACAAAGGCCATCCAGCCGTTATCCCACAGAGGCCGTTCTGAGCGAACCGTGGTCGTAACCGGATCATTATCCACTAAGGACTCGATTTTTGAAAACTCGTCCATATTCAGACACACTCCGCCGGTAAGATCCGCGATACGTTTCATTTGTTCGATGCGAACATTGGGGTCAGTCAGTTCCTTCTTAACGACGGCCACTTGGAATTCCGTCGTGTTGGAGATGGGTTGATCGTTTTCGTTAGACTCGATTCGATAGCGGCCGGGTGAAGGTGGTGTAAAGTATCCCTCATAGAGTCCTGGATGGGAGCGGTCGGGTCGCAGGCTGACTGTCTCCACGGAATTGTCCTCGTCGAGTCCGCTTACGATAACATCAAAACGTGGCTGTATAACTGGCTCAAAGTCGTCGTCGAGCACATGTGCGTAAACTCGGCACTGACTGCCAACTGGGTAGATTGCGCGATCCGTTTCTAGGCGGATGCGTTTGTGTTCGCCCATCAAACGAGACAAAGTCATAAACTGAATGCATTGAGACCAGAGCCGCCAATGATACTTATCACCGGTTTTGAAGCGAAGTCGCCAGAGGCGGTCTGTTGCTATCGACATGCACTTGCCCGTTCCGTAACGCTGCCAGGCAACTAGTGGGAATTGTTGGGCTCGCGAACCGCTGTCGGAAAGCGTTGCCAAAACGGTTGCCCCAGGCTTGGCTTCCAACAGAGGCGGTAAATGGTCAAGCGGGGAGACGCGGCTCCAGATCCGATCATTCGCTGCTGGATCGTTTTCCAGTGTCATGACGAGGCTGCTACTACCAGCGGGCGTTAACACCGGATACACCGCCTCCGCCACCTCTTCCCATGGACTGTCAGGATCAACACGAACGGGAAGCATCGTTTCGACGGGTGTCCCGGCATAAGAGCTGGGTGAGTGCATAGCGCCGCACAGCATCAAGAGCGACGCCCCGCGATCGCGAACCAGTTCATTGACTAGTCGCAGTTCGTCATCATTAAAGAACGTCGCATCAACATCGCCTAAGATAATCAGGTCGTATTGAAATGCGTCCTCACGTTGGTTTGGAAATCTCTCGATATGTTCGTCCGAGTTTCTGGCGACTTCGGGCCCGGCGTTAGAAGCGATGAAGGTGGCGTTGATTCTCGGATCGCGTTTTAGAATCGCACGTAAGTACCGGTATTCCCAGCGGGCATTACCTTCGATGTAAAGCACGTTGACCTTTTCATTCACAATTCTGATGCTTCGTTCGATTCGATTGTTGCTCGAGGAAACCTCATTATCAAAGGGGTCGACGACAACCGTTATCTGCGCCGCACCTTTCTCGTAAATGTCCACGCGAAAATCGATGTCCTGGAATTGCAAGCCACCATCGAATTGAACCGTGCGTTGCGAAACTCGCCGCCCATTAAGCAATACGCTCATGCGAGCCGTTCGCTTTTCATAGCCCTTGGACTGGAGTTGGATTCGAACCGGCACTCGATCGCCCGAGTACGCCACTTCTTGCATCACGATATTGCGAATGGAAATGTCGTCAGGTTCAGCCAGGCCAATTGGAATCGTGTAAACAGGTATACCGCGCGTACCGAGGTCGCGGAGGATGGATTTTGCGTGGAGTGAACCGACGTTGTCGATACCATCGGATAAAAGCACGATTCCCGCCGGTGGAACTCCACCCGAGTTGGCAACAGACTCGAGAGCTTTGGCAATCGCAGTTTCGGTCTCAGTGGCTCGTAGCCCAGAAGCTAGCTTCACGGTCAACACAGCGTCGTCGGTTAGCATGCGTGTCGTCTTCCCAAAGCTGTGATAGCTGACGTCGACATGCTGGTCCAGCAACGCTAGGGT
>JABJJO010000192.1 GCA_018660825.1 Planctomycetaceae bacterium | reverse complement strand
TTTCGAAGAATGGTCGGTATGTCTCTTCGAAGATCATCCCCATACCAACCATGCCGCCGTGAAGTTTCTGAATTTCTACCATTGCTTGATTCATCCCCGTCGTTTCTGTCTATAGATGTCCAAAGTTCTATATATCACCACGAATAATGGCGTCTTTTATTCTAAGCCGATTTGTACCCTCTTGCACGGTGGGGCACTGTTTTCCAAAATGAACCTTTACATTACCTAAGTTATTTTATTCAACAGGTTCTAAGAGTATATATGAGCGCCAACCCAAGTGTAATATTATCGGGCTTTGCAGATGAAGCAGCCAATCAAAAAACCGTCGACCAGCAGTTCTCGGCATTTGCCGCTTTAGGTTTGCAATACTACACCATCCGGTTTATCGACGCCGGCAATGGAGTCAAGAACGTGATGCTGCTGAATAAACGTGAAGTGAAGCACGTCAAGAAAAAACAGGACGAATATGGGCTAAGTGTGTCGTCGTTGGGGAGTCCCATTGGTAAAGTTAAATTGCTTGACGTAGATGATGGAACCCATAACCAGTACATTCCATTCAAGAAATATCTTAAGAACGATGTTCAGCGAGCCTGTGACTTAGCAAATGAATTTGGTGCTAAACTCATGCGGGGCTTTGCTTTTTATCATCCTCGCGGCGAAAGTCCTTATGACTACGTCGATCAGGTAGTTGATCAGCTCGGCGATATTGCCGAATTGTGCGACCGCAATGGGCTGACGTTTGGACTCGAAGTGGAAGCGAACCTTGTCGGACAGTGTGGCCCGACCCTGGAACTGCTACACAAAAAAGTGAACCACCCAGCGATGCTCACGATTTTTGATGCGGCAAATATTGTCACGCAAGGGTATTCTTCCGATGAACTGTTTCTGCACTATTACCAGATGAAAAAAGGGTTGGGTTGGATGCACATCAAAGATTATCGCCATCCCGAACCGGTCAATCGAGTCGGGCATGTGGACGAAGATGCGTTGAAATATTTTGTACCCGCAGACATTGGTGATAGCGGTCATGAGGCGATCTTGCGGGACTTCCGTGACTATATACCTACGATGAATCGTCGTTTGAGCAAACGTGGAATCCCAGGAGTCTTTTTGGATCTTGAGCCTCATGTGAAAGGTGGCGGTCAGTTTGGTGGATTCAGCGGTCCTGACGGTTTAGGCGTCGCTTTACGAGGCCTTTGTAATGTATTGGATTACGTAAAAATTGACTATCACTTGCGTGACTTCAATGACATCATTGCTGCCCGTGGATTTTAGTCTATTGAGCGTTGTACGTTAGCGAGTAAAAAGATGGCAGATATTCAAACCATTGGCGGTTGCCAGAAGTGTGCTAGCGAGAGTTTGACATGCAAATACAATTTCTTCGGCGAAGGTGAACTACAAATCCACTCGTGGGAACATAAATGCCTCGATTGTGGTAATCGATTAACAACCGCCTATCGCAATGATGATGAAGATATTGTATTTGCTGACGAAGATGTTGATCACTGTCCGTATTGTGGCCGCGCACCGGCTTGAAGTGGAGCAAGATGCTCTCTGTCCGTTGTTGATACTAAAATGGTACACTAGATGCTAATCGAGTTTTTTCAATTCCTATTCTTACCTACTAACAAAGAACAGAGACCTTTTCCATGCGTGGAATTCTAACATCAATACCTTTTGCATTAATTACGGTTATTTGCTGGGGTTCTTATGGGCCCGTATTGCACCATGGGAAAGCGGGTATGGATCAAAATGCATGGGCGCAGCTTTTGTGCGTCGGCTTGTCGTATTTTATTATTACGGTGATTGTACCCGTTTATATTCTCAAGACTAAAGGGGAGTCGGGTGAATGGAACACAGGTGGTGTGAAGTGGGGCATTGGAGCAGGATGTTGCGGCGCGTTAGGTGCCTTAGGAATCATTACAGCGTTGACCAAAGGCGGATCTCCCGTCTATGTCATGCCGATCGTATTCGGTTGTGCACCCGTGGTAAATACGTTTGTTTCCATTTGGATGGGAAAACTGTTTGACAAAATGACATCGGGGTTCTACCTGGGTATTATCTTGGTGGCTCTTGGAGCGGCTGGTGTTTTTGCCTTTAAGCCCAAAGCGGATTCAACTCCTGCTCCTTCTGCTGATATTGTGGCGTCTCAAACCGTAATAACACAAGCTAGTTTTTCCCCCGCTGAAAAAGGTGGATCCAACACAGTACAGCCTCCATCAAAAGCACCCGCGAGTCTCTTTTTTATTGTGGGAGGCATTTGCTTAACCGTCGTATGCTGGGGGGCTTACGGATCGCTACTTCACAAGAGCCAGCATCACATGGACGGTAGTCGGTTACGGCCATTGTTGTGTGTGGGCATCGCTTATTTCGCCATTGCCGTGATTGTTCCGATTCTGATAATGAGCGCCAGTGAAAGTGGTTTTCCCAAGGCGACGACACTTGGTGGTTGGTCTTTTTCTATGTTGGCTGGAGTCTTTGGTGCGGTCGGAGCGTTTGGTATTATCCTGTCGTTCACTTTTGGAGGTAAGCCAGTGTTTGTGATGCCGTTAGTATTTGGTGGTGCTCCGATTATCAACACGATCATTTCGGTTATAGAAATGGAAGCCGTGGGCGAAGTGCAGGGCATGTTCTATGGTAGTTTGACCACGGTGATCATTGGCGCTATTGTGACGCTTGTGAATGCCCCTAAACCGGGCCCACCGCAATCATATATCGATGCACCAGAAGGCTCTAATGATTTGGCAGAGGTCGATGCCGCCGAATAAGGGGGAATGCTATGACCAGCCCACACGATCTAATGCTCCAAGTCGACACACTGCTTAGCCATGTGTGGATGGTTCGTACTTTTTTAAAACATAGCGACGAAGCTGAGGACGATGATGAATTACGAGCAGTCCACCGCGGGCTCTACGATTATGCTCTGTCGCTTGGTAGTCACTATGCCAATGATGATGCCGAAAGCTATTTGAAACAAGCTAAAAAGAAGTTCCGCAGGTTACGTGAAGCGAATGATTTATTTCAGGAGATCCAGTCGGAGATTTCTAATCATACGAATTTTAAGATGGCTGCTAGGTCACTCGCAGCGACTGTTGATGATGTTGCTGAGTTATTGGACATCTGACCACAAATTGAGCCGCGAACGGTGGAGAGGTGCGTTGCTTGGTTACAGTTCTTCGTCCTGCGACCATTCGGCAATTATATTTGTGGAGATACCACCTCGGGCACTGAATTTCGCTGTAAGTTGAATCCACTTGGGATCCAGTACGGCTACGAAGTCGTCGAGAATTGAGTTGGAGACGTTTTCATAAAAGATCCCATCGTTGCGGAAGCTTTGCAGATAGATCTTTAGACTTTTTAATTCGACGCATTTCTCGGCGGCGATATAGTTGAACGTCAGTTCCCCAAAATCCGGTTGTCCTGTTTTGGGGCATACGGAAGTGAATTCTGGGCAAATAATTTCGATTTCGTAATCACGGTGTGGAAACTCATTTGTAAAAGTCTCTAACAATTCACGTCGTGATTCTGGTGTGTGCGATATAGTCATCAAGTTCTACTCCTTCTCGATTTCCTCTTATTGTGTCATGATGTTTAAAGAAGAGCAAAGGGGGGCCGTGGAGATATGGGGCGGTGAAAATAGCAGAGATTTATCGATCGATTCAGGGCGAGGGCTCGTTAACGGGTACTGAAAGCGTGTTTGTGCGCTCTAGTGGGTGTAATTTACGCTGTTGGTTCTGTGACACACCCTATACGTCGTGGGATCCTATCGGTGAAGATATATCGGTGAACGAAATCATGTCTCGTTTGTCTCAATGGGATTGCCAGCATGTTGTCTTGACTGGCGGGGAACCCATGTTGTTCGCTGAGATGTTGCCGTTGTGTGATCGACTGCGGGCCGAGAATTATCACATCACAATTGAAACCGCTGGTACTCTATATTTACCTCTGCAATGTGATTTGATGTCGATTAGCCCCAAAACTGCCAACAGTGCACCGGATATCCACGAACACCCACACTGGCATCAGCGACATCAACGCACTCGGTTTGCCCCCAAGGTGATCCGCCAGTTGTTGGAACATCATCAATGCCAAGTCAAATTCGTGATCGATAGTGAAGCCGATTTGGATGAAGTTTCCGCCTATATCAAACAATTCCCCGAGCTCTTGTTGCGGCAAATATATTTAATGCCGCAAGGAACATCGCCCACAGAATTAGCCGTGCGGGAAGATTGGCTGAAACCGTATTGCGAGCAGCAGGGTTATCATTATTGCCCCCGCCGCCAAATCGAATGGTTCGGGTGTGTCCAAGGTACGTAGGGGTTTTTTGGTTGTGTTTTAAGAACCCCTAGGGTTCGATTCCCAGTGCTTCGGATAACGGGTCGGCATTAGGCCCACAGAATCCAAGGTGGTTATGTTTGCGCCAGCCTTCGGCGTATTCGAACTTGCCAGAAATCGTTCCGAGTTGTCGATCTAGATCTTGCATTGTATTCAGGTATGAATCGAGCCCTTGGCTTTCGTCGAGCCATTGTTTTTGGCTTTGATGTAGCGCTAACATTTCACGCTTGCGCGCTTGCAGTGCACTTACATCGATAAAACAACTAGGAGTGATCAATTCACCCAACGGGCCGTAATGCGAATAGGGTTGCGCGTGATAAACCGTGACAGGTTTTTCAATTGCCGCAGTGACGGGTGTGGTGGGATAATTAGGCATGCCGCGGCAAAATGCCGAGGTTACCGCGAGTCGACACGTTGTCGTGTGATCTTCCATGTAATCCGTTGGCGAATGCGTCAGTAGAATATCGGGTGCTACATTACGGATAATTGCGGTGAGTTTCGCCAAAGTTGGCTGGTCGTAAAACACCTCTAGATCGTTGCACAAGGGTTGATGAAATGTTGCACCAATAAAGTTGGCGGCAGCTTGTGATTCCGTCCGTCGGATCCCCGCCGCTTCCACGGCATTATGTGTTGTGCTGCCACAACAACCAGTGGCGATGTTCATATAGTGCAGTTCGTAGCCAACTCGGCCCAATCGCATCAATGTTCCGGACATTAGAAATTCTATGTCGTCGGGATGGGCACAAATAGCAAAAGCAACTTTAGGATTTATATCGTTCATGTTTTTATTTCGAGTTATTCGCCACGTAATGACGAAATTAAAGGTGCTTGCAATGTTGCGCGCACAGCAACTAGCCCGGCGACCATTCCAACGATGAGAATAATTCCGATCATGATCACGAGATCGCTGCCTGGCGGTGCTGCTTGCGTGAAGAATATGTGTGGCACTACAGCAAAAGCCGCCGCTAAGACGCCTGTAGCAAGGCCCCCGAGTAGTAGCACAAGGTTTTCCCAAAGTACCATCTTGGCTAATCGTCGTCCGCCGAATCCGGCTGCCCTCAGCAACGCCAATTCTTTGCGCCGTTCTAGGATACTACGTAACTGTACGGTGGCTAAACCAAACGTACCCAATAATAAACCTAACGCTCCTAAGCTCTGAAAAGCACTGATGTAGGTATTTTGTACGGCGAGCAAGCTTTCGAGTAGCGACTGTGTGGACTGCATGTCGAGTCCTTGGTCGTTAAAATGATTTTCCAAAACCGTGTCAGACTGACTGTTCCCGTGGTTTGTCGCGAGAAAAAATCGATAACCACTGACCTTCGGAAAAACCGTTGTAAAATCTGTTTCGTTGATTAACAAACTGCCCTGTAAAATACTATTGGACAACAATCCCACGACCTGAAATGTTACGGTCTGGTTGTCATATGTCACGTCAAATTGTTCCGCTGTGCCTAGATAAAGCTTCAGGCTATACAGGGCAGTATTTTTATCGAGGACAACTGGAATCGGATCGTCCGGAGTACCCGCATGTGGCGGCCTATCGGAATCTAGCAGATGCCAGGGGTTTTGCTGTAATGCGTCTCCACCGGCCTGCGTAGCCCAAGTAAACGGTGTTACTGTCGTCGTGCGGTTTGCGTTGTGATCATACTGATCGACAAAAGTTTGTGGCACTCCTAAGACTCGTGGTTGCATAGCTTGATAAACATTTGAGCAACTCGCATCGTCGCCATCGCGATACCGCAAACACTGGATAGACTCATTTTCTAGTTGTGCCGCTCGTTGTTTTCCTAAAACGGCAATCCGCAAATCATCTTGGCCCAGATTTTCGTAAACAGGCATCGAGCTTAATCCCCAATAATCAAACCCCCCTTTTCCTGCAGCTGAAGGTGTAAGTTTAAATGAGCCCATTGAGATTAGTAAAAAGGAAGCCATTGCCATCAAACCGATTGTTAACACGCTACGACTGGGATTTCTCCCCGTATTACGTGCAGCGAGCCAAGCAAGAGGGTGTGAAATGTTTTGTATGGATCTCGCTTTCCAGCCTCCACGCAAGTACTGTCGAATCAACAGCAGCAGTGCTGATAATACGCTGAAGCCACCCCCAACAAACGCACCAGCCTGACCCTCGCTACCCATCCGATCGCCCAAACCTGGCATGGCGGCGACAACGGCCAGCAGAATTCCTGTTACCAGTAAAATAATGGCAATCCATTTGGAACGTGTTTGATTTGTTGGGTTTGATGAAATTGGCGGTTCCGTATTTCCTCCCAGTAATCGGCAAGCAGTTACTTTCTTAGTTGCGCGGATAGCCCAAGCGATAGTGGCGATAGACATCATGACACCCAGCAAATATCCAATTACTAAACTGCGAGACGAAATATGAAATTCCAAAAACGAAGTGGCAATGGCATCGACCCACCAAGTGCTGAGACCCGCCAACATGATTTTCCCATAGCCAATGCCTAATCCACACCCAATAAACGCTCCGATACTCGCGACGATTGCCGCCTCGCCTACCCATAGTCGAGTGGTTTGTTTGCGGCTGAGTCCCACAGCTAGCAATAATCCAATTTGGCTGGCGCGCTGCTGAATCCCCAATCGAAATAGCACAACAATAAGCATCAGGGCCGCGGCAATGACAAATAAACTGAGGCCGAGGAACAGTCCATCAAAGGGCGTTGAACCACTGGATGCGGCCAATCCATTTCGTTTGACGGCCACAAATTGCATGTCCAAATTATTTCCTTTATCCGCGTCGTGAGCTGCTTGTTGTAACAACGCCGTTAGAGACTCGGTTCGATCATTGTCAGTAAAGCGGACGCTGGTAACATTTCCAAAACGGCTGCCCCACAGTCGCTGGCCGACTGCTAGATTGACGAAAGCTTTGGGGGTTGTGCGGTGGTTGTTCCAATAGTTGTCATCTTGCCCGCGAATTCGATGAACAAGTGGGAATGGTAAATCCCAGTCATTGATCGATGCTTGGTCGGTAACTCCGGGCACTTCGGGTGTTAACGCTGGATCTGTTATGAGCGTAGGCGCGTTTTCAAATAAAGCGGGCTGACGTCGCGTGTAGGGACGTCGGGGCGTTGTCAGCGGTAAGATATCGAGGACTTCGAGGTCAATAAAATATTCTTCTCGTTCACCGTGTGTTGTTTCGGGGGCAAAATAATCGACACGCAGCCAATCCCCTTTTTTGATTTGCAAATCATCGGCGAGCCAATCGGAAATAACAACTTGATTGTCGCCGAGGGCTATTGGCATTCCATTCCCATTGAGTAACGGTCCCAGCGACTCCGTGGAATCTACAGCGGTAATTAACGAATAGGGTGTGATACTGTTGTATCGCTGCCCAGTCCGCTTTTCGGTGACTGGTCCACCCGCAGGCTGAGGTGTCTCAGCGGACGGAACTTTCATCATGGCGTTGGCGAGATACGTCAGTACGGTTTGCGATGGATGTTCTAGGGTTTGTTCAACCATGGCGACGGTGGGGTCATCGAGCATCATGCGTTGACTGGAAAGACTGTGGTATCGCATGACAGTCGTCAGTTCTGATTGGGGGTCATCCTGGTTTGGATTAAACTCCAAAACGATCTCGTTTAGTAGCAAACCATAATCTTTGAGCGTTGGTTTCAGTGCGGCTTGCAGCGATTCACTAGCAGTCCTATTGGGCGGATTATCAATTTTCTCGGAGGCGACCAGGATGGTGTTTATTTTGTCTTGTTCTCCCAGTACTTTTTGCAATCCTGGGAGGTTAACGAAGGCGTTTAAGGAAGATTGCTGCGAGGGTGACAGCGAAAATCTACCAAAGCCAGTTGCGGGAATAATCGCCGATACGACCAGTCGTGGTACGCTGCGAATGCGATCTTCTTTGTTACCTAGAGAACTGTCAGCACTGACTTGTTTATTGTCTGGCAGTCGCAAAGTGACAAGATCGCCAACGTTAACCTGCAGTTCGTCCGCGAGTGTTTGATTGAGGACAATTTGATCATTCAGTGGATGGATGGACTCTTCTCGCTCGGTTAAATCAAGCTGCCAAAATTCTTTTCGCACTCCCAGTACTAAAACATTCCCAGCAACTCGTGAGACAGCGTCCAGTTGGTTTTCGGACTCGGTGGATTGCAAGGTCCCCTGCGGAAACAAGATAGCCCCAGTTGCTGTACGGTAAGATTGTTTAAAATTAGGTTCAGTTTGAAGTTCCGCAACGAGCTGCTCACGAAAAAAGTGTTGGGCAATGAGGAGCTCATCGATTTGTCCGAGCCGCCCCAGAGTAAGATCTTTTAGGCTGCCGCGCATACTATCGCCAATGAGCAAGGCACCCGTGAGGACGGCGGTGGCGGCCGCAACTCCTAAGGCCACGGCGAAATTTATGCGCCAGTGGTGAATTAGGCTGCGACGAATGAATTGCCATTGAACCATAGTATGGAGTGATCTTTTAAATATTGCTGGGCGTTACTTTACTAGCGGAGTTAATTGGCCTGCTGATAATTCCAACTGCTGGTCGAGTCTTTGCGATAGCCCCTGACTATGAGTAACGACGACTAGAATCATTTGTTCTTGGCGTTGGATATCTAACAGCAGTTCGCCGATTTGCTGAGCATTTTCATGGTCAAGGTTACCGGTTGGTTCATCAGCAAGTAGCAGCATTGGTTTGTTTATTAGTGCGCGAGCCACTGCGACTCGCTCTCGTTCACCTCCGGATAATTCTGCCGGACGATGATGGCTGCGATCTGTTAGACCGACGCGTTCGGTTAGCTCTTCAGCCCGCGCAATATCAGCTGCTGTTGGTTTACCACTAGCTAGCGTTGGAACCAAGATATTTTCAAAGACGCTTAACTGGGGCAATAAATGATGTTCTTGGAATATGAAGCCAATATTTTTGTTGCGGAAATCGGCGAGAGTTTGTTCGTCCATGGCGAAGGGATCCTCTCCGTCGAAAAGAACCGATCCACTGCTTGGTGTGTCTAGTGTACCGAGTATATGTAGTAGCGTGCTTTTGCCGGAGCCACTGGGGCCAACAATGGCAACGTTCTCGCCGGCGGAGAGCTCGAAATTCAGATCATGTAAGATTCGCAGAGGTTCACCGCGAGTGGAATATTGTTTGGATAGATTGTTAGCAACTAGGGTAGTCATATTGAGATGTTACTTAGTGTGGTAATGTTGCGAAAAAATTAAGTTGAAAAACGATGGAGTTGTCAAATTATGGGCTCGTTAACAAAGCGATGGTACCGAGCCCATAGAACGTATATTCGACGTCACAGACTTCGTCCCACGCGGCGCCTAAAAAACCACCGCTTGTTTGTTCTAAGCTACTAGCATACCGCATTAGCCGTTGTTTATCGATTTCGGAATCGCCGTTGAGGTCTTGCAGCGTCAAAAAACCGGTGAAGGAGCTCAATATATCGGCAATTGGAATGCGTGTGTTGGCTCGCAACCCGCCTTCATCATTCTGCATTTCAGCGAGAAATTCAACGGTTCGTGTGACGACTGCTTCGGGTAACGCAGCTAGAATTTTGAGGACACCAATTGCAGCTGCTGTGGGATTTGTGCCACCACGCTTTTGCACTCGAATTTCTCGGAAGCCGCCTTCATCACTTTGTTGCGACATGATGAATTCAATGAGATGCTCGGGGTTGCTCAGCGGTCGTTCAATCAATTCACGACAGAGTAAAACTAAAAACGAGTTGTAGGTGCTGCTGCTACCGCCCTCGGCTGTGCGAGCGTACCCCCCGTCTTCGCGGCGCAATGTTTCAAAATAATCAGAGCATTGGTCACGCCAATTTGGATGAGCTTTTTCATAGATATCGATACCGGCAGCGTTGTCTAACAACGTGGCGGCGTAGATGAGTGAAGCGAGGTCGACGATCGATTGGTCGGTGGTGAGTTGCGAGGTCAAATATTGAGCAACGCGTTGGGCGGGATCGCCGAACAGTTCGCCCGTCATCGCAAGTGTTCGAAGTGCAAATGCGGTGTAATATAAATCGCTGCCACCTTCGCGTCCGGAAAATCCACCATCGCTTTGCTGGCAACTCCAAATCCAATTGGTGTGGCGTTGCCGTGTTTCATCATCAACGTAGCCAAGTGAAGTTGCGAGGCGAATCGTTAGTTCCTGTAGATACGCTGGCATGATATTGGATACGTGGCGGGCTGGTGGATTTGATAATTGTTACTCGTTTGTCGAGTGCTGCAAGTAGGATTCGAGTTGAGTGCGAAGCTCTGCTGGAATTTCTTGTGTAAGCGGAGCTTGGCTAGGGGTGATTTTACAACAGACGGTTGTGATGCTGCCGCTAGCCACTGTTTTACCCGCAACACTAAACGCGTGTTGATAAGTGACACTGCTGGTGCCTAGCCGGCTAATGGAAATTTCTATTTCGAGTTCATCTTCAAAACGCACGGGGCCTGTATATTCCGCCGTTGCAGCAACGCGAGGCCAACTTAAAGAGTGCTCTTCATTAGCAACGACGACGCTAGTTCCGAGGCTCCGCAATAGTTCATGTTCGGCTTCTTCCATATAAGTGAAGTAGGTCGAAAAGTGCATTAAGCCCGCTGCGTCGGTGTCACGAAATTCGACACGTTTGGTGGTTTTGAATGTCTCAGCCATGGGTGCATTATAGTTCGGAAGGAGCGAAGGGGGGGTAACGTTCTGGTACAAAAAAACGCACGATCATTGATGGGATCGTGCGTTTGACTTGTTGTTTGGTGGCATTATTTGCCGATTCGGATCATACGTCTTCGTATGGAAGCAAAGCCATGAATCGAGCTCGTTTGACAGCTTGTGTCACAGCGTGTTGACTGGCTGCTGTACAACCAGTTTTACGGCGGCCAACGATACGGCCATGTCGATTAATTAGCTTTTTGAGCAGTTCGACGTCCTTGTAATCAACAAACATTGGACGGGGTCGCACGCCATCGACAAAGATTGGATCTTTCTTGCGTGATCGTGATCGAACTTTACTGCGCTTACGCGCCTTGTTACCTGCAAAAGCTGCCATTAATTCATACTCCTGAACGAGCCAGTTATCTGACTACTGATTTTGCGTTCGTCGCCTCCCCAGGACTCGGTTCCAGTCCCTTGGACTAACCTACACGTGTGGGTAAATGGGGGAGGGAAACAGTCAATTCTAGGTTACGGTCAGTCGTCCACAAGGGCAAATGGAAGAAAAATGGCGACGAATTATAAACGCAAATGACACATATTATCCTAGATGCGTGAAATCAGAAATCATTCTTTTGCGGGGAAGAATTTTACGATCGTTTCTGTGCTTGGTGGAGGCGTGATTAGCGAGACAACAACCATCGTAATTGTGGTCAACGCGATCATGGTGGCAACTGGCATGACACCAAAAACAGTGTAGTTGGCGTTCGCTGCGTAATTGGCATCGGCAAACATGTAGATCCATGATCCAGCGGCTGCCAAAATCGCCGCGTAGGCGCCAAGTTTGGTTAGTCGCTTCCAATACAGACTTGCCAAAATCAATGGAAACAGGCTTGAAAAACCACTGAAGCACCAGACGCCAAGCGTGAATACTCGTCGCGGTTCAAATAATGAGAACAGATATGTGAGCGCGACGATTAGCACAATAAAGACTCGTGCAATCGTAATCAACTGTTTGTCGGTAAAACGATCCTTCCCCGCGTAATGCGAAACAATGTCTGTGGTGAACATAGTACCTACGCATAAAAATTGACTATCAAGTGAGGACATGATCGCGGCGAGGATCCCTGCGGTTAACAACCCGGCCATTAGTGGACCTGTCAGGGCCTTTACTGCTGCCGGCAATACGGCATTAGGAGGGAAATGCGCTGCGATTATAGGAGCCCCAGAAATTGGGTTTGTCGCACTGGTCATCCAGACACCTAATAGAACGCAGGGGACCCAGACGATCATGATAAAGATCGGGTGGGCAACAACGGCGAGTTTGAAACTATCGGCACTTTTAGCGGTCAGCCAATGTTGGAATAAGTGGGGAAACATACCGACAGAAAGCGGGACAAAGAAATAAGTCAAGAATTTCCAAGGGTCCATGCCATGGGGTGGATCGGGCGCCCAGTTTGTAGCGCGGAAAACGCCTTTGGCTTTCTTGCGTGTCCATTTAGTGCCTTTGCCACTGATCGCCTCTTCAGTGGGATGACCAATAAGCTTAGCAAAAATTGTTAAGCCTTCACGATCGGCACCGGGCAATCTCGGAAAGTTCATAATGTCGTGATGTGCCATGATTTTAGAAACGGGAATTCGCTTATCGACTGCAGCGGGGTCGTTGGGCATTTCATAGCGGTTGTCTTGTATTAACAACGCCAAATTCTGATCTAGAATAGAGAGGTTACTCAGTAACCCTTCTTTCTTTGCAAAGATAGCTGGGCCACGTGTTTTCTTCAGATAACCAGCAGGACCAGCAACTGGAAACGCGGCGATAGCGGCTTTCTCATCAACTGGGTCAAGTTCTAGATTTTTGTGTTTTTTGGCATACTGGTATTGAGCAAACACGATCCACTTTTTGTAACTGCTGTCATAGCTAGTGGTATCTGCTGGATCGACCGACCGCATCATTTTGGATGGGTTCTTGGCAAGTACTTTCTTGGTTGATTCTTCGAGCCCGCCCAGCTTGTCGGAGATGATGACAAATGTGATCAAGCCGAGAATCATAAACACAATAGTTTGTGCGGTATTTGCAATGGCAGTTCCACGCATCCCTCCAAAGAAAACGTAAATAAGCACGACGAGGCAAATGACCAATGAAGCCATCCAAGGCGGTATGCCGTAGTCATATTCGGCAAAAATAGTGGTAAAGGCGCCTTCGGTGATACTGTTGATTACTGTTCCCGACGCCATTACACCGATGAGCAAGTAAGGAATAATAAGACCAACAAGGATTGGAAATAGCAGGATCCCGATACGATCACTTTCAAGTCGATCGCGAAAAAATTGAATTTGAGTGGTGTAGCCATGTTTCTTGCCGAGGCTCCACAACTTAACACCCAAGACGAAAAAACAGAGTGAGTGGATGATTCCGCTCGAGGATGCGAGTAGTCCATAGACGCCAGCACCTTCTTTAAATGACTCGCCGGTTGACCCCACGAGCGCAAAGGCGGTCATTGTTGTGCCGAACAAGGACATCAGTAACATGAACGGTCCGATGCTGTGGCTCGCGAGCATATAGTCCTTGCTCGTACCACGAAACAGTTTGCTAGAAAAGAAACCGAGCCCTAACAGTAATGCTAAATAGATAGAGATAATGATTAGTTGTGTCATGTTTAAGCATCCTCCGAAGTCATGCTGGATATCGGTTCATCGTCTTCGAAGGTGGGCCAAGCAATCCGAGTTGCCAGATACCAAACTAGACTGGCGCCGATTGAAATTCCAGCATGCCATGCCAAAGCAACGGGCATGAATCCAAAGATAGGGTCCTTATTCTCCCAGTTCCAGATATCGTGATGCAGAACGATCAACAGGCAAACGAGCCCGATGATGATGCATTTTCCACAACGTTTACTCATAGGATTTATTCTCATCGAAAGGATTTTGGAGTTACCAAAGCCAAACAACTAGTTTAACGTAATCGATCACTATAGGGGGCTGCCGGCGGCGAGTTTTTATGTTTCGACCACGAATAGATTGTTTGGAAGTTATTCGTGTTTGCCGGCAGTTGCTGCTTGGATGGCAGGGTCCATATCGTCAAAAATCCGGCCAGCCCCTTCGTGGAAAATACGACCGATTAGCAGGTCGGTTAGAGCGCCCGTATATTGCGGGTGCATTTTCAAAAACTGGCCAAAGCTGAAAGGATTTACGTAGTAAGCATCCACTAGTTTCCGAATCCACTGGGTCCCCGCGCCGTATTCGGCGATCCAATTCCCCAACTGTTCGCCGGAGACGTCATCGGCTTGTAATCCTGCTACGATAGCATCGCTCGCGAGGAGTCCCGACTTCAAAGCAAAATAAACACCGGAACTATAAATGGGGTCTATAAAACCAAAGGCGTCGCCGACTAGAACCCACCCAGGGCCGCTCTGTTGGCTAGTCGTGTAAGAAAATTCACGCGCAACCCGATATTTGTCGGTTATCGTTGCCTTGTCCAACCGCCCCTGCATCGCGGAACATAACTGCAACTCCGCGGCAAAAATTTCTTCTGGCTTACCGCGACCTTCTAGCATATAGTCGCGATTTCCGACCACTCCAATGCTCGTAATGTTATTGCGCAACGGGATAAACCAAAACCAAGAATCTTTTTTCTCAGTATGCAAGATGATGGTTGCTCCACCGTGAGGCCCTGTTTCGCGCTCGGCATTTTCAAAATAGGACCAAATGGCGATCTTACGCAAATCAGGATCATCTTGCTTGAGATTCATTTTATTTGCCAATAAGGCACTCAAACCAGTCGCATCCACGACGACTTTGCAAGCGATAGAGTGGGGGTTACCGTCACTTGTTTGCAGGGTCACTCCGTTTGCTTGGTCACCATCAAAAAGCACATCCAACACTCGGGTTTCATCTCGACAATCAGCGCCATGCTCGGCAGCATTGTCGTATAGCATCTTGTCAAACTCCGCTCGCTCAACTTGCCACGTCGTAGAGTTTTCTCGGGGGTCATGCTTTTCAAAGAAAAAGGGATTGGATTCTCGGCCACTGTGACTAACAAACTGCACGCTTTTTTTACGGATAAAATCGCTTTCCCGCATTTTATCGAGCATACCGAGTCGTTCAAAACACCAGAATGCCTCAGGCATTAGCGATTCACCCACGTGGAATCGTGGTAGTTTTTCGCGTTCAATCAACAGCGTTTCGTATCCCGCTTGTGCGACCATTGCCGCAGTAGCACATCCGCCCGGACCGGCGCCGATGACGATGCAATCATATTCGTCTTTAAAAGCGGGTGCTGTCATAGTGTTCAAAACGAGATAGGGATGTTGGTTAATTGAGTGTAGTTATCTTAAGGCGCAGGTGTGACAACCTCGAGCAGTTCGATGGCTGGTTCCCCATTACAATAGATCCACGCCGTACGACCATAAACGATTGTGTCAGGTGTAATGCGGAATAGCTCAGCTAAATCCTGACCCACTTGGATTTTCCACAGTTGCGACAATTCGACACGCCGCAGCACGTTATGGTTAATTAAGATTCTACCAAGTGGCGTTTCTTCCGCCATGATTTCTTGTTGTACATGGGTCGCGAGGAACTCAAAATGCAAGCGCACAATACCGAACTGGACGACCGTACTATCGGTTTGTTTTGTTAGTAAAATTTTACGGCTGTAAGCCTGCCCGTCGAACAATGTCTCCAGCACTTGAACATCGACTTCACAATTATGGTAGTCCTCTACGGTTACCGTCATGTGGTGTTCGTGGTCCAATAATTTTCGCGCTACGGCAGGCATAGCATCGGCTGGGGTTGCTGCTATCGTGCCAAACTGGGCAATGTCTTGGTAGAAAAGACTAAGCAGTGTTTCAAGATCCGGAGCTGGGATTTGCTGGGTCACAATAGATAGGGTTTAGGTTTAAGTATTTTCGGGTGGGATAGAAGGGCGGCAGGCGAGCGATTCACTATGCATTAGTCGTTGATGGCATCTGTTGGCGCGACTGCTTGTGTGGTTGCTGCATGACTGTCAATCGGTATGGTTGTAACTTGTGGCACCGAAATTTCGGGTCGGTCCAGAATCGAATCGATGAGGAAATACATCAAACGACGCAGGTCCTCGGGATGGATATCATCGGCTACCGCTTCGGCGCGAGCTTGGTGTTTGTCGATCAAGCGATCGGCCAGTTCAAACACTCCAGCTTTCTCATATAAACGTTTGATTCGTTGAACGCGCTCGGCGGGTGCATGGGATCCGTGGGTTGTTAGTTCAAGTAGCTCAGTTTGTTCCGTTTCATTTAACGCTTCTAGCGCGAGAGCGTGTAGCAGGGTAGGTCGGCCACCAAGTGCATCTCCGCCCGCTTCCATTTTATTGAAGTCATCGCCTTGCCAGTCCGAGAGGTCATTGAGAATTTGAAAAGCGACACCTAAGTTCCGTGCGAACTGCTTAACGGGTTGTCGATAGTCATCGATGGGCTGTGCCATACGGATGCCCGATAACATCGCCGCTTCAAATGCTGGGGATGTTTTTAGAGCATATATTTTCAAGGCATCTATAGGTTTGAGGCGTTTATCTAAGGCATCGCGCCATAATAATTCCGCGCCTTGTCCTTCGGACAAGCGAGTATGTGCTGCTGCTAAAACATCTAAAATATCAGCTGTTACATCAGCTCCGAGCGTTCGTGATTCGGTACTAACGAAGCGATACCCCATGCCGATTAAATAGTCGCCGATATTAATAGCGGTGGGTGTTCCATAGCGATTATGAATCGTTTGTTCGCCATAGCGAAACGGGTCATCGTCTTCGATATCGTCATGGACAAGTGATGCTTTGTGAAACGTTTCGATTGACATCGCTGTGCGTTTAACCGAATTTGTCCAACTGGCGATCGTTTTGTCACCGTCACGTTGTGTGGCTCGCCCACCCGTCAAGGCATCGTAGGTTGCTAGAGTGATAAAAGGACGCGAGTGTTTACCGCCTTTGCTCAGGAAATCATAGGCGACGGCTTCGGTCGCTCCGATGGGGTCCATGGCTGCTAAGTCCGCGGCACTGGAGTGTTCGGCGATGCGCATCGTTCCGCGGATACGGGGGATAAGCTCTTCAAGCGTATCGGGATCAAACAACGCCGCAGATGCTCGCATCAAATGCATATAGGTACACGTCTGTGGTGTGGAATTGTCATATTCCAAGCGGATCATCTCATCGACCCATCGTTCATCAACGGAAGTGTTACGACAGTCATCGGACAATAGCGGTACGGCCATACAAGGGATGCCGGCAAGTAATATTTTATCAACCGCTTTTTCAAGCACGTTGAGGCAAGCAACTCCGACGACGGCGTCGACATAACCAGAAACTATAATCTTGAGGACGATCGGTGATCCTTCAGCAACTAAGACTCGATAGCCTAAGTCCTCGGCCAGTCCGCGAAAATCCGCAATGCTACAGGCGCCACAAGTTTTGCAGTCCAGACCGAACTGATCGTAGTCTGCTGGACAGCCTTCTGAGTGTTTTAGGCAATGTGGCAACAGGAATAATCGCCGCGAGGGTGGAACAGCGGCTACTTGGTCTCGCCAGAATTCCGACGCGAACATAACCATGGTCCAACCGATGAAATGTTCTTCGAGTTCCATTTCGTCTAGAATTTGTCGCACAACGACTTCCATCTCATCTTTCGTCATTGGACGAGATTTATCAATTTTGTTAGTAATTTCACGACAGCGGTCACGGATTTCATCGCGCAGTGATTGCGGTTCTGGCACCTGTTTGAGGTGAGATGTTTTGCGGCGCCCCGATTTACGTGTTGGTGGGGCTATGTCAGCTGGTACCTTAGTGTCGTCACCAGTTGATGATACAGAAGCCAAAGTCAAAATCCTTGAGTGTTTATTCGTTGATAATACGTGTGTCGATGTTCTAGAACCGGTTAATGCTTGAACATTTATTTGCTGCGTATGTGTCGATTAATTCTGTTTGTTTTGTTGATTCAATCGTTGCATTGCAACACCTAAAGCAGAAACCGTAAAGATGACTGGATATAAACGTTCATGATACCACAGCTTCGCGAAGTAGAACCCGATTGGGCTGCAGTCCTTATAGCTACCATTCTCTACACTACGAATCATCCACTCAAGTCCCTTATTTAGCGTATTTTGAGTTAATTCAGACTTTGGGGCTGTCAGTAATGTTTCTATGGCTAACGCAGTTTCTTCTACACTGCTTCCTGAGCAGTTGATACATAATTGTCCGTCATCATTGCGGGATTTGTCGACACCGCTACCCCAACCGCCGTCGTTGTTTGCTTGGTTTACGAGCCATTGATATCCTTGTTGCGCAGTTGTGCTCTCTGATTTACCCCATGCCTGATACGCCAGCAAGACTTTGGCCGTTCCGTAAACAGGATTTTCTTCATCGCTGCGATCTTGATTACCAAACCACAGAGGAAACCAACTACCATCACTATTTTGTTTCCGTTGCAGGTATGCGAAAGCATTATCGATTAGTTGTTGGAGCTTTTCTGGTTTTCCATGAAATGGTCCACCAGGCGCTAATATCTCCTGCTCCCAGACTTTCAAGGCTCGCAATACATGAGCCGTTAAGTCTGCTCCACTGCGATCAAAAGGCAAGGTGCCCCAGCCTCGACAAAATGTAGGCCAGCCATGATCTCGGTTTTGCAGGCTCAACATCCATTTAATGCCGGCCATGGCGCCAGTGGTTAATTGGGGAAAATCTATCGTGGAAAAACTATCGGATCGACGGATGGCGTCAAGCGCCAAGAGTGCAGCAGGTGTGTCGTCACAATCAGGAACCGCGCCGGATAAATTACTCCAGCCCCACCCGCCTGGATCGGCTCCCGTATACGGGTGACGTTCCGTATGCTGGCAACTCAACAACCATGTCGTAGCGTCAAGCGTCGCGACATCTGCTTCATTTTGATCTAAAGCCTTGATTGCTAACGACGTATTCCAGGTTGCCAAATCCGAATCGATGGGCCAACTACCATCATCACAAACCGTACTCATCAAAAACTTAACACCTTGGGTCGTCACCGGGTGATGTGCGCGTCCGGTCGCTGCGAGGCTCATTGCCACAAACGACGTTAGTGGAATTGCCTCTAGATATCCCCCGCTCGTTGGTTGGATGCGCTGGAGAACACGTAGGCTTTTATTAACAGTGAGTTTGCGGACTAGCCATGTTAAAGGATTGCGGGGGCGACGATGGAAGAAGCGTGCTTGGCCAATTGCAACTAATGCAGGAATGGCATAGCTAACTACGGGTAGGCGGAGAAATCGATAAACGGCGTTTGGGAAACAGGCGAGCTCGAAAGGGAGTGCTGCTACCTTTTTCCAGGGCACCATGCCTGCCAACGCGGCATTGGCGAGGATGGGAATGGCAAACGTCTTGTCTTTTCCATATCGTTTTCGCAGTCCCTCTTCGATGCCGATGTTGTCGACATATTTTTGAGCAGCTTGTAGTAATTTCACGTTAGACGATTCTTGGCCGGCCAGTTTAAAAGCTGCGATGACTAAGAGTGTTGTGGCAATGTTGGAGTAGCTAAGATTGGTGTCGCCCCAACCACCATCTTGATTTTGATGATTTGTAAGCCAGGCCAGGCCATTATCGATGGTTTGTGAGAGTTGATTTATTGTTGGCAAATCTGCTTGTTCGTTCGCAGCGGCTTGATAGTGTTGTCGCACGAGGGCTAAGGTGCTGATTGCCGTGGCAGTCG
Organism: Planctomycetaceae bacterium; assembly: GCA_018660825.1. Classification (GTDB taxonomy): domain Bacteria; phylum Planctomycetota; class Planctomycetia; order Pirellulales; family Pirellulaceae; genus UBA721. The sequence goes on along the minus strand of JABJJO010000192.1, from coordinate 4,964 downwards.
ATAGGGAAGAAGCAGCAAGTTGTCCGGTCCAATGATTCCTTCCCTGGCGCTGATCTAACAAATAATCTCGAGCGGTTTCGTACGCTGTATGTAGAGGCGAAGTTGTTATGGATGCGGTAGTAGTTGCCATGACAATCGCAAAGAGGAGGGCTTATTTTTCAGCAGCGAGTTACTTAACAGGCTTTTGTGGATTTGCGGTTCGTGTATCGATCCACTCGTCGGCTTTGAAATGTTGCGTATAGGCGCCGTAATCGTTGAACCAAAATTTCTTGGCCAAGCGATAGGCCAAGTTCTTTTCGGGGATTTCGTTGCCGGGGTTATATTGTGACGGGCGAATTTCCATGTCGTCGAGTTCCGCCAATGCTTCTTTGCGGATTGTGGTGTCTCGCGCGCCATGTCGTTCGGCTAGATCTTTCAATAAATCTGGGCGTTCGAGGATGATGCACCCGCGCGTACTTTCAGCGGCAACTTTTCGGAAGTCTGTGAGAAATTCGGATTCATTAAATATTTGCTTCAATGGCCGCTCATCATAAATCGACTCGGATGCAAATTGAATAATCGGGCAAGGTTCAATATCACCCCAAGGGCTAATGTGATGCGTGAAACCTGTAGCGGCAGGGCAGAGAGCATTACCATCACCATCATGGTAGGCGTCGACCATGACGATGGGTTTTCGGGCGCGTGTTTCTACCACAAACTTACGAACATTGGTTTGTTGCTCGGGTGTTAGGGCTAACTCCGGGCAGGCGTCAGGGCCAACTGGGCGATAAATGTGGTACCAGCCATACATGACTCCGAGGTCAATCAGGTTGTCAATCCACTCATCACTCACAAGGTCTTCATAGTTCGTTTGACAGACACTGGTGCAGACACCGGTGAGCAATCCGGCGTCGAGACAGTTTTGCAATCCAGTCATTGTTCGGTTATAGACTTGTAAGTGACCACGGCGCTGGTCCGAGACGATCTCGTTACCTTCGACACTGACCAAGGGTGTTACATTGCCAAGTCGCTTTAGTTCTTGAGCAACTTCTGGAGTAATGAAATGGCCATTGGTGAATATTTGAAAATAGACATCGCGATTGTGTTCTAGAATTTCCAGAATCTCGCCATGCATAAAAGGCTCACCACCGAGGATGCCAAAAAAAGCGTTACCCATTGCTTTGGCTTGTCCGATGAGGTCGTCCATTTTGGCGACGTCGATTTTTTCCTGTTTGGCGGCGACGTCAACCCAACATCCTTGACAGCGCAAGTTACAGCTATTGGTAATCGAGATATAAAGGAATGGAGGAAAGAATTTGCCCTTCTTAAGACGTTTTTTATGTTTCTGCACAGACCGGATACCCTTGAACCCGGCTTTATACGCGAGGTTCCATAACAGACGTTTGTTGGTTTTAAATAACAAACGTTGAGCCATTTTTAGGTACATGATATTTGTGAACTTAAACGGAGGTCGTAGGAAACAATGTTGGTGATATGTAAGAACATGGGATTAAGAATATCTCGCCAAGATAGTAATTGTACACCCAACTGGACGCGTCCGCATCTATTAAAACACAGGCTAGTATTGAGTGGATGAGGATGCTCGTTTTACTTTTACGTTGCATAAAAGCTGCTTTGAAAGATGGCGAGTTACCCCCACCCCCATAATCCTAGGTGAAACGTATACTGTAAACGGGCGTTCGAATCACGATTTACAAGCAGTAGATAGCGTAACTGCGCCATCGATAGTTGCCAACTTTGGTCAATTCTCGCGATAGTTATCAAAGCAATATTTAGAGTATGTCATTTGACTTATACACCAATTGGTCGGTAAATCAACCAAACGGACCCAGTTTGTGCCTTTGCATATTATCGATCGCGTGATATTCTAGAAGACTTACAACTTTGGCGATGTTAGTGCATTTACACAGCCGTATTTATCACGTTTAACTCGCCTATTCACGTAATAAGTAAACCACGAACGGTGTTTAAATTAGATTTAGACAGAGAGCAAAGAGTCATGGCAAAACCACATCACAAAATCAAAAAGGCCAATCACGGCCGTCGTCCCGCTAGTTCGAAAGCGCGCAAGGCCAAACGCAAGCATATCAAAACTTGATATTGATCTGTAACAGAGAGAGCTATTGTGGCAGACAAAGACCTATTCATTGATCTTTCGCTGGTTGATTTCGATAATCCCGCTGCGGGCATTGATGATATTCGTCAAGTGAATCCCCAGCGATTTGAAATGGAACAGTTAACAGCGATCGTGCATGACGATATCGAGGCGGGAATTTTTGTTGCCTACAAAGATATTTCCACTGAAGAATTCTGGGTGCGCGGTCACATGCCTGAAATGCCGCTGATGCCGGGTGTTGTCATGCTAGAAGCCTGTGCCCAAGCTTGCAGTTATTTTGGACAACGGCACGATTTACTAGGATCTGAAATGTTAGGCTTTGGCGGACTCGACAATGTTCGCTTTCGTGACCCCGTCATACCAGGTGAACGGTTTGTAATTATCTGCCGGCTTGTTAAAGCTCGTCGTAAGCGTATGATCATCTGTGATTTTCAAGGCGTGGTAAATGGCAATCTGGCCTGTGAGGGCACACTTCGCGGGATTCCAATTCCGGTGGATTTACTAAGAGCCGAATTGGATTCACGTAACAAGCCCTAGTCGAACCGTGCTATAGGCAGACAAGTGAAATGGGCCGACGTGCTTTACCACCGCAAAAAACGACAGCTGATTTGTCGGAACACTATTACGAAATAAAGGCATTGCCGGAGAAGTGGGATATCCAAACTCTCTTTAGCTCCGAAAATCCACTGGAGATTGAACTCGGAAGTGGCAAAGGTCTGTTTCTGAACCGAACCGCCGCCGAAAATCCCGCGCGGAACTTTATTGGGTTAGAGATTCGCAAGAAGTACGCCATGTATTCGGCGATCCGTTTAGAGCGAGTTGGCATTGCCAATGCAGTGATGTTTCAGGGCGATGGTCTGCTGTTTTGCAATAAATATATACCGACAGCGACGGTGCACGCAGTACATGTTTATTTTCCAGATCCTTGGTGGAAGCAAAAACATCACAAGCGGCGAGTTTTAAATGTAGGTTTTATGGGCGATGTCGTACGTATCCTCCAACCGGGGGGGAAATTACATTTTTGGACGGATGTCCGAGCCTATTTTGATTCGACATTGGAACTAATTTCGCAGTTTGACGAGCTCATCGGTCCCCACGATGTGCAGGAACAACAGGCGGAATTTGACATGGATTATCGCACACATTTTGAACGCCGTACGAGGAAGCATAACGAAACCGTTTATCGCAGCGAATTTGAGCGAGCCAATACTTAGCGTGAAGGGGTGCGACGTACTTGCTAGACTTTGGTTGGTTCAGCTTCGTACGTTCGAGCGTTGTCGTTTCCATTGCTAGCATTGTCGATAGCGATGCTGTATAACTGTTGCCCAGTCGGTGTCGGGTATTCGCCAGTAATGCACGCTTGGCAAAGCTCAGAGCGGTCAAATCCAATGGCGGCGGCGATAGATGCTACCGGTAGGTATCGCAGCGAATCGGCCTTTAATTCTCGCGCCATCGCGTTTTGTATTTCTATTGTCAATTCATTGCCATCCATAAAGTGCGGCGCAAACAACTCGCCGATCGTTGACATGTCGATACCATAAAAGCAAGGCGCAATAATTGGTGGACAAGCGACTCGCACATGTATTTCTTTTGCGCCACCATATTCTCGAATACGATCTAACAGTACGCGCATGGTTGTTGAGCGGACAATGGAGTCTTCCACAAGGATAACTCGCTTGCCTTGAAGGACTTCTCGTAGGGGAGTGTATTTTGTTTCGGCTTTTTTTCGGCGATGTTTGCCGCCTTCGATGAAAGTCCGTCCCGAGTATCGATTGCGAATTAAGCCTTCCCGACAGGGAACTCCCAATTCATAAGCCATCGAATCCGCGGCCGCTTTACTGGTGTCAGGCACGGGTACGACAATCGTGTCTTTATCGATGGGAAAGAGATTTTCTTCGCGTTCTAAGCGGGCCTGTTCAGCTCCTAGGGCGGTTCGAGATAAATAGACGCTTTGTTGATCCAATGTGCTGGCAACGTTGGCAAAATAGATCCATTCAAAGAAGCAATGTGCTCGTCCTACCGTTTCTGCATATTGTTCAACGGAAAATTCGCCATCCACAATCGTGATGGCATGACCCGGTTCGAGAGATTTCACTTCGTTGGGCTCAAATCCAATATTTAGTAGCGCTACACTTTCGCTGGCAGCGGCAAACATCGGACCGCGGCGAGCGTAACAAACCGGCTTCATCCCTAAGGGATCACGGGCCACAAGCATATCACCTTGTGAATTGAGCAGCACAATACTGTATGCTCCGTCAAAACGTTTACTTACATTTCGCATGACTTCGATTAGAGAAGGATTCCGGTCGCCCGACATCTCTCGCGAAAGCTCATGCATGACGATTTCCGTGTCTGTCTCACGAGCTAGGTGGTGGTTGTCATCACTTAAGAGCTTATCTCGCAGTTCCGCATAGTTGGCTAATTGGCCGTTAAAGGCAAATGAAAACCATTTATGCTTTTGGATGTGATGGCGTTCAAACGGTTGGGCATAGCTGCGGTCTTCTTGCCCACACGTGGCATAACGCACATGTCCAATAGCAGCTCGCCCCGCATACTCCTGCATTAACGCTTCACTTTTCCCGCGGTGTGCTAAGCGGAAGACTTCGTTTACCGTACCAATGTCTTTGTAGGTATCAATTAATTGATCGCGATTGGGATTATAGGTTGTCATCCCCGCGGCAAGCTGCCCACGGTTTTGAATGTCCAACAGCATGCGCGGCATTAAGCGTGATATTTCATCAGGGCCTTGTTCTACACATAACTCACTGGGTTCATCTGATGGCATGTGATAAATTGCCGCGACACCACATTCATGATGGATTTCACTCATAGATATTGTTTGCTGCCA